>NZ_JAAIYB010000284.1 GCF_010894475.1 Myxococcus vastator
GAGGGGGTCAGCGTGGGCGGGCAGGCGATGCTGTCGCGCTACCAGCAGTCCGGGTGGACGACGTGGCTGGGCGCCACCACCTCCGCGCGGCTGAACGACTGGTCGACGTTGTCCTTCTCCGCCAGCCGCGGCAACTCCGCGCGAGGCGGCTCCACCATCGAGGGGATGGTGTTCCTGAACGCCATCTTCGACTCCCGCACCACGGGCACGGTGGGGCACTCCCAGGCGCTGCGTGGGAAGGGCACCACGTCGGTGGACATCGCCCGCTCGGTGCCCATGGAGGGCGGCCTGGGCTACCAGGTGCAGGGCCGGGCGGGGGCGGTGGACCAGGCGATGGCGCGCGCCGACTTCGACTCCAACGTGGGCCGCGTCAGCGCGGGCGCGGAGTGGTTCCAGGGCCAGCTAGCGGGCATGGCCGAGGTCGCGGGCGGCCTGGTGCTGATTGGCGGACGCGTACGCCCCACGCGCGCGGTGGACCAGGGCTACGCGCTGGTCCGCGTGAAGGGCGTGGAGGGCGTCGGCGTGCGGCTCAACAACCACGAAATCGGACGCACGGACTCCAGCGGTGAGCTGGTGGTGACGCGGCTCCAGGCCTACAACGCCAACCGGCTCTCGCTGGCGGAACATCAGGTGCCGCTGGACGTCTACATCCGCTCCACGGAGCAGGTGGTGGCCACGTACCAGCGGGGCGGCGTGGTGCTGGACTTCAAGGCGCAGACGATCCGCGCCTACCGGGGCAAGGTGACCATCGCCTCGGCGGAGGACACGCGCTGGCTGTCCTACGGCGAGATTCGCGTCGAGCGGGACGGAGAGACGTGGCGCTCCCCCATCGGGTGGAATGGAGAGTTCGAGCTGGTGGGCCTGCCCGAAGGCCGCCTGCCGGCGACGGTCGTCTACCCCAAGGGCCGCTGCGCGACCTCCCTGGAGGTTCCATCCCAGGAGGGCAACGTCGTTGACCTGGGAACTGTGAGGTGTGTCCATGACGATGCGAACTAGGGCGGCCGCGTTCATCGTGGCGGGCGCGTGCGGCCTGCTGCCCGGCCTGGCGGGCGCCGTCTGCCAGATTCGCGGCACGATGGGGGTGAGCTTTGGCACCTACCTCACCACCGACCTGCTGCCCCGGGACTCGGCCGGGAGCATCACCTACCGGTGTGAGGGGCAGCTCACGCCGGTCACCATCACCTTCAGCGCCGGAGGCTCGGGCGACCCCCAGGCGCGCGCCATGGCGGGTTCGGGCGCTCCCCGCCTGCGGTACAACCTCTACCTGGACGCCACGCGCCTCATCATCTGGGGCAACGGCGCGGGCGGCACCGGGCGCTACGGGCCCGTCATTCCCGTGTCCGGGCAGGAGGTGACGGTGCCCATCTTCGGGCGCATCCCGGCCGGTCAGGCCATCCCCGCGGGCGCCTACTCAGACACCCTGGTGATGACGGTGACCTTCTGAGAGCGCGGGCTCTCCGTCACTGGAGCACCGCCAGCAGATCGCCACCCTGAACGGAGGCCTTGAGCGCCGGGACGACCTCCGCCACGGTGCCGGCGCGGGGGGCCCGCACCACCGTCTCCATCTTCATCGCCTCCAGGGTGACGAGGGCCGCGCCCGCCTCCACGGTGTCTCCCGGCCTGGCGTGCAGGGCGATGACGGTGCCCGGCATGCTCGCCGCGACGTGGTGGGGGTTGGCGCGGTCCGCCTGGCGGCGCGTCTCCACGGTGGCGGCGCGGCCGCGGTCCCTCACGTGCACGGTGCGGGTGTGGCCGTTGAGGGCGAAGTAGACGGTGCGCACGCCTTCTTCATCCGGCTCGCCCACCGCGGACAGGCTGATGACCAGCGTCTTTCCCGGCTCCAGGTCCACCCAGACCTCCTGTCCCACCTCCATGCCGTAGAAGTAGTTCGGGGTGTCGAGGATGGACACGTCCTCGTAGCGCCCCAGGTCCTCCAGGTAGCCGGCCATGACACGCGGGTAGAGCGCGCTGGAGATGGCGTCCACGCGGGTGAGCGCGTGGCCCGTCTTCGCGGAGAGCTCCCGCTGGAGCGCGTCCAGGTCCAGCGGCGGCATGCTGGCGGAGGGCCGTCCCTCCACGCGGGGCAGTCCCTTGAGCACGGCGGCGCGCAAATCCTCCGGGAAGCCGTTGGGCGGCTGGCCCAGCTCGCCCCGGAAGTAGCCCACCACGCTGGTGGGGAAGTCCAGCCGCGGCGCCTGCTCAATCAGCTTCTGGCGCGTGAGCGCGGCCGCCTCCGCCAGCGTGGCGGCGCGCACCGTGAGGTCGTTCTTGAGCAGGAAGATGGCGAAGTCGCCGACCATCTTCGACGACGGCGTCACCTTCGGGATGTCGCCCACCAGGACATTCACCAGCGCGAAGGCGTCCTTCACGTCGTTCCACCGGCCCAGCAGGCCCAGCTCCGCCACCTGCGGCCGGAGGTTGGAGTACTGGCCGCCTGGAATCTCGTGGTAGTACACCTCGCTGGTGGTGCTCTTGAGGCCGGCCTCGAAGGGGGCGTAGTACTCGCGCACGTCCTCCCAGTAGTTGGCCAGCGGCTGCAGGCGCGCGTTGGCCAGGCCCGTCTCGCGCGGGTGGCCGCGCAGGGCGCTGACCAGCGCGTTGAGGCTGGGCTGGCTCGTCAGGCCCGCCATGCTGCCCAGCGCCACGTCCACCACGTGCACGCCCTGCTCGATGGCCTCCAGGTAGCTGGCGATGCCATTGCCGGACGTGTCGTGCATGTGCAGGTGGATGGGCAGCCGCGTCACCTCGCGCAGACGCCGCACCAGCATGGCCGCGGCGCGCGGACGCAAGAGGCCCGCCATGTCCTTGATGCAGAGGAAGTGCGCGCCGGCGTCTTCAATCCGCTTCGCGAGGTCCGCGTAGTAGTCCAGCGTGTACTTCGTGCGCTTGGGGTTGGCGACGTCTCCCGTGTAGCAGATGGCCACCTCCGCCACCTTGCCCGTCGTCAGCACGCGGCGGATGGAGACCTCCATGCTGCCCAGGTCATTGAGGCTGTCGAAGATGCGGAACACGTCCACGCCCGCCTCGGCCGCCTCGTCGATGAAGGCCTCCACGACGTTGTCCGGGTAGCTCGTGTAGCCCACGGCGTTGGCCCCGCGCAGGAGCATCTGCTGGAGCAGGTTGGGCGCGGCGGCCTTGAGCGCGCGCAGGCGGGCCCACGGGTCCTCGTTGAGGAAGCGGTAGGCGGTGTCGAAGGTGGCGCCGCCCCAGCTCTCCAGGCTGAACAAGTCGGAGGCCAGGTGCGCGGTGGCCGGGGCCACGCGGAGGAGGTCCCGCGTGCGCATGCGCGTGGCCAGCAGGGACTGGTGCGCGTCCCGCATGGTGGTGTCCGTCAGCAGCACGCGCTGCTGGGCCAGCACCCAGTCGGCCAGGCCGCGCGGGCCCTTCTCCGCCAGGATGTGCGCGGTGCCCCGAGGCACCGGGCCCGAAGGCGTCACCGGCAGCCGCGGCTCCATGAACTGCGTGGGCTTGAGCCGCTGGTCCTTCTTGATGGTGGGGTGCCCGTTGACGATGACGTCGCCCAGGTACTGGAGCAGCTTGGTGGCCCTGTCCCGGCGGGGCTCCAGCTGGAACAGCTCCGGCGTCTCGTCGATGAAGCGCGTGTACGTCTCGCCCTGCTGGAAGGCGGGGTGGGCGAGCACGTTCTCCAGGAAGGGCAGGTTCGTCTTCACGCCGCGGATGCGGAACTCGCGCAGCGCGCGCTGGCCCTTCATCACCGCGCCCTGGAACGTGGGCGCGTAGGCGATGACCTTCACCAGCATGGAGTCGTAGTAGGGGGAGATGACGGCGTTGGTGTAGCCGTTGGAGCCGTCCAGCCGGATGCCGAAGCCGGTGGCCGCGCGCCAGGCGGTGATGACGCCCGCGTCGGGCATGAACTGGTGGGCGGGGTCCTCGGTGGTGACGCGCAGCTGCACCGCGTAGCCCCGCGGCACCACGTCCTGCTGCCGGGAGATGCCCACCTCCGGCGCGTCCAGCCGGTAGCCCTCCGCGATGCGAAGCTGGCTCTGCACCAGGTCCACGCCCGTCACCTGCTCGGTGACGGTGTGCTCCACCTGGAGGCGGGCGTTGCACTCGATGAAGTAGAAGGCGTCGCCCGCCACCAGGAACTCGGCGGTGCCGGCGCTGGTGTAGCCGGCCTCGCGCGCCAGCCGCACCGCCGCGTCGCAGATGGCCTCCTTCACCGCCGGCGCCAGGTTGGGGGCGGGGGCAATCTCAATGACCTTCTGGTGGCGCCGCTGCACGGAGCAGTCCCGCTCATGCAGGTGGACGAGGTTGCCGTGCAGGTCGCCCAGGAGCTGCACCTCGATGTGGCGCACGTGCTCCAGGAAGCGCTCCAGGAACACCGCCGAGGAGCCGAACGCGCTCTTCGCCTCCGAGCGCGCGGAGGCCAGCGCGTCCTCCAGTTCCTGCGCCTCGCGCACCACGCGCATGCCCCGGCCGCCGCCGCCATGGGCCGCCTTCACCAGGACGGGGCCGCCATGCTTCGCGAAGAAGGCGCGGGCCTGCTCCAGCACGTGCGCGTCGTCGCCCTCCAGCGTCACGCCAGGGACCACCGGGACGCCGCACGCCTCGGCCAGGTGCTTGGCGGCGACCTTGTCGCCCATGGTGCGGACCACGTCCGAGCGCGGCCCGATGAAGCGGATGCCGCGGCGCTCACACGCCTCCGCGAAGGCGGCGTTCTCCGACAGGAAGCCGTAGCCGGGGTGGAGGGCGTCCACGCCCGCCTTGACGGCCACGTCGAGGATTTCGTCGATGCCCAGGTAGGCTTCCACGGGGCGCTTGCCCCGGCCCACGAGGTACGCCTCGTCGGCCTTGTGGCGGTGCTCGTGGGTGCGGTCCTCGTCGCTGTAGATGGCGACGGTGCGGATGCCCAGCTCGTTGCACGCGCGGAAGACGCGGATGGCAATCTCACCGCGGTTGGCGCAGAGGACCTTCTGGATGGGACGCAGCGACACAGGTTCCATGCGCGCGCTGTATGAATCCCGGGGCCCCGGAGCAACGGCTGCCGGGGAGAACGTCCGATTCAACGCGCGGCGCGCCCCGTGAGCGCCGCGCCGTGCGTCAGGTGCCGGACTGAGAGGGCTGGGCGGCCGGTTGTGGGCCGGTCGCCGTCTCCTCGTAGTCCAGGTCCCGGTGGAACGTCTCTTCCAGCCGGGTGAGGGCCAGCAGGGCCAGGCCGAAGCAGACGCTGCCGACGATGAGCGCCGCGGTGGACACCGACAGATCCCCCTTGAGGTAGGCGAAGCCGCTGGCCGCGAGCACCGCCGAGCCCCGCACGAAGTTGGGGACGGTGGTGGCCACGGTGCCGCGGATGTTGGTGCCGAACTGCTCGGCGGCCATGGTCACCAGCACGGCCCAGTAGCCCACGGTGATGCCAATCAGGAAGCTCAGCCCGTACACCATGGTGCTGGTGAGGCCCGGGGTGAGGCCGTAGACGAGCATCAGCAGGAAGCCCGCGCAGAGGTTCATCGCCACCGCGCGCTTGCGGCTCTTGAGCCACTGGCTGAAGACGCCCGCCAGCAAGTCTCCCAGCGTCAGGCCAATGGAGCCATAGAGGATGGCGTTGCCGGCCGTCACGGTGCCCTGGACGTTGAGGCCCGCCGTCAGCTCGGGCGCGAAGGTGAAGAGGATGCCCGTGGTGAAGTAGATGGGGACACCGACGAGGATGCAGCAGATGTACTTGAGGAACCGGCCGCCGGTGAGGAGCAGCAGCGGGTTGGCGCGCGAGGGGTCCGTCTTCTTGGTGAACAGCTCCGACTCCGACACCTTGAAGCGCGCGAAGAGCAGCGCGATGCCCATGAAGCCGCCGGTGAGGTAGGCCGTCTTCCAGTGCAGGTGCTGGCCCACGAAGGCCGCGGCGACGATGCCGAGCATGCCCAGCGTGGCGACGATGGTGGTCCCCAGGCCACGCTTCTCCTTGGGCAGGGACTCCGCCACCAGGGTGATGGCCGCGCCCAGCTCACCCGCGAGCCCCACGCCGCCCAGGAAGCGGAAGACCGCGTAGCTGGTGACGTCCCAGGCGAAGGCGTTGGCCAGGTTCGCGAAGGAGTAGAGCAGGATGGAGCCGAACATCACCGACAGGCGTCCGCGCTTGTCGGCGAGCACGCCCCAGAGCAGGCCCCCCACCATCATTCCCACCATCTGCGCGTTGTAGATGAGCAGGCCGCTCTGGAGGATGTCGGCCGGGTCGGTGAGGCCGATGTCCTTGAGCGATGCGACACGCACCACGCCGAACAGCGTGATGTCGAAGAGGTCGACGAAGTAGCCGAGCCCGGCCACCAGCACGGTCAGGTTGAGGACCGAGCGGAGCTCTCTCAGGAATTTCATACGCCCGATTAACGGACTTTGGCGCGTGAGGAGCAAGCGCCCCGCGCGCGCCGTCTACATGACGCAGTGCATGAACCTGAATTCACCTTCAGGCCATGACCTGGGCGAGCGCCTGCTCGATCTGGGACAGGCCGTAGGGCTTGGGCAAGAGGATGGCGCCGGAGATGGGCCCCTTGTCGCCCGTGTCCAGGTGGGTTCCATGGCCGGACGCGATGATGACGCGCAGGCCCGGCACGTCCTGGACGGCCTGGTGCGCCAGCTCGAGGCCGGACTGGCCGGGCAGGCTCACGTCGGTGAACAGGAGGTCGAAGTTCCCCGCGCCCAGGAGGGGCGTGGCCTCTTCCGCGCGGGTGACGGCCGTCACCGTGTGGCCCAGCGTCTCCAGCAGCTCGCACGCGGGGAGGCGGATGTTCTCGTCGTCCTCCACCAGGAGGATGCGCAGCGAGGTCCGCTTCGCCCGGACGGGGGCCGGCGCGGTGGCGCCACGGGTGGGCTGGGTGGCCTCGCGCTGGGCGATGCGTTGCTGCCGGGTGGCCAGGAGCTGGCGGATCTTCCGCGCCAGGTCCTCGCGGCGGTAGGGCTTGCTCAGCAGCTGGACCCCCGGGTCCAGCCGTCCGCCGTGGACGATGGCGTTCTCCGTGTAGCCGGACGTGAAGAGTACCTCCAGGTCCGGGGAGAGGGCCTTGGCCTTCCGCGCCAGCTCGGGGCTGCGGACCGGTCCGGGCATCACCACGTCGGTGAAGATCAGGTCGACGGGGATGCCGCTCTGGATGACCGCGAGCGCGCTCTGCCCGTCGGAGGCCTTGAGCACGCGGTAGCCCAGCTCCGTCAGCATCTCCACCGCGGTGGCGCGCACCTCCGCGTCGTCCTCGACGACGAGCAGCGTCTCGTTGCCGCCTTCGACCTGCTCGGGGACGACCTCGGGGCGCGGCAGCTCCGCCTGGAGCGAGCGGGGGAGGTAGATCTTGATGGTCGTCCCGTGGCCGACCTCGCTGTAGATCTTGACGTGTCCGCCCGTCTGCTTGACGAAGCCATACACCATGCTGAGCCCCAGGCCCGTGCCGCGGCCCTCGGGCTTGGTGGTGAAGAACGGCTCGAAGGCGCGCTCCATCACCTGGGGTGGCATGCCGCAGCCGGTGTCGGAGATGGCCAGCAGGACGTGCTGGCCCGGCACGACGTCCGGGTGGAGCTGGGCGTAGTGGTCATCCAGCATGGCGTTGCCGGCCTCGACGGTCAGCCTGCCTTCGCCCGACATGGCGTCGCGCGCGTTGATGGCCAGGTTGAGGATGACGTTCTCGAGCTGGTTCGGGTCGGCGAACGTGTTCCAGAGCCCGCCGCCGATGACGGTCTCCAGCGCCACGTCCTCGCCGAGCGCGCGCCGCAGCAGGTCGTCCATGTCGCGGACCAGGCGGCCGAGGTTGATGACCGTGGGGTTGAGTGGCTGCCGCCGGGCGAAGGCCAGCAACTGGGACGCGAGCCGGGCGCCGCGCTCCACCGCGCCCACCGCCGTGGTCAGCCGGCGCTGCGCCTGGGCGTTGTCGCCCACGTCCTGGGACAGGAGCTGCAGGTTTCCACCGATGACCTGGAGCAGGTTGTTGAAGTCGTGCGCCACGCCGCCGGTGAGCTTGCCCACCGCTTCCATCTTCTGGGCCTGCCGGAGGGCGGCCTCCGCCTGACGCCGCTCGGCCTCGCTCTCCTCCAGCGCGCGGGTGCGCTCCCGGACGAGCTCCTCCAGGTGGTCCTTGTACTGGCGCAGCTCGTCCTGGGCGCGCTTCTGCTCCGTGATGTCGTGGCCCTGGACGAAGATGCCGGAGATGGACCCGTCCTGCTCGATGATGGGCTGATACACGAGGTCGACGTAGCTCTCCGCCAGCGTGTCGTCGGGGGTCCGCTGGAGGAAGACCTTCATGCCCCGGCCGACGAAGGCCTCGCCCGTGGTGAAGACCCGGTCCAGCAGCTCGAAGTACCCCTGGCCATCCACTTCGGGCAGCGCTTCCCGGATGTGCTTGCCGAGGATGTCCCGGTGTCCGACGAGCTGCATGTAGGCCGCGTTGGCCAGCTCGAAGACATGCTCCTTGCCGCGAAGGAAGCACATGAAGCCGGGCGCCTGCTCGAACAGGCGCCGGAGGTGGCGCCGCTCCTGGTCCAGGTTCAGGTTCACTTCCTGGACCTGCAGCGCCCGCTGGAAGACGCCTGCTTCCAGCTGGGCTGAAGGCGGGTTCACGGTGGCGGCGGACCCGGTCGCGGCCTGGACGGCCGCCTGGAGCCGCTGGAGCTCGGTGACATCCACGGTGTGCTGGAGGATGTAGGCCACCTCACCCGCGGCATCGAGCAGGGGGATGTGGGTGGCGCTCCAGTAGCGGTTCGTTGAGACGATGCCCTGCTTCGTCAGCTCGGGGACGCGGTAGGCAATCAGGGCCAGGATGTCCGGCGCCCGCTTCTCCAGGACGCGCAGGAAGGACTCCCGGAGCTGCCGGAGATTGGCGTTGTTCGGGTCCGACGGGTCGTTTGGGAAGGCCTCGAAGACGTTCCTGCCGAGCAGCTCGTCCAGCTTGCTGGCCGTGACGCGCAGGTATGCCGGGTTGGCGGCGACGAAGCGCAGCTCGCGGTCGAGCAGCATGTACGGGTTGGGCGAGACGTCGAAGAGCGTCTTGAAGTCGATGATGGGGTGCATCGTGCGGCGAAGCTCCTCCCCCTGAGGCGGGTTGCACCGGCGGGGGGCTGGGCGAGCTACCCTTGAACGGTCTGCCACCAGGACGCCATGACCTCCGCCGCTGGGACGGTATCTTTGTCGCGCAGGCGACACACTCGGATAGCGGCAACGCACGGCCCCGGAGCGGATGTTCCAAAGACCGCAGTCCTGGATGTGCAATGCCTACATGAACGAACCTTCAGCCAGTTTCTTCGTGGGCAGCACGCGCGCCTGACGCTTGAGCGGACGACCCGATACCGGGAAGGGCGCGCAATGCCCACCTGAACACAGTATCAGTGATTTTCAGGGGCGCTGGACTGCCTGTCCGCCAGGAAAGGGGCCTCACCCGGAAGGGCAATGCCTACATGAAGTTCTTTTCAGTGGTTTCTGCACCCCTCGCTCGGCGAAGGGGCGGGCGTCCTGGCGCGCACATGACGGCAGATGTCTGCCATTGTCAATGCAAGACAATGAAAGACAGGCGTGAATCAGTCTTGTTTGTGTTTACATGTCTTTGATTGATGACTGTGTTTCACGCGAGGCCCCGGAGACTCCCGGGGCCTCAAGCGGTGCGGCCCGGACTCACGCGCCAGCGCGCTGGCGGTTCAGCCGGTCGTAGTGGCGGTAGCCCAGCTTGTCGAGCGCGCTCGCTGGCGCCAGGCCGATGTCCACCAGCGTCTTGATGTCATACGTGCCCGCGAGCACGGGTGGCGCGTAGTTCCGGACGGCCTCCGGGCCACGGAACTTCTCCAGCGGGAAGAGCACGGTGTTCGTGTGCACGTGCATGAAGTGCGCGGCGGACTGGCGCTGCCAGCCGGGCACGCCCGGGGCGGTGATGACGTGCGGCGTGGCGAGGAAGGTGCCACCCGTGAGGATCTCCAGCTGCTGGCCCACCTGCGCCACGATGCAGCCCGCGGGCGCCGTTCCCCGCACCTGGAGGCCGTTGGGCGCATCCGGCGTCGCGCGGGTGCGGAGGTAGAGGCCGCTCTTGTTGTCGGGGCCGGGCGCGGGGCTGCCTTCCGGGTCCAGGAAGCGGCCGCCCGGGAGCAGGGTGAGCAGGTTGAAGTCGGTGTGCTCCTCGCCCCAGACGATGTCCGTGTTCACCTGGGCGTGGGTGAGCGGCAGGTACTGGAGCGCGCGGGTGACGTGGGCGCCCCGATCACACAGGTCGGTGAAGAGCGTCTCCGGCAGGCCCAGGGCCATGGCGGAGCCGCGGAGCAGCTTCAGGCCGGCCTCATGGAGGGAGCGGCCCAGCGTCATGATGCCGTCCTCGAAGTAGGGCGGCGCGTCCTGGGGCCACACGTTCTCCGGGTACAGCTCCGGGAACTCGAGCGCGGACTGCGCGTCGTTGGGGTAGGGCGCGACGAAGTAGCACTCCTTGAAGTCCGGCTGGCCGTTGCCGGCGACCGCGACCTCGGTGTTCGGAGGCGTCCAGCCGCGCTGGTACCAGATGTCCGCGCGGCCGTAGGGCTTCTTCTCCTCGGCGGGCCGGGCGATGAACGCCGCGAACGCGTCGTAGAACCGGTTCAGCGCCTGGGTGTCGACGCCGTGGTTCTTCAGGTACACGAGACCGAAGACGCCAAAGGCCTCGCGGATCGCCGCGGCGGCGCGCTCGACGCGAGCGGAGTCATCCGACGCGAGGTCGGCGAGGTCGACAGTGGGGATGTTGAGCGAAGAGGTCTCGGCCATGATGGGGCCCAGGTGTACCGCTCCCCGGGAATAAATGGGAGGCCCTGATGCTCGGACGCGGCAAACCCCGGATCCCCGGCGTGGGCGCACTGGCGCAAATCCCGCGCTTCCCCCTGCGCGGCCTGGGGGCTGGAGTTATCGTCCGCCGCCCACCGTCGAGAGGGTCTCCCCCGTGAAGAAGCTCGTCTCCGCCTGGTTCCGCATTCCCTTCTGGCAGCGTGTCCTGGGGGCGTTCGTGCTCGGGGCCGTGGCCGGGTGGCTCGTGGGGGCGCCGGCGGGCCCCTGGTTCCAGCCGCTGGGGACGCTCTACGTCAACCTCATCAAGATGATCGCCACGCCGCTGGTGTTCTTCGCGGTCATCAAC
>NZ_JAAIYB010000285.1 GCF_010894475.1 Myxococcus vastator
TGTGCATAAGAGACAGGGGCGTCATGGGCGTCAGCCGGCAGTATGCATCGGGGCGGCGGTGGGGACGGGCGCGGCCCGCGTCGAGCGGGCCGGCATCCCGAAGCACGCTCGCAGCCAGGGCACCCGGGCCACCCCTTCACACAGGCCCCAGGTGAGGCCGAACGTCAGCGTGAGCACCGCCAGGAAGAGACCCCAAGGGCCCACGGGCCAGTCCACGACCGCGAAGCCGACGACGACGATGACCGTCTGGTGGAGGATGTAGAACGGGTAGGCCCGCTCGCGCGCGTACCGGAGCCAGGGGCGGCGGACGTGGATGCGGGCCCGCGCCCACGCCAGCGCCGTCAGGATGAAGAGCCACTGCAGCGCCGTGCGGCCCAGCGTCTCCAGCGGGAAGGCGTACGCGTTCGGCGGCACCATGACGGCGAAGAGCAGGCCGCTGGCGCCCAGCAGCGCCTTGCGCCGGGCCACCAGGTGGTCCACCACGCGCGGGCACCGGCCCAGCAGGTGTCCGCCGAGGAAGAAGAGGCCGAAGTGGATGAAGGCGCGCGGGTCGTCGAGCAGCGCGTGCGTCTGGGGGAAGCGGCGCAGCAGCACCTCGTTGAGCGCGAGCGGTAGGAACAGCCACGCCACGTTCCAGCCCCGGCTCAGCCAGGCCTCGGCGCGCTGGAGCCAGACCTGGCCCCTCTCCGTGCGCAGCGCCGCGAGGAGGGGCAGCGCCAGAAGACAGTAGAGGAAGAGGTACGCGACGAACCACAGGTGGTGCCAGCTGAAGCTGCCGGCGGGGTAGGGCACGAAGCCGAACACGGACGGGTAGAAGTCCGCGTAGCTTCCCTGGAGCGTGCCGCGCTGGAGCCGCTCCACGTAGATTTGCGGCGGCACCACGACGAACATGCCGAACAGCAACGGGCCCAGGAGCCGCATCGCGCGGTCCCCGGCGAAGGCGCCCAGCGAGCGCCGCCGCAGCGCGAACGCCGTGCCCACGCCGGAGATGCACATCAGCAGCGGCATGCGGAGGTGGTGCAGCACCTCCATGGGCGGCTCCAACCACGGCAGGGCCTGGGCGCTCTTCACGTGCCAGTCCCAGGTGTTGAACATCATCCCGGTGTGGAACAGGTGCAGCAGGAGGATGGCCACCACCCGGAGCCAGTCCAGGTCCGGGCGGTGGTCATCGGTGAGGGGCGGGGTGGCGGTGGTGCTCATGGACGAGCCTCCTTCCGCTCCGGGATACGCACCGCGCCCTGGGCGCTCCACGCCGCTGTCGCCAGCCGGATTCACGCGGGCGCGAGCCGGACGGGCGGGGTGGGCCGCAAAGGAAAAGGCCGCCCGGGTTGCCCCGGACGGCCCTCTCTCACTTCAGTGAAGCCCGCGCGGAGGACTACTCCGGCAGGACCTCGAGCTTGATCTTCGCGACGACGTCGCGGTGCAGGCGCAGCTCCACCTCGTAGTTGCCCAGGGCCTTGATGGGCTCGGGCAGGTGGATGTGGCGGCGGTCGATGCTCTGACCCTCGGCGGCGACCGCCTCCGCGATGTCCAGCGCCGTGACGGAGCCGAACAGCTTGTCCTGGTCGCCCACGCGGCGCTTGATGCTGACCTTGATGGCGCCAATCTTCTTCGCCTGCTCCTCGGCCGCGCCCTTCAGCTTGGCGTTCCGAGCGACGATGACCGCCTTCTCATGCTCCAGCTGGCGCAGGTTCTGCTCGCTGGCCAGCACCGCCTTCTTGCGGGGCAGGAGGAAGTTGCGGCCAAAGCCGTCCTTCACGGTGACGAGCTCCCCGGACTTGCCCAGGTGCTCGATGTCCTCACGCAGAATGACCTTCATGTTCAGTCTCCTGTGCGGACCGGCGGACTAGCCGACCACCGCGTTGTAGGGGAGGAGCGCGATGCCACGGGCGCGCTTGATGGCCACGGCCACCTCGCGCTGGTGCTTGGCGCAGTTGCCGGAGATGCGGCGGGGGATGATCTTGCCGCGCTCCGTGACGAAGTACTTCAGCGTCGCCTGGTCCTTGAAGTCCACCGACGCGTTCTTCTCCGCGCAGAAGCGGCAGACCTTCTTGCGGCCGAACCCGCGGCCACCGCCGCGCTTGTCGTCGTCACCGCCCAGCCCGCCGCCGCGGTCGCCGCGATCACCACCGCGGTCACCCCGGTCACCACCGCGCGAGCCACCACCGCCGAAGCCACCACCACCGCCACCACTGCGGGCGGGGGGGGCAGAGGCCGTCTTGCTATCCGTTCCGTTGCTCATGAGCGTTCTCGTATCCTGGAATGGTCTCTAGCGAATTGACCCAGGCGGCCCTCAGGCCTCCTCGGTCGACTCCTCCTCGGAGTCGCCGCTCTGCTCCTCGGCACGGAAGCCACCCTCGCGCTCCGCGGGAGCACCCGGGCGGGCCTCCTCCACGTCGCCGGCCAGCTTCACGTCCTCGAGCACCGGACGCGTCTCGGGGTCCACCTCGTCCGCCAGCTTCACGGAGATGTAGCGGGTGACCTCGTCCAGGTTGCGGAGGTTGCGCTCGATTTCCGCCACCAGCTTCGCGCCGCCCAGGAAGTGGGTGTGCACGTAGATGGCGCGGGGCTGCTTCGCCACGGGGAACAGGGTCTTCTTCTTGCCCCACACCGTGAAGCGAATGACCTTGCCACCCTCACGGGAAACGATGCCGCGGACGCGCTCCTTGAGCTTGTCCACGTTGTCGTCCGTCAGGTCCGGCTTGACCAGGAAGATGGTCTCGTACTCACGAAGCCGCGTAGCGGCCTGCGTCTCAGACATTGTTTTCTCTCCCCTTGGGGTCGAGTGCCCTCCGGTGAATCCAGAGAGCGGGGAAACGGCCAGCGGACCACGAGAGCCCACCGCCGGGGACGGGAAACCGCGCGCCCGTCACCTTCGCGCTACGTCCCGTGTACCAACACGGGAAGCTGAAAAAGAACATCCCACCGGGTCATCCCCGATGAGGGAACGGGCCTTCTATGGGGGGGCCCCCGCCAAGTCAAGCGGCCGGGCGCCCTGTCCGTCGGCCGGAGGGGGACCGCCTCAGACCTTCCGGTTGAACCGGTTCATGGCCACCGACAGGCCTTCGCGGAGCCAGAGCTCCGTCATGTCCATGGCCCGGTCGATGAGCGACTCCAGCTCCCGGCGCTCGCCGTCGTCGAAGTTGGACAGGACGTAGCCGGCCACGCGCTCGCGGGCGTTGGGGCCCTCCGGCTTGCCAATGCCGAAGCGCAGGCGGATGAAGCCCTCGTCGCCCAGGCTGGAGACGATGCTCTTGAGGCCGTTGTGGCCGCCGCTGCCACCGCCGGCCTTGAGCTGCAGCCGACCCAGGGGCAGGTCCAGCTCGTCGTGGATGACGAGCACGTCCGCCACCGGCACCTTGAAGAAGCGCGCCGCCTCCGCGACGGAGCGGCCCGACAGGTTCATGAACGTCTGGGGCTCCACGAAGAGGACGCGCTCGCCCGCCAGGGTGCCCTGGCCGACCCTGGCCGCGAACTTCTCCTGGTTCAGCGCCGCGCGCGCCCGTGACAGCAGCGCCTCCACCACCATGAACCCGATGTTGTGCCGGTGCCGCTCGTACTCGCGCCCCGGATTGCCCAGCCCGACGATGAGCTTCATGACGTGGCTCCCGAAACGAGAAACGGGGCCAGCCCCTTGCCGGGCCGGCCCCGCTCCAGAAGGACCGCTGAAGGCGACAGCCTACTTCTTCGCCGGGGCCTTCGCGTCCTTGGCCGGCGCCGCCTTCGCGTCCTTGGCCGGCGCCGCCGTCGCGGCAGCCGCCGCGGCCGGACCCGCCTCCGCGGCCTCCGGCGCGCTGATGACGGCCAGGGTGTAGTTGACGTTCGTCTTCACCGACACGCCCTGGGGCAGCTTCAGGTCGTTGATGTGGAGCACCTCGGCGATCTTCATCGCCGTCACGTCCACCTCGATGCGCTCGGGGATGGCGGCGGGCAGCGACCAGACCTCGATTTCACGGCGGGCCTGGGTGAGCAGACCGCCGTCCGCCACGCCCTGCGCGCGGCCGGTGAGCACCAGCGGCACGTTGACCTTCACCTGCTCGTTGGGGTGCACGTCCAGGAAGTCGGCGTGCAGGATGGCGCGGGTGACGGGCTCCATCTGGTAGTCCTTCAGGAGCACCTGGCGGTCGCCGCCCTCCACCTTGATCTGGATCAGGGTGTTGAACTTGTGCGGGGTGTTGATGGCCTGGCGGACCGCCTTGGGGTCCACGGAGATGTGGACCGGCTTCTCCAGGTGCTTGCCGTAGACGACGGCCGGAATCAGCCCCTGGGCGCGCAGGCGGCGGGCAAAGCCCTTGCCGGAATCTTCACGCGGCTTGGCCTCGAGGGTGCTCGTATTGGCGGACATGGAATCCTCACGAATGGGACTGCGGGTGCCACCGGCCGCCCTGGCGCCCTCGGCATCCCACCCCAGCGGCGGGCCCCGAAGACGGCGCCTGTGGAGGCCGCCGATGGAAGGGCGTGCACATGACAGCCGGACGGCCTGGAGTCAAGCCGCCCGGCGGACGGGCTCGCGCCGGCTCAGACGAACAGCGAGCTGAGCGAGTCGGCGCGGTGGATGCGGGCAATGGCCTCGCCGAAGAGGCGGTCGGTGGTGAGCAGGCGGATCTTCGAGCAGGACAGCGCCGCCGGAGACAGCGGCACGGTGTCCGTGAAGACGACCTCCTCCAGCACCGAGTCCTGGATGCGCTGGATGGCCGGGCCGGAGAGGATGGGGTGGACGGCGTAGGCCACCACGCGCCGTGCGCCCTTGGCCTTCAGCGCCGCGGCGGCCTGGGCCAGCGTGCCGGCGGTGTCCACCATGTCGTCCACCAGCACCGCGTCCTTGCCACTCACGTCGCCGATGAGGTTCATCACCTCCGACGCGTTGGGGCGGGGGCGGCGCTTGTCGATGATGGCCAGGCCCGTGTTCAGCCGCTTGGAGTACGCGCGGGCGCGCTCCACGCCGCCGGCGTCCGGGGAGACGATGACCAGCTCCTGCGACTCCGGGAAGCGCTTGCGCAGGTCCTCCAGGAACACCGGCGAGCCGTAGAGGTGGTCCGAGGGGATGTTGAAGAAGCCCTGGATCTGCCCGGCGTGCATGTCCATGGACACCACGCGCTGGGCGCCCGCGGACTCCAGCAGGTCCGCGACGAGCTTCGCGGTGATGGGCGTGCGCGGGGCCACCTTCCGGTCCTGGCGGGCGTACCCGTAGTACGGGATGACGGCGGTGATGGAGCCGGCGCTGGCCCGCTTGAGCGCGTCGCACATGATGAGCAACTCCATCAGGTGGTCGTTCGCCGGCGGGCAGGTCGACTGGAGGACGAAGATATCGTGGCCGCGGACGTTCTCGCCGATCTCGACGTGAATCTCCCCGTCCGAGAACCGGCCGACCTCCGCCTTGCCCAGAGGGCGCTTGAGGTACTCACAGATGCGATGCGCCAGGCCGGGATTCGAGTTCCCGGCGAACACCTTGAAGTCACGCGGCTGCATGGTGGGGCCGCTGACTAGCCTGGACGCGGACGGAAGGAAAGAAGTCGTTAGTCCAGGTCCGCTGGTGCCGCGACGAGCATCCCGGCTTGCGCCTGATGAAGGTGTCGCTCGTACTCTATCAAGATGACGCGTTCCATTTGACTCCGCGTATCCGCGTTGAGCGGGTGGGCAATGTCCTTGTACGTCCCATCCTTCCGCTTCTTGGCTGGCATCGCGATGAAGAGCCCGGTCGAACCGTGAATGACCTTCAAATCGCGAATGACGAAGCAGTGATCCAAGGTGATGGTGACGTACGCCTTGAGCTTGTCCTCTTCGACCGGAAACACCCGGACGTCGGTGATGTTCATGGTCCCCCCCCGAACCCGAAAGGTCGGAGCTGAGGGGAAGCCTGGGACATACTGGGTGTCAAATGCAAGCGCGGGCGCGAACGAGATTCGCGCCACTGTTCAATGCCCCCACAGTCGGCCGCTGCGAGTGGAGCCTAGTTCAGCATTTGCGGCCAGTGAATGACCAGGTGGGTCAGGAACGCGAGGTGGTAGACCACGATGACGGCATACACGGCCGCGCCCAGCCGGATGGCGATGCGGCTGGCGTTGAGGTGCCGGTGGAGGCACAGGAGCCACAGGCCCGCGTTCACGATGACCAGCTTGGCGAACATGAAGAAGAGCGGGGACTGCTCATAGGCCACCCGCATGATGGGGTTGAGCTCCTCGGCCACGCCCAGCTGGAGGAAGAAGAGGGTGAAGAGCCCATCCAGCAGGTTCAGCATCAACAGCGCCACGGACGCCGGTGACAGGTAGAAAGAAGCCCTGTTGCCCCACGCCCCGCCCTGCATCTGTCCAATCGTCGCCGCCACGCCCATCCCCCTTCGCCGGTCCGTGGTGAGTGCTCTTCAAGAGCCTTGCCAACGCCCGCGAGGCCCGGTGACGGGCAGGCGAGGAAGCGGGCGACAGCGGGGCACGATTCGGCTATGGGACGGGCGTGGCGGGAAGTTGACTCCCCTGGGGTCGTGGCAGACTATCCGCGCCCCTTCCGCCCCCGGCCCGTGAGCGTTCCTTGCATCAATTCCCCAAAGATATCGGGTGGATAGAGGTCATCTGCGGTTCGATGTTCTCCGGCAAGACGGAGGAGCTGATCCGCCGCGTCCAGCGCGCCGTCTACGGCAAGCAGCGGGTGCAGGTCTTCAAGCCGCGCATCGACAACCGCTACGACGAATCCGCGGTGGTGAGCCACTCGCAGCTCAAGGTGACGTCCACCGCCATCGAGCGGGCTGAAGAGATTTTTTACAGGCTCGCCCCGGACACCCAGGTGGTGGGCATCGACGAGGTGCAGTTCTTTGGTTCAGAAGTCGTCGCCGTGGTGGAGGCGCTGGCCAACAAGGGCCTGCGCGTCATCTGCGCGGGGCTGGACCAGGACTACCAGGGGCGCCCCTTCGAACCGATGCCCCAGCTGATGGCGGTGTCGGAGTACGTGACGAAGGAGCTGGCCATCTGCGTGGTGTGTGGGAACCCGGCCAACCGCTCCCAGCGCATCGTGTCCAGTGGTGAGCGGGTGGTGGTGGGCGCGGCGGGCGCGTACGAGCCGCGCTGCCGCAAGTGTCACGTGGCGGAGCCCGCGGAGGGCACGCCGCCGCAGACGCTGGAGCTGTTCGACTGAGCGGGAGCTGAACGGATGCGCGACACCCTGTACTCCAACGTTCCCTTCAAGCTGAACGAGATGACCCACCACTATGGGCCTCACGTTCATCTGGTGGGAAATCCCTTCCTCCTGACCCAGCTGGCCACGCTGTGTTCGAAGGGCGTCATCCAGCCGCAGATCAACCGCCTGGTGGAGACGCTGTACGTCGACCTGGTGAAGACGGTGCTCAACGCGGAGTTCCCGCGGAAGAACGTCAGCCTGCCCACGCGGATGATCGACTCCACCCCACAGGGCCTCTACCAGGGGGAGGTCATCGACCCGCAGGTGCGGGTGGTGACGGTGAACATCGCCCGGGCGGGCACGCTGCCGTCGCAGGTGACGTACGACTTGATGAACGCCACGCTGGACCCGACGGTGGTGCGCCAGGACCACATCATCATGAGCCGGATGATTGACGCCGCGGAGGCGGTGGTGGGCTCGGAGATTGGCGGCGCGAAGATTGGCGGCGACGTGGACGACGCCTTCGTGCTCTTCCCGGACCCCATGGGGGCCACGGGGGGGAGCCTGTCCACGGCGATTTCGCTCTACAAGAAGAAGGTGCCCGGGACGCCCCGGCGCATCATCACCCTGAACCTCATCGTCACGCCGGAGTACCTGCGAAAGATGACCACGGACCATCCGGACGTCATCATCTACGCGCTCCGGTTGGACCGGGGCCTGTCCCCGCCGGAGGTGTTCGGCACCGAGCCGGGCGCGCTCTGGGAGAAGGAGCGGGGCCTGGATGACCGGCAGTACATCGTCCCTGGCGGCGGCGGCTTCGGGGAGATCATGAACAACGCGTACGTTTAGCGGAGGAATCTTGGCGTTCTACGAGCAGGAAGTCGGTGTCCTGATTTCCGAGGACAAGTTGCAGGCGCGCGTGCGCGAGCTCGCGGCGGAGATTACGCGCGACTACGCGGGCAAGGACCTGACGCTCATCTGCGTGCTGAAGGGCTCGGCGTTCTTCGCCATCGATCTGGCGAAGCACATCGACCTGCCGGTGAAGTTCGAGTTCCTGGGCGTGTCCAGCTACCAGGGCGGCACGGAGTCCACGGGTGAGGTGCGCATCACCACCGATGTCAGCAAGCCGATGGCCGGCAAGCACCTGCTCATCATCGAGGACATCATCGACACCGGGCTCACCATGCAGTTCTTGCTGGAGAACCTGCGCGCCCGGCACCCCGCGTCCCTGAAGGTGTGCTCGCTGCTGGAGAAGCCCGCGCGCGCCCGGACGCAGGTGGACATCGACTACAAGGGCTTCGTCATCGAGGACCTCTTCGTCGTCGGCTACGGGCTCGACTTCGGCGAGGTGTACCGGAACCTCCCCTTCATCGGGGTGATGAAGAACAAGTAGTCCCGGCCGGGTGCCGGCGCCGCGCCCACTGTGCGCGGCGCCGCACCGGCGCTCAGGGCACGCTCGGCGCCGTCACATGAGCGGGCAGAGGTCGGCGAAGTCGCAGCGCACCTCGATGGCGTCGCAGTAGAGCGAGCACGTCGTGTACATCCCGCACGACTGCGTGCCCGAGGGACACCGGATGAAGG
Source organism: Myxococcus vastator (assembly GCF_010894475.1). Taxonomy (GTDB): domain Bacteria; phylum Myxococcota; class Myxococcia; order Myxococcales; family Myxococcaceae; genus Myxococcus; species Myxococcus vastator. The sequence goes on from NZ_JAAIYB010000285.1 coordinate 8,689, forward strand.
TGCCGTTGGGGCAGGGGTACTTGAGCGTGTCGCAGTTGTAGAGCTCGCTCTCACGCTGGCCCAGGTCGGCTTCCGCCTCCGGCGCCTCCACCGGACCACAGCCAACCGCGGACAGCAGCGTCGTCACAGCGAGCAGCAGCGTTGCAGCCTTCATGACAAGTCCTTTCGAGGTGGGGGACGGCGCATCCAGGCTGTCGCCCCCCAGCCTGAAAGTCAAAGCGGGCGTGTCTGTGTATGACCGGGGAGGCGGAGGGCCTTGGGCCGCGCACGGGGGCCGCTCAGCGGCCGTGACGCGGTGCTCCGCGTTGTCGACTTCCAGTCCATGCACACCCTGCCTGGAAGAATGCGCTGAGGCGTGGCGTCTGGGCGCGCGAAACGAGGCGGACCATGGATGCAACCACGGACAGGGCCGCGCTGGCTCGGGCGGGCAAGCACCACCAGCACGAAGCCGTCCGGAAGTACGTTGCCGAGTTCATCGGGACGTTCGTCCTGGTGCTGGGCGGCGTCGGGGCGGCCGTGCTGGCGGGGGACCACATCGGCTTCCAGGGCGTGGCGCTCGCCTTTGGCCTGTCGCTGCTGGCCATGGTGTACGTGATTGGGCCCATCTCCGGCTGCCATGTGAACCCGGCGGTGACGCTGGGCCTGTTGCTCACGGGGAAGATGGAGGGCAAGGACGCGGCCGGCTACGTGGTGGCGCAGTGCGCGGGGGCCATCGTCGCGGCGGGCGTGGTGCTGCTGATTGCCCGGGGCATGCCCGGGGGCTACTCGGTGGCGACGCAGGGGCTGGCGACCAATGGCTATGGCGCCGCCTCGCCGGATGGCTTTGGCATGGGGTCGGCCTTCCTCACCGAGGTGGTGCTCACCTTCCTGCTCGTCTTCACGGTGCTGGGGGCCACGGATGCGCGCGCGCCGGTGGGCTTCGCGGGGCTGGCCATTGGCCTGGTGCTGACGCTCATCCACCTGGTGGGGATTCCGGTGACGAACACGTCCGTGAATCCGGCGCGCAGCCTGGGGCCGGCGGTGTTCGCGGGGAGCGTGCCCCTGGGACAACTGTGGCTGTTCATCGTGGCGCCGCTCCTGGGAGGCGCCACCGCGGCGGCGGTGTACCGCACGGTGTTCCGGCCGTCCGTGCCCATCAGCGCGGAGGAGGCCGAGCGGGCCCTGCGGCGCGAGCGTGAGTCGCGCATCGCGGACCAGCGGGCCGGAACGCGCGCTCCCGTCTGATGCCGTGGGGCGCTTCTCGCCGGGGGCTCCGGCGGGTACGGTGACCGGGAGCAGGGGCCTGTCGGGCCCCCCACTGGAGCCGCCATGTTCTTCGACGCGACGCGCCTCACGGCCTACTTCCTGGCGGCGCTCGCGCTCATCCTGACGCCTGGGCCGGACACGATGTACGTGCTGGCTCGGAGCATGGGGCAGGGGCGCAAGGCGGGCATCGTCTCCGCGCTGGGCATCTTCGTCGGGGGCCTGTTCCACATCGCCGCGGCGGCGTTCGGGTTGTCGGCGTTGCTCGCGACGTCGGCGCTGGCCTTCTCCGTGGTGAAGTGGGGCGGGGCGGCCTACCTCGTGTGGATGGGCGTGCAGCTGCTGCGCGCCCAGGACGACGCTCCCGAGGAGGTGCGGGCGCTCCCGGCGCTGGGGCTGCGGCGCATCTTCCGCGACGGCGTCGTCACCAACGTGCTGAACCCGAAGGTGGCCGTGTTCTTCCTGGCCTTCCTGCCGCAGTTCGTGGACGCGTCTGCGGGCTCGACGGGGCTGCAGTTCCTGGGGCTCGGGTTGATGTTCTCCGTCACGGGGACGTCGTGGCTGGTGCTGCTGGCGGCGACGGCCGGGGCCTTCGGGGGCTGGATGCGGCGCAACCCGAGGGTGGCGGCGTGGCAGCAGCGCGTCACTGGCGGCGTCTTCGTGGTGCTGGGGGCGCGGCTGGCGTTGCAGCGCCAGGCGTAGGCGTCAGACGAGCGCCTTGATGACCACGTAGAGCACGTAGAGGACCCACGGCACGGCGGCCAGCAGCCCGAGGACTCCGAGCAGGCCGGCCCAGACGGGGTAGCCCTTGCGCCAGGGCAGGAGCAGGAACGTGCCTCCGGCGAGCGCGGGCAGGGGCAGGAGGTTGAGTGCGGCCAGCTTCGCGCTCATCAGGCCCCAGGCGCGCAGCAGGTCGCCGTCCCGGAGGAGCGCGAGGAAGCGCTCCACGCGGCCGGGGAGCAGGGAGGGCTCGAAGGGCACGGCGAAGCCGCTCACGAACTGGCGCAGGGCCTCCGTGGGCCCCAGGCAGGCCATGGCGATGGCGACCTGGAGGACCCAGGGCAGGAGGATGACGGCGGCGTGCAGGGGCGGGGAGAGCTGGAGCAGGCGGCTCCTGGCG
>NZ_JAAIYB010000286.1 GCF_010894475.1 Myxococcus vastator
CTCCTGCGGCCAGCGCTCCCGCGGCTCCCGCGGCCGCGAAGCCCATGACGCCGGAAGTGAAGTCCCTGGTGGACCGGATGCAGGCCTTCTACGAGAAGACCGGTGACTTCCGCGCGGGCTTCCGCCAGGACTACAAGTACAAGACCTTCCGGCGCACGCAGACGTCCGAGGGCACCGTCACGTACAAGAAGCCCGGCCTGATGCGCTGGGAGTACCAGAAGCCCTCGCCGCGCACCTTCGTGCTGGCGGGCAGCAAGGTGTACGCGTACGACCCGGCGGCGCAGAGCCTCACCGTGGCCAACGTGGACACCAGCCAGCTCTCCGCGTCGGTGACGTTCCTCTTCGGCCAGGGAAAGCTCGCGGACGAGTTCAACATCACCCAGGGCGCCTGCAAGGACTGCAAGGGCACGCTGCTGGTGTTGGATCCGCTGAAGAACGAGCCGCGCTTCCGCCAGGTGCGCCTGGAGGTGGACCCGTCCACGGCCCAGGTGCTGAAGAGCACGGTGGTGGATCCGGACGGCAGCGAGAACGCCATCTCCTTCCTCAACCTGAAGACGAACGTGGGCATCGACGCGGACAGCTTCAAGCTGGACGTGCCGGACGACACCCGCGTGGATGACTTCACGAAGGCGAAGAAGCAGTAACCTGCTGAGCGTGCGTCGCGCGTTCCTGCTGATGGGGTGGATGGGGCTGGCCGGGACCGGGTGCCACCGCGAACCGGCCGCCAGCGTCGAACGTCCGCAAGGCTTCCACGGGCAGACGCTGCCGCTGCTCGCGTCGCCCGCGTTGCGGCTCACCGTGGCGGGCCAACTGGGGACGCGGCCGGTGCCGGTGGTGCTGGATGTGGCGCGGCCACTCTCGCTCGTGTCGCGAGGCTGCTTCGACGGCGCGCTTCCCGCCCCCGAAGGCACCATCCGCGCGCCCGAGCCCGCGGGAGGTTTCCGCTCCTGGCCCGTGGTGTCGCTGCCCGCCTTCTCCGTGGGCCCGGTGCGGTCCCCCGTGCGCACCGCGGGGTTGTCCGGCGAGAAGGTCTGCGCCGTGACGCTGGGCGCGGACGTCCTGGAGTTCTATGCGCTCACCGTGGATCCGCTGCGGCGGGAGGTGACGTTCACCACCTCTCGCCCGCGCGCGGACTACGCAGCGGAAGCGGCGGCCACGGAGGCCTCGCGCGAGGTGCACGTGGTGGAGCTCAGTCGCGAGCCGCTGGGCGACTGGCCCCTGCTGGCCGCGCGGATGACGCAGGGTGGAGCGGAGCTCACGGGCCCCTTCGTCCTGGGCTCGCGCGAGCCCTTCTCGCGGGTGTCCGTGAGGCTCGCCGAGGCACAGGGCCTCCAGCCGCTCGAGACGGCCGCCAACCTGCCGCCACGGACCTTCGCGATGGATGCCGTGGAGGTGGCCGAGGGCCTGGGCGTCCGCCCGCTGGTGGTGGAGGCCGCCGGGCGCTGGGATTCGCCGAGCAGCCTGGGCCGCCTGGGGCCGGATGTCTGGGGCCGCTTCACCGCGACGCTGGACGCGAAGGGTGGGGCGCTGGTGCTGCGGCGTCCCCGGGTTCGTCCGACAGAAGGCTCCGCCACCAGCCCTTGCGCCGCGCCCGATGGCACCTTCCGTGAGGAGGCGTGCTACGGCCTGCACGTGCGGCGTGAGCCGGATGGCAGCGTCTCGCTCAGCGGCGCCGTGTACCGGGACCTGCCGGAAGGCGGGCGGCTTCACCTGGAGCCGCTGGGGCCGGATGGGCAGAAGCTGCTGACTGGCTGCGGCGTGGGGCTGAGCTTCCCCGCCACCAGCAGGGGCCTGACGACGCAGCACCGCGTGCCCTGGCGCTCCCTGGCGCAGACGCTGCCTGCCTGCCATGCGGTGCTGTCCGCCGCGCGCGGCTTCACGCTGGGCCTGTTCGAAGAAGGCCGTCAGCCCGAGTGCCCCACGGCCTGTGCCTTCGTCACGGAGACGGCCTCTCGCCGCACCGTGTGTGAGTGCCAGCCCACGCCGCTGGGCGAGGGCGTGGCCATGCCGGCGCGCGGCGCCCCCTCGCGTGAGCCCCCGCCTGAGGAGCGGGAGCTGGAGCCGGAAGACCCCCGTTAGCGGTGCCTGGACAGGGGCGGGGGTGCTGCGCTCTCCTCTGGCGCACATGCGCCCGTCTCCCACCGAGTTTGACCGTCAGTACACCGAACAGCGCCGCTCCATCGAGCTGGCCCGCCGCTACCTGGAAAAGGAGGGCGTCTCGCGGATGTACGACGCCCTCGCCAAGGAAGTGGAGCGGGGCCGGTTGTCCGTGCAGGACGCGAGTGGCGCCATTCGCTTCGGCTTGCTGGCCGTCATTGAACGCGTCGCGGAGCGGGTGGGCCACACGCGCTACGTCGACATGTTGAAGGACGAGGAGCTGCTGGCCGCGCTCCGCTCCACGCTGGACGACATCTGCCGGCGCAAGGGCGTGGACACCTTCGAGTTCCGCCAGCAGTGGGCCCACACCAACCTCCAGGCCGTGCTGCGCGACTGGCACCTGGTGGTGCACGAGGAGCGGGGCCGGCAGCGCTACGAGGTGGCGGCGGACCTGGCCCGGCGCCTGGTGAAGGAGACGCCGGGGATGGTGCTGGCGGAGACGCTGAAGCTGCCCGTGGACGCGTTCGTGCTGCTCGTGTCGCCCGAGGCGGGGCTCGTGGGCCTCGGTCCGGATGGCGCGCCCGCGCCCATCACCGAAATCTACGCCGTGGAGTCGCCCGCGCCGGAAGGCAAGGCGTGGTTCCTGTGGCTCAGCATGCGGGACGCGGGGAACCGCGCGGCCCGGGCGCTCATCAACGTCTACCTGCAGGATGGGAGGACGCTGGACGACGCCATCACCTTCACCCGGGAGCAGGGCGGTCCGCAGCAGGACGCGGGCTGGGAGGACTGCTGCCGGCTGCTCGCGGGGGTGACGCGGCACCTGGCCGAGGGTGGGCCCGTGCGCGAGGACTGGTACGACGCCACGGCGCGCGAGCTCCACGAGAAGCTGGCGGCGACGCCGAAGGCGGCGAAGGCGGACCGGGAGAAGCTGCGCGAGCGCCTGCGCGCCGTCAGCCCGGGACGCACCCTGGTGCTGGAGGAGCCCTCGCGCTGAGGGCTCCCGCGGCGTCCGGGGCCTTCGCGCCTACTCCGCGCGAGGGGCCGGACGCTGCAGCACCGACACCGGCAGCGGGGCCGGGTGCGCGTCGCGCGCGGTGTGCTCGCGCTGCTTCGGGTCCGGGCGCTCCACCACGCGGGCGACCAGGTCGTAGTCGTGCGCCTCCGTCACCTCCACGGTGACGAGCTCCCCCGGGTACGCCAGGCCGTCGTTGATGTAGACCATGCCGTCGATGTCCGGCGCCTGGCCCTGGTGGCGGCCCACCAGCAGGTGCTCCGTCTCCGGCGCGGGGCCTTCCACCAGCACCTCCAGGCGCTTGCCCACGAGCTTCTTGTTCTGCTCGCGGTTGATGCGCTTCTGGATGGCCATGACCTCGCGCCAGCGGCGCTCGATGAGCTTCTGCGGCACCTTGTCCGGCAAGTCGTAGGCGGCGGTGCCCTCTTCGTCGGAGTACTGGAAGACGCCCAGGCGCTCGAAGCGCTGCGTCTTCACGAACTCCTTCAGCATCTCGAAGTCCTCTTCCGTCTCACCCGGCAGGCCGACGATGAGCGAGGTGCGCATCACCAGGCCGGGCACGCGCTCACGCAGCTTCGTCAGCAGGCCCTTGAGGAACTCCGAGTTGCGCCCGCGCTTCATGGACAGCAGCAGCTTGTCGCTGACGTGCTGCACGGGCATGTCCAGGTAGCGGGCAATCTTCGGCTCCGCGGCCATCACCTCGATGAGCTCGTCCGGGAAGATGCGCGGGTAGGCGTAGTGGAGGCGAATCCACTTCACGTCCACCTGCACCAGCGCCTTGAGCAAATCATGCAGCTTCGGCCGGCCCGGCAGGTCATGCCCATACGCCGTCAGGTCCTGCGCGACGAGGTTCAGCTCCTGCACGCCGCTGTCCGCCAACTGCTTCGCCTCGGCGACGATGTCGTCGATGGGCCGCGAGCGCTGCCCGCCGCGCAGCGTGGGGATGATGCAGAAGGCGCAGGCGTTGTCGCACCCTTCCGAAATCTTGAGGTACGCCGTGTACTTCGGCATCGAGTTGATGCGCGGCGTGTTGGCGTCGTGGATGTAGTCCGGGTCCGGAATCACCTGACGCGGCGAGGCCTCGGCGGCCAGCAGGTCCCCAATCTGGGCGTAGGCGCTGGTGCCCAGGAAGTGGTCGACCTCCGGCATCTCCTTCGACAGCTCCTCGCCGTAGCGCTGGGACAGGCAGCCCGTCACCACCAGCGTCTTGCAGGCCCCGGACTTCTTCAGCTCGGCCATCTCCAGGATGGAGTCCACCGACTCCTGCTTGGCGGGACCGATGAAGGCGCACGTGTTGACGACGATGACCTGGGCGTCGGATGCCTCCTGCACCAGCGTGTAGCCGCGGTGGCGCAGCGTGCCCAGCATCACCTCGGAGTCCACCCGGTTCTTCGGGCAGCCGAGCGTCATCATGTACAGGCTCTTGGTGGTTTCCACTGCGTCTACCGCTTTCCGAGTTCGGTTCGCGAGAAGTGGGTCCCACTCCAGGCGAAGTTCATGGACGTGCCGTTCGAGTAACGGATGGACAGCACGCCCTCTTCATCCAGTTCCACCGACGACGCGCGCCCCAGCGCGCAGGTAGCGGCCGGCCATTCGAGCACCCGCCGCGCTGTCTTCCCGGTCACCAGGTAGAGGCCCAGCCGCAGCTCGTCATCGGCGTTGCATTGACCGGCGACGGCATACGGATTCTTCCCGCTCACCACCGTGACGACGCGTCCGCCGTCCTCCAGGGTGAGTGTATCCGGCACGTTCAGGTCCACGGACGACGGCGCGACGGCGTCCGGTGCCACCAGGCCGCGCAGCGAGGCAGGGGTCAGCGCGTCGTCCGCTTGTGCCCAGGCCGGGTAGCTCATGTAGTCCCAGCCCAGCCACCCGTCCTCCCGGGACTCCAGCGCGGTGACGTTCTCCGGCGGCTTCAGCTTGAGGCCCTTGCGAGGCTCCTCCGACAGGCGCAGCGCGTCACCCTCCATGGTGCCGCTCTGGCAGTTGGAGATGGTGGTGACCTTGCCGTCCGCGCTGTCCCGGTCCTCGTAGGTGAGGCACAGGTCCATCACCAGCGGGTCCACGGCGGGGAGCCGAGGGAAGGCGCGCACCGGCACCGACGCCATCAGCAGCAGCTTGTTGCCCTGGCGCTGCACGGCGGCCGTCACCAGGTCCTGCGCGAACTGCGGCGTGCCGCTCTCCGCCCCGGACGCGCGCTTGCCGTCGAAGGCGAAGCGCCACGTGTGGCCGGTGGCGGTGGGGCCGGTGCCCGGGAAGTAGAGGGACAGCGTGAGCAAATCACCCGCCTGGAGCTGGTCGTCGGTGGCCTCCACGCCGACGTACAGCGTGTCCTTGCGCGCGCCCACCTTGGCGGTGAAGGAGGCGGTGGCGCCCTCCACGGCGACGGGCTTGAGCACCAGCGGCGACGCGAAGGCCTTGAGGCCACCCTGGATGCGCGGGGGCCTGGTGAGGGAGGGAACCGGCTTGGAAGGACGGTCCGCCTGGGCGGACGCCACGCCCGGGGCGCAGAGCAGAAGGCAGAAGGACAGGGCGGTCGCGCGCATGGGCCTCTTCAATCGCGGAAGTTGGTGAACTGCATGTCCAGCTTCAGCCGGTCCTGCTCCTTGCGGAACAGGGCCATGGCCTCCTGGAGGTCGTCCCGGTTCTTGCCCGTGACGCGGAGCTGGTCGGCCTGGATGGAGCCCTGGACCTTCATCTTGGACTCCTTCAGCAGCTTCACCAGCTCCTTGGACTTCTCCACCGGGATGCCCTGCTGGAGCTTGATGGCCTGCTTCACGTTGTGAAGGCCCGTCTTCTCGATGTCGCCGTACTCCAGCGCGAACAGGCTGATGTTCCGCTTGGCCAGCTTCACCAGGAGGACTTCCTTGGCGGCCTGGACGCGGTCTTCGCTGTTGGCCTTCACGGTGATGGCGGTATGGTCCGGAGCCAGCACCACGTCGGCATGGGTGCCCTGGAAGTCGTACCGCGTGCTGAGCTCCTTCTTGGTCTGGTTGACCGCGTTGTCGAGCTCAGCGAGGTCGATTTTCGAGACGACGTCGAAGGATGGCATGGGCAGCGGCCCTTACCATACCTACACCCGGACGACCAAGGGCACCACCAGGGCGCGCTTGGACGTGTACGTCTTGAAGGCCCGGCGGACGGCCCGGGTGAGCTCCTCTCTCACCAGGGCGTCATCACCCCGGAGGGCGGGGGACAGTTCCTCGAAGAGCGCCCGCGCTTCCTGGGCCACCCGGGGGAGCTGGACCTGTTCGTCCACGGACAGCCCCTGTCCGGACAGCTGGGGCCCCGCCACCAGCTTCAGGGAGTCGCGTTGGATGACCACCACCGCGGCCACCAGGCCCGTCTCCGACAGCCGGATGCGCTCCTGGAGCGTGTCGGGGTTCACCCGGCCGGGGCCGAACCGGTCCTTGAGGATGCGGCCGGCGGGGACGCTGCCGGTGAAGCGCCCCCGGCCCTCCTCGAAGGTGACGACGTCACCGTCCTGCGCCAGCAGGCACTGTGCGGGCTCCAGGCCGGCCTCGCGCGCGGTGAGCAGGTGCTTGTGCAGGTGGCGGCCCTCGCCGTGGACGGGGATGAAGTGGGCCGGACGCACCAGGTCCAGCACGCGCCGCTGCTGGGGCTGGCTGGCGTGGCCGGAGACGTGGATGCCCGGCTCCACCTGGGCGTAGGCGACCTTGGCCCCGCGCCACTGGAGCGCGTCGATGAGCGCGCCCACGGAGCGCTCGTTACCGGGGATGGCCCGCGAGCTGAGCACCACCAGGTCGCCTGGGCTCAGCCGCAGGGGGCCCTCCCCCGCCGCGAGCTGGGACAGCCCGGCCCGCGGCTCGCCCTGGGCGCCGGTGGTCAACACCAGTACCCGCTGCGCGGGCAGCGCCGGCACCGTGTCCAGGTGGACGAAGAGCGAGTCGGGCACGTCCAGGTAGCCCAGCTCCCGCGCCATCTCCACGTTGCGAATCATGCTGCGGCCCTGCAGGGCCACCTTGCGCCCCAGCCGCTCCGCCAGCGCCAGCAGGTGCCGGACGCGGTGCAGGTTGGAGGAGAACAGGGCGACGATGATGCGGCCGGTGGCGCCCTGGAAGAGGCGCTCGAAGGTCTGCTCCACCACGCGCTCGCTGCCCGTCTCCTCCGTCACCTCGGAGTTGGTGGAGTCGGAGAGGAGGCACAACACGCCTTCCTCGCCGGCCTCGCCCCAGCGCTCCAGGTCCGTGCGCAGCCCGTCGATGGGGTCCGGGTCCAGCTTGAAGTCGCCGGTGTGGATGAGGGTGCCTTCGGGCGTGCGCAGGATGTAGCCCACCGCGTCCGGCACGGTGTGCGTGACGCGGCTGGCCTCCACGCGGAAGGCCGTGCCCACGGGGAAGGGCTCGCGCGGCTCGATTTCGCGCAGGTCCGCCTCGATGCCCAGCTCCTCCAGCCGGTGGCGCGCCATGGCCAGCGTGAAGCGCGTGCCGTAGACGGGGACGGGCACCTCGTTGAGCAGGTAGGGCAGGGCGCCCAGGTGGTCTTCATGGCCGTGGGTGAGCAGCACGCCCTTGAGCTGCGCGGCGTTCTGCTTCAGGTGGCTGAAGTCCGGGATGATGATGTCCACGCCGGGCATCCCCGAAGAGGGGAACATCAGCCCGGCGTCGATGAGCAGCATCTCCCCACGGCAGGCGATGACCATGGAGTTGAGGCCGATTTCGCCCAGGCCGCCCAGGGGAATGACGTGAAGCATTGAGGGCAGTCTAACGGCGGAAAGTGACGGAGGCCCCCGAGAACAGCGCGTGCGCCGCGTCCGCCTGTCTGGCGGACCCCCGGGGTGACTTCATCCGATGCGGAGAGGGACGCCGCACCTCCGCTGGGGAAACATGTGCGCGGAGGTGCGATTTCGGTGGGGATGGCCCCTGGCCGTGGTTCAGCGCTTGCGGCGCCGGAGGTCCTGGAGCCAGTCGCGGACGAGGCGGGCCTCCGTGGCGTAGGTGGGCTCCTCGGCCGTGTAGAAGTGCAGGGCCTGGTTGGCCAGCCCCCGGGCGCGGGGCCCGTCCTGCTTCACCAGCGCCTGGGCCAGGGCGAAGCGGGTGCTCGCGAGGTCCTCGGCCGGGCTTGGATGGGAGGTGCGAAGCGCCAGGGCGCGCTCCAGCATGGCGCGGGCCTCGTGGCTCTTGCCCAGGGCATGCAGGGCCCGGCCCAGCGTGGTGAGCGGGGCGGCCGTGTCCGGGTGGTCCTTCTGGAAGGCCCCGTAGGCCGCGATGCTCCGGCGGGCGTAGTCCACTGCGTCGCGTGGCTTGCCCTCGCGCAGGGCGAGCGCGCCGAGCAGGGCCAGGTCCATGGCGGTCTCCGGGTGCTCGGGGCCGTAGGCCTTCAGGTCCACCGCGAGCGCGCGCTCGCGCAGGGGGCGGGCCTCCGCGTTGCGGTCAAGCGCCTCCAGGGCCTCGGCGAGGTTGTTGAGCGGATAGCTCAGCGTGGCGCTGTCGCGCCCCAGCGACTGCTCCTCCAGGTGGATGGCGCGCTGGAGGTAGGGGAGGGCTTCCTCGAAGCGGCGGACGATGACCAGGTGGTGGCCCATGGCGTTGGCCGCCATGGCCGTCTGGGGATGGTCCGGGCCGAGCACGCGCTCCGTCGTCTCCAGCACGCGGCGCAGCAGGCCCATGGCGCGCTCCGTTTCGGGCGTGCGGGACAGGGCCGCGGCCTGGTTGCGGAGCGACTCCAATGTGAGCAGGTGCTCGGGCCCCAGCTCCTGCTCGCGCAGCGTCGCGGAGCGGCCAAAGGACTCCGCTGCCTGGGCGTACTGGCCACGGAGGAAGGCGTTGCGGCCCAGGCTCGTCTGGAGCAGGGCCTCCAAATCAGAGGCCCCGCCCGCGCGCTGGATGGACGAGCGCGCCTGCTCCACCGTCCAGGACTCCAGGGTGGCGTCGGAGGAGACGGCGCTCACCAGCCGCGCCGACGCGCGCGCCGCCAGGTGGTCATGGCGGTGCGCTTGCGCGGTGAAGAGGGATTCACGCAGGGCCGCGGCGGCGCGAGCGTCGTCCCCCGCGACCAGCCCGAGCCGGCCCTCCAGCTCCAGCGCCTCCGCGAGCACCGGGCCGTAGCCGAGCTGCCGCGCCTCGGTCAGCACCGCCTTCGCTTCTTCCTGGGCCTGGGGGTAGCGGCCGGCGTCCACCAGGGCCGTGGCCCGGTCCACCCGGGCGCGCAGGGCCTCCACCTGCTGCCGCTGCCCCGCGGGCTCCGACAGGCCCCGCCGGAGCGCGTCCACGTCCGCGCAGGCGGCGATGGGAGGCAGGCGCTGGGCCGCGTCCGGTGCGGCGTTCAGCGCCACCGCATCCGTCTGCGCGAGCACGCCCGTCAAGGCCACCAGGGCCGAGTGGCGCCGGTCCAGGCACGCCATGCGCAGCGCGAGCGCGTGGTCCGACTGGTGGCCCTGCACCCGGGTGGCCTCGCAGGCCTCGCGGTGCATGCGCGTCCAGTCGTGCGCGAAGCCATCCAGGGTCGTCGCCACGCGCTCGAATGCGGCGGAGGCGTGGACCTTGCCCGTGGCGGTGAAGGTCTGCTGGATTTCCGCCCGGCGCGCCGTGTCCCAGACGCCGGTGAGCCGGGCCTCGGCATCCGGACACGGGCCGTCCCGCTGCGAGCCCACCAGCAGCCAGGTGACGGCGACCACGCTGTTGAGCAGCAGGGACGCGGCGGCCACCGCGCCCCGGCGGCGCCAGGCCGCCAGCGGGTCCGCGCCCAGTGCATCCAGCAGCACGCCCATGGACGGGAAGCGCGCTTCGGGGGCCGGGGACAGGCCCCGCGTGACGGCGCGCAGCACCCACGCGGGGACGCGGCTTCCCCGAGGCGGCGGGCGCACGCGGCCCGCGCTGGCTTCCTCCAGGTACTCATCCGGGCGCTTGCCGTTGAAGGGGAGCTGTCCGTAGAGGGCTTCGTAGAGGGACGCGCAGAAGCTGAACTGGTCACCGCGCGCGTCGATGCGCCCATCCTCGTGCTGCTCGGGCGGCATGTACGCGGGCGTGCCCATGACGAGCCCGGCCTCGGTGAGCGCCGTCTGGAGCAGGTCTTCCGGGGCCAGGCGCGGCAGCGCGGGCGTGGTGCCCCGGCCCGCCTCGGCCGCTTCGAGGTCCGCGGTGGTGCGGGCCAGCCCGAAGTCCGTCACCTGCGCCCGGCCATCCTTGCTCACCAGCACGTTGGCGGGCTTGAAGTCCCGGTGGACCAGTCCGGCGGCGTGTGCGGCGGCGAGCCCGCGGCCCGCCTGGCGGAAGATGTCGAGCACCTCGCGCCAGGTGCGGTGCTCGGCGCGGAGCCAGTGGCGCAGGGACAGGCCGTCCACCCGCTCCATGGCGATGAAGACGCGCCCCGCGAACGTGCCCGCGTCGTAGACGGAGACCACGTTCGGGTGGGACAGCCGCGCCATCGCCTGGGCTTCGCGGAGCAGCCGGGACGAGCCGTCCGAGCGCGCCGCCGGGTTGGCATCCGGATGCAGCAGCTTGATGGCCACGCGCCGGTGCAGCTCCGGGTCATAGGCGCTGTAGACAGCGCCCATGCCTCCCGCGCCCAGGGTGTCCAGGATGTGGTAGCGGCCCACGCGGACCTGGGCTGAATCCCGGGGCTCGGTGTCCTCGACGTCCTTGCGCGCGGGTGGGCGGCCCGACTTTCCACCGCCGGGGCTCGCCAGGTGCGGCCGGGCCGGCGAGGGCGCCAGGGGCATGGACAGGGTGACCCGGGAGCCGCGCCCCGTCGCCGCGTCCGGGGCGGACAGCAGCCGGCCGCCATGTGGGAGCACATGGGCACCCGCGAAATTCTTGGGGCTCGCGCTGGGGGCAGGCGCGGCGTGTGCGTTGGGCAGGATGCGCGCGCTCAGGTCCTGAGGCGGCGCGGGTGGCGGAATGGAGAGGACGGCCGGCGGAGGCGGGGCGGCCGGCGCGGAGAGCCCCGTGG
>NZ_JAAIYB010000287.1 GCF_010894475.1 Myxococcus vastator
GCCCCATGCCGCCCCAGAGTTCCCGCTCCCGAAGCGCCAGCGCCTCCGAGCCCCCCGCGACGTAGGCATGGCCATACAGTGCGCGCCACCAGAAGCGCAGGTGCCCGCGCACGGTGGGGACGCGGATGATGTCCACGGAGGGGAGCTCCGCGCCGCGCGCCACAGGCCCTCCGCCCAGGATGGGCGTGACAGTCTTCAGCGCCAACGTGAAGGACTCCAGCCTCGGTGCCGAGGCGGAGCGCCGCCGCAAGTGGCTGGCTTCGGTTGAAGAAGGTTCAGGCAGGTCCAGCGAGGGCATGACGACCCCTTGGCAAGAGAGAGAACACCACCGCGTGCGCGTGACCTGAGGACATGGCGAAAGCCACGCGGCGCCTTCAGTGAATGCAGCTACCGAGCGTCCGTGCCCGGCGCTTCGATGAGGTCCGGGAACTTGTCGAAGAGGCGCTCGAACAGCAGCCGCACTCGCTCGCGAAGGTCCTCACGAGGCGACATCTCCCAGTCGCGGAGCGTCGTGAGCAGGTCCTCCACCCAAGCCCTGTCATTATCCAGACGCACCAGCCGGTGTCGGAAGTAGAGCGCCAACATCACCGGCTCACTCACGTCCCCCAGCTTGAGCTGGATGCGCCGCTGAGCGTAGGTCTCGTGAGGGTCCCTGAAGGAAGGCAGGCCCACGAGTTCCACCGTCACGCGCTCCAGTTCCTCCCGCACCTCCCTGTCCGGTGAGGCCACCGCGAGCACCGAGAGCCGGCAGACATGGAAGAGCCAGATGAGGTAGCGTCGCAGCCTGCGCTCAGCCAGATCCAGCACCGGTCGCTCGGGCTCGAAGACCCGCAGCATCTCCAACGAATTCCAGACGATGGACTCAAGCGTCTTCAGCTCGCCTACGCTCGCCACGGCGCCGCCATGCATGGCCTTGCGCCACGCCAGCGCCACCTCGACTCCTACAGCGTCCGCGTCGTAGTCGGCCGCCTCCAGGACCAATCCAACCCAACCAATGCCCCGGTAGTTGTAGGAAGTCAGCCCGCCCTGCCGGACATGGAAGGCTTCATGGATGAGAAACAAGCGCAGGCACTCGTTCCAGTCCTCGCGGGTTTCCAGGCGCTCCCGCAGCGCGCCGAGGCCCAGCAGCAAGTCCCAGCCGAACTTCCACTTCCCGCCATGGTGGCGGAAGAGCGGCGTGTCGGTGACAGCAGGCTCCTCGTCGATTTCACTCCGCAGATAGCTGCGGCTCCCCAGGTGCTGAACCAAGGGCTCCTGCTCCGGCGCCCGAAGCCATGAGACCAGCTCCCCATGAACCCGTCGTACCTCGTTGAGGATTCGCGTGGCCTTGAGCAAGTCATCTGAGGAGGGGTTCCTCCGCGCGACGACACGCTGCGCGCGGATGACGTGAACCTCGTCGTAGCGCTTGTGGTCTTCGCTGAGTTGCAGGAGCACGAGGGGGTGCTGGGTGGTGGCATTGACCGCCGAGCCAAGGGCCGCGGCCAGACTCCCGGGGGCGTCCATGGCCAGGAACACGGACTCCGCTCCCTCCAGGTTCTGATGGAGGGAGTCCAGCACTGCCCGAAACTGCGCCACGGCCCGCGCGGCCTGCGCGGGCTCCTTCAGCGCCGAAGACGCAGGGCCGTCCAGGGGGCGGAGGCAGACCGTCGCCAGGATGGAGGACTCGGGCAGCCATGACGCAACCTTCGACAAGACGTTGTCTCGAATGTCCCGCGACACTTCGATGATGAGCACAACGGGCCCCTTGCCGCCCTGACGGCGGTCGGGGAGTCCTTCAACCTGGAAGTAATCTCCGGGCGTAGGAGCCGTCGCGCGGTCATGGCCCAGCGACCAGGTGCCGTCCTGCGCCTGTTGATACACATGGAGGTGGCGGCGAGGCAGCAGCGCGCCCAAGCCCAACATGAGCGTCAGTGGTGCACATCCGAAGATGTGGACAGGGAGCGGATCAATGCCCAGTTCCATCTCCCGTTTGCGCAGCGCTTCCACGAAGCGCGCCTGTTCATGGAATGCCTCGGGCCACTCGTTCGCGGGCAGGCGGCGCACCGACCGGAGCGGGTCATACGGATGAAGCACGACGGAGGCCACGTCGCGGTCGCCCTCGAACCCGCATCGAATCAGCGTGTTCCGCGCGGCATCATCGGCAATCTCCCTGTCCTGCTCGTAGCGCACGATGAGCGCGCGCGTCCTCGGGTTGATGGGGATGTCCTCGCTCCGCATGTCCTCTCCTGGAAGGGGCCTCACAAGAGAGGACGCGAAAATGCGCGAGAGCCCATCGCGGCGCCGTTCACTTTCCAGGCGCCCAGCCGCGTCAGCGGTACCGGTACGCCTCGCCAAAGAGCTTCCGGAGCCGCTTGTGCGCCTCCTCCGGGCGCGCGTCGCGCTCGCTCAGCGCCAGCCGCACCTCCCTGGCCGCGCCCTGGAGCATGTTCCGCGCCGCCATCCGCTGCCCTCCGGTCATCCGCGCATCCACGTCCTTGTCGAACCCGGCGGGGTCACGGACCGGCCGGTCCACGCGGCTCGCCAGGAAGGCGAAGAGCGTCTCGAGCCCCTCCAGGTAGCCCACGGGCGCCCGGGAGAACGCCTCGTAGCCCATCACCTCCAGATGGAATGACCCCAGGAGACGGCAGTCCTGCTCGCGCTTCCAGTGCTTCACCGCCTTGATGAGCGGCTTGAGCTTCTTGCCCGCCCGCTCGTTCGCCGCGGTGCTCAGCTCCTTGTGGATGCGCGGGTTGGTGCGAATCCACTGTCCCGAGTTCCGCTCAGGGATGAGGAAGTGGTCCTGAGAGGGGTGCTGGTAGGCGGGGACCACATCGAACTCGATGCCAGTCCCGCTGAACCCCAGGTGCACCGAGTGCTGCTGGAGGATGGCGAGCTCCTTGTTCGGCCAGGCGGCGTGGAGCGCCTGACGCACCCGCTTGAGCGCCGCATCGGGCGTCTCCGGCGATGTGGACGTGGCCCGCCCCACCACCGTGAAGATGTCGACGTCATGCAGCGGTCGGATGGCGGTGCTCCGGCTGTAGGAACCCGACAGGAAGGACGTCTCACAGCCGGCGAGCCTCCGGCTCAGCTCCTCGCGAACCAGCGTGTGCTGCCTGCTGACCTCGCTCCGCTGTCCCTCCGTCAGCTCCAGCGAGCTGATGAACCGCTCCAATGCCTCACCTACGCTCCACATGGTGGCGCCTCCTGTTCCGTCTCCTCCAGAGGACGCCCCCAGCGCGGAAAAGGCATCGCGACCGGCGTGATTTCCCAGTGGGCGCGGCGCGCTCAGCCCGGACCGGCGGTCAGCGCGAGCACCTCCGCCAGCGGAGGACGCCGCCCGGGCACCTTGTCGAGCATCCGCGCGACCATCTCCACGGTGGCGCGGGGCGCGCTGGCCTCCAGCCACTGGATGGGCGGAGGGTCCACCACATGCCGGAACATCAGCTCGTGCTCGGCCTCTCCTGAGAAAGGGAGCGCACCCGCCAGCATCTGGAACCAGAGGATGCCCAGGGCATAGACGTCCACCTCGGGTCCCACCCGCTTGGCGTTCACCCACTGCTCTGGCGCCATGTAGTGCCGGCTCCCCAACATGGCCTCCTCCGCGGTCGACAGCGGCAATGCGGAGTCCACGCCCGAGGCTTCAGCGACCCGCTTGGCGAGCCCAAGGTCCGCGAGCCGGACGTCCAGCGCGCCGGGCCTGTCACAGGCGAGGAGCACGTTCGCCGGCTTCAAGTCCCGGTGAATCCACCCTCGCGCGTGAAGCAGGGACAGCGCCTCCGCGAGCTGGTGCACGACCCGCGCGCAGTCAGGGACCTCGAAGCGGCCTCCCGCGCCAGCCAGCCCCTGCTCCAGGTCTCGCGGCAGCCACTCCAGGACCAGGTAGGGGTGCCGCGCGTCAATGACGCCAAAGGCCAGCGCGCGCACCAGGTGGGCGTGTCTCAAGTCGAGGAGCGACCGCGCCTCCTGGAGGAAGCGCGCCACCAGCTCCGCGTGAACGCCCCACCGGGCCGCGAGCACCTTGATGGCGACCTGCCCGCCCTGGGCGTCGCGGCCTTCGTAGACGTCGCTCGTCGCCCCCACCGCGACCCGGCGTTCGATGCGGTACTCCCCGGCCTGGGTCCCTGGTGGCAACATGGCGGGCGCGCCTCGCTCAAGGGCTGATGGCGGGCGTGTACGGACGCAGCCGCGTCACGAAGTCCAGGACCTCGCGCAGTGAACCTGCGCAGCCCGGGTACTCCGCGATGAAGGCCTCCTGGTCCAGCGGCGCTCCCGCGTCCCGTCGGCGGAAATACGCCTCCAGCGCGGCGCTCACCTCGGCTTCATCCTGGAGCGGCCCCCCGTCCTCCCGCATCCGCCGCCGCAATGTGCTCATGCCCCGCTGAAGCAGCGACGACACGGCGGCATGCGACTTCTTCATCTGTTGCGCGGCCTCCTCGACGGTGAACTCCCTCAACCAACAAAGCGAGAAGGCCTCGCTCTGCTCCTGCGGCAGGTGCGCGAGCATTGACAGCAGCCTCCGCCATTCTTCTCGCCGGGCGGTGAACTGGCTGGGTGTCCGCTCGTCGGAGGGAATGGCCTCGACCTCCTCCGCGCCGGAGGCCCTCCCTCCGGGGACGTGCTTCGCCTCGCGAGCCTCCGCGCGGACGACGTCCAGGGACTGCGTGAAGACGACCTGCTTGAGCCAGGCGATCCACTCGCCCTCCGACTGGCCACGGAAGGACGAGAGCTTCTCGAAGGCACGCAAGGCGGACTGCTGGAAGATGTCCGACGGACGCGTGGCCCCCTGGAGCCCCAACGCGGGGCTCTTGGCCGCGTGCCGCTCCAAGGCCTTCCAGCTCCTCCGGAACAACGCGTCCATCGCCGCATGCTCGCCGGCCCGCGCCCGCTGGAGCAACTCCTCGAACGACGCCTCATCATTGGATGGCGGAATCATCACGTCCCCCTCTCAACGGCTTCGCGTCTTCACAAGTGAGGGCCTGGAAGCGAACGTCCTCCGGGTCCTGCGCCAGGAATCGCCTCACCAGGGTACACCGTCCCTCACGGGATTCCGCGCGCGGGGCATCCAGACCCAGGGCGGCGGACACCTCCTCGTGCCCCTGAAGCGCGCGGGCCGCCATGAGGGCATAGCGCTTGTTGGGGGGCTCGCCATCCAGCAGCGCCTGTCCCAGCTTCTGTGCCTCCGCGTAGCGCGCCTCGGCCTCCCGGAGGCGACCCGCCGCCGCGTGGAGGCGCCCCTCCGCGACCAGGGCGCTCCCCAATGGCCAGAGGTAGAACACCTCACCGCCCCGGGCCGCGTGCGCGCTCCGCGAAAGCCGCAACGCGCGAGCCACCACCGCCTCGGCCTCCCCCAACGCGCCCTCCTCGATGGCCAACTCACCGCGCTGCGCCAGGACCACCGAGAGCAGCGCCTCGTCATAGGGGCGGCCGGTATTCTGGGCGTGCAGCGAAATTGCGCGGTCGAGGAGCGCCGCGGCCTCGCGGACGCGCCCCTCCGCCCACCGGAGCTCCGCGTGCTCGGACAGGCTCACCGCGAGGCTGCGCCGGACGTCGACGTCGTCGTCCCCAACCTGGAGCTGGGCCTCCATGTGCCGCAAGGAGGCCCGCAGGTGCGCATCCGCCCGCGCCCACTGCCCGCGCGCCATGGCGACCTTCCCCAGCTTGGAGTCATTGAGCGCGAGCTGCCATTGCAGGTCGTCGTCGGCGAGCCCCGCCACCCTCATCATGCGGCGGGCCTCGGAGAACCGACGCTCCGCATCGGAGAGGGAGCCGGCGTAGTAGGCAGCGTCCCCCATGCGGTGCGCGACGAGGACGGCCGCCAGCCGGACCTGGTGCTGGGCCTGCTCGTCCATCGACAACTCATTCAAGGACGCGTCCAACTGCGTGAGCATGGCCCGGCGGATGTCCAGCGTGTGCGCGCGCCGGCTCAGGTCCCAGTCTGCTTGCGCTGAGATGCCGTCGGCCACCTTGACGAGGCGCTGGAGGTTTTCCTGCGCGTGCCGCCGCTCCTGCTCGGCTCGAACCGCGTAGAAAAGGATGGCCAGGCCCGCGAGCGCCGCCAGCCCCATGAGGAGCCGCCGGGCACGGACGCGCTGGCGTGAGAGCCGCTCCGCCGCCCGGAGGAAGTCCTTCGCGCGGGGACTGAGGGCGGGGGTGTCCCAACGGCCCGGTGAGTCGAACCCGCGCCGGTAGTGCTCCAGCAACGTCCCGGTGGGGAGCCCCTCCAGCGGCCGGCGCGCCTGCTCCCAGGCATTCGCGACGCCCTCCAGGTCTGACTGCCGCTCCAGCACGACGCGCTCCTGCTCCAGCCAGGACACGAGCGACGGCACCCGGTGCAGCAGCGTCTCATGCACCAACTCCACGCGCTGGAGGGCCGGGTCGCGCTCCCCGGAGAGCACGATGAGTCGGAGCCCGGGCGGCTCCGCCGGGGACGGGCCCAGGGGGATTCCGGACAACCGGTGCAGCACCTCCTCGGCGAGGCTGTCGTTTCCCGACGCCGCGAGGACGTCCTTCCGGGAACGGGGCCGCCGGGTATCCGGCGTGCCGCGCCCCACCTGCACCAACTCCAGGAGGAGCCACTTCGCGCGCTGCTTGCCCTCCTCCCCCAGGCGCTCCAGCAGCGCCTCCGCGTCGAGGGCCAGCGCCCCACCGACGCCCCCCAGCCGCTCGTAGTGCTGGTGCGTCAGCGGAGCGCCACCGCTGAGCATCCACATGCGTTGCAACGTATGCCCCAGCAGCGGGAGTCGCCCGCCCTGGCTCCGGACATCCTGCACCATCCGCTCGGCGAGCCCCTCGCTGAGCCGCAGCCTCGCGCGGCCCGCCATCCCCTGGACGACCTGCGACAGGGCCTCATCACCCATGGGCAACAGCGGAAAGCGCGCCGCGGCGTGGAGGTGGTGCGGCAGCGAAGGCATCTGTTCGAGCCGGTGGATGAAGTCGCTGCGCAGGCTCGTGAAGAGCCGCAGCGGCGTCTCAGGCGCGGCCAGCGCGGCCGCGAGCAACGCGTCCATTGCCGTCAGCTCGGCGCTGCCCAACGTGAACAACTCCTCCATCGGCTCCAGGACCAGGAGGAGGCGGCACTCGCTGGGGGTATGCGCCGTGACGAAGTCGTGGAGCGCGACTGGCCCACTCCGGAGGGAGGCCTCGATACCATCGCGCGTCCCGGCGGCGCCGACGTCCGCATACGCGGCGGCGAGCGCCTCCGCGAGGTGACGGAGCGGCGTGTCCGAAGGTCGCATGGTGGCGATGCGCCATCGCGGCTCCGCCTTGGCGGACAGCGTCTTCAGCGCCGGCAGCAGCGCGGCCTGGATGAGTGAGGACTTCCCGACCCCGCTCGGCCCCTCCAGTTGCACCCAGCGCCGAGTGCCCAGACGCGCCTCCTCCAGACGCTCCAACAGCCCGCGCACCTCCACCTGCCGGCCGAAGAAGAGCTCCGCGTGCGCCTCCGTGAAGGGCGCGAGGCCGGGCACTGGACACTCGTCCGCATCCAGCGCCCAGGCGCGCTCGAACACGGCACGGCAACGCGTCATGTCGGGGCGCGCCGCGGGCTGCTTCTCCAGCATGTCCGCGATGAACGACGCGAGCCCGGTGGGCACGGCCGGCGCGAGCTGCTTCAAGGGCGGCGGCGGCTCACGCTGATGCGCGGCGATGACCAGCACCGGCTCCTCCGCGTCGAAGGGTGGGCGGCCCGCGAGCAGCTCGAAGAGGACCACGCCCAACGCGTAGACATCCGCGGCCCCATCCACCTTCGCGGCGCTCAGGAACTGCTCCGGGGCCATGTAACGGAACGTCCCGATGAGCGTGGCTTCGTGCGTGTGAACCTGCGTGGACAGCAGGTCCGCCTGTCCCTCCGGAACCTTGGCGATGCCGAAATCCAGCACCTTGACGCGATAGCCAGACGCCAGCGAGGCGTCCGGGCACAGGAAGAGGTTCTCTGGCTTCAAGTCCCGGTGGACGATGTTCTGCGCGTGGACGTCCACCATGGTGGCAGCCACCTGCGCGCAGAGGGCCAGCGCGGTTGCCATTGGGATGTTCGGCTGCGCTTGCATCCATTGCCGGAGCGACTGTCCCTGCAATTGCTCCATGGCCAGGTACACCGTGTCGCCGACACGATCACAGTGCAGGATACGGACGACGCCCGGGTGCTCGAGCAGGGCCAGCGCCCGGGCCTCCTGAAGGAAGCGTGCGACGCGCTGCGGGTCCTCCGCCGCGGAGGGAGACAGCACCTTCAAGGCCACCGGGTTGCCCACGCTCTCGTGGACGGCCGCGAAGACCTCCCCCATGCCACCGCTGCCGAGCAGGCGCAGCAGCCGATAGGGACCAAGCTGGGTTTGGACAGGCTGAGTCAAGACGTCGGAGCCTGCGCCACAGGGGCATTTTCAGTCCAGCCCTTGAATCGTCCAGGCCAGGGTCTTTCATACCCCGCCTGAACCCGAGGGGATACGCATGTCAGACCCTACCCTTAGGGTCTCAGCACTTCATGACCTCCGTCTTCGACCTCATCCTGCGCAGGCTGGTGCAAGGCCACCCCGAGCAACTCCTGCTGCTCCTCTTCGGTGGGCAGACACCGGCCTTCATCCGGATGGCGGACTCCAGCCTCCCGCAGTCCGAGCGGCGCGCGGACACCGTCTTGGTGGTGGAAGCCCATGGTGTGCGCTTCGCGGTGGACGTTGAAATCCAGGCCCAGGCGGACCCGCACTTTTCGGCGCGGCTGCTGGACTACACGGTCCGCATCCATCGCCGGGAGCGCCTGCCCGTGTTGCCGGTCGCCATCTACCTCACCCCCGAAGCCGAGGGCTCGCCACCTCCGTATGGCTTCGAGTGTCCCGGCCTCCGCGTCCTCACCTTCGACTTCCAGGTGGTTCGCCTCTGGGAGGTGGACTACCTTCAGCCTGCCTTGCAGGCGGCCACCGCCCTGCTTCCCCTTTCTGTCCTGGAATCTCGCGCGGGGCCTGAGCGAATCGCATGGGCCGAGTCCCGCATCCATCAGGCACCGAGCCTTTCGACAGAGGAGCGCCTAGACTTGCTCGTGGTACTCGGCACGCTGGCATCCCGCCGGTTCGGGCAGGACAGGCTCAGTCACTATTTGAGGGACATCATGATTGATTCACCGTTCTGGGAAGAGCAACGCGCACTGGAGAGAAGACGGGTCGAACTCCACGAGCGCGTCGAGACGCTGTTGACCTTCGCCAACGCACGCGGGATTCCCCAGCCACCCGATGTCGAGGAGCGTCTCTCCCACCTCGGCGCCGCGGCCCTGAAAGCCCTCGTCAACAAGGCCGTGACCACCCCGGACCTCGCGGCCACCGAGCTGCGCGCCGTCCTCACGGCGCCAAAGCACTGACCGCGCGCCCCTACTCCTTCACCGCGCCCGCCGTGAGCCCGGACACAATCCGCCGCTGGAACAGCACCGTGAGCGCCACCAGGGGCAGCGTGGCCACCACGGAGGCCGCGGCAATCTCACCCCACGGCTCGCGGTACTCGCTGGCGAACAGGCTGATGGCCACCGGCACGGTGCGCTTCTCCGGCGTGGAGAGGAACGTCAGCGCGTACAGGAACTCATTCCACGCGAAGATGAAGACGAGAATCGCCGTCGTCGCCAGCCCTGGCGCGGCCAAAGGCAGCAGCACCTGCCAGAAGGCCTGGAACGGCGTGCAGCCGTCCACGCGCGCGGCGCGGTAGAGCTCGTCGGGCAGCGCCCGGAAGAACGACGTCAGCACCCACAACGTCAGCGGCAACGCGAACGTTGCATACGGCAACGCGAGCCCCACCAGGCTGTCCCGCAGCCCCACCGTGCGCAGAATCAGGTACAGCGGGCTCACCGTGGCAATGGGCGGGAACATGCTCACCGCCAGCGCCGCGCTCAGCAGCAGCCCCTTGCCCCGGAACTCCAGCTTCGCCAGGGCGAACGCCGCCGCGGCCCCCACCGTGAGACAGAAGCCCGTGGTCAGCGCCGCCACCAGCAGCGAGTTCAACACCACGCGCAGGAAGGGCCGGCCCCACAGGACGCTCGCGTAGTTCTCCAGCGTCAGGTGCGACGGCCACGGCCGGGTCAGCTCGCCATCTGGCCACAGGCTCGTCAGCACCTGCCAGCAGAAGGGCCCCAGGAAGAAGGTCAGGAACGCCACCACCGCCAGCGCGGTGCCCAGCCCCGGCCGCTTCATCGCGCCGCCTCCTCACGCCCGAGCAGCCGCAGCCACACCGCCGCCAGCAACACCACGCACAAGAAGGTCGCCACCGACAGCGTGCTCCCGTACCCGAAGTCCCCCGAGCGCATCAGCGTCTTGTACGCGTAGATGCTCAGCGTCTCCGTCGTGTTCGCCGGCCCGCCCTCCGTCAGCACGTAGATGGCGTCGAACACCCGGAACGCATCCAGCGAACGGAACAGCAGCGCCAGCAGCAGCGCCGGCTTGAGCAGCGGCAGCGTGATGGACACGAAGGTCCGCCACGGCGAGGCCCCGTCCACCCGCGCCGCCTTGTACAAGTCCTCGGAGATGCCCTGCAGGCCCGCGAGCACCAGCAGCGCCACGAAGGGCGTCGTCTTCCACACGTCCACCAGGATGGCCGCGTGCAGCGCGTACCCCGGCGCGCCCAGCCAGTTGATGTCCTGCCCGGGCAGCAGCCGGTTGATGACGCCGTACTCCGGGTTGAACATCCACGCCCACAGCCGCGCGCTCACCACGGTGGGAATCGCCCACGGCACCAGCACCGACGCGCGCAACAGCCCCCTGCCCGGAAACGCCCGCTGGAGCAGCAGCGCCAGCGGCACCGCGAGCAACAGCTCCACCGTGACGGCGACGGCCGTGAAGTACGCCGTGTTCCCCAGCGCCGCCCAGAAGCGCGAGTCCCCCAGCAGGTAGGCGTAGTTCTCCAGCCCCGTGAAGCGCCGCTCGCCGAAGACGAGGATGAAGCGGTGCAGGCTCAGCCACACCGCGGCCAGGATGGGGTACAGCGCCACGCCGCCCAGCACCAGCACCGCCGGCGCCACCAGCAGGTACGCCTGCCGCCGCTCCCGCGCCATGCTCCCCCTGTCTCT
>NZ_JAAIYB010000288.1 GCF_010894475.1 Myxococcus vastator
TTCTGGCCGCCACTCTCCTCCATGCGCACGGCGCCCAGGCCGAACGGCGAAGCTTTGCCGCACCGCGCCTCACTCTCACGCGGCCTCCTCACGAAATCGCAGACACCCGAGAACGCATCAGGTCTGGGGTCCTGAGGCCGTGCACAAGATTTGGTATTTTCTCAGTTGTGAGGGTGCGCTGCCCACCTGGGGAACCGCGACTCGTGCTAACGTAGCAACAGAAGTGCTTGGTTCGCGACCAGCCATCCAAAAAGCTGCTTGTGGGCTTGCCCCGATTGAGCGGTTCCTCCGCAATCTATGTGATCCGCGAGCGAGGGAGCAGGTGGTGTCGGCAGGCTGCCGCCGTGGCGAGTGCTGCTGGGAATGAGGGAGCGGTCCGCCTTCGGGTGCTCCCCGAATCGAAAGGGCCAACCGCCACGGTGGCGCGACTGCCTTACGGCGTGAACTGCGTGGGGTTGGGCACGGGCGGAATGGCGACGGGCTGGCCGTAGATGAGCGTGTTGCCAGTCACGGCGCCGGTGGCGTTCAGCCGGCTGGCGTCGAGCAACGTGCCCTGGAGGCCCGCGACGTTGAAGACGCAGGTCAAATCGCAGTCATACGCCACCAGCCGCGCGGCATTGCTGGAGTACACGGCGACATCCGTGGACGTGCTGGTGCCGGAGCGCATGAAGAAGTGGGCATCTCGTGGCTGATAGCTGCTCACCGACTCCACGCGCGGCCCGGGCGTCGCCGAGTTCCACAGGCGGAAGTTGCGCTTGCAGTCGGCGGCGACCGTGTCACGGATGAGCATGTTCCGGACCTTGGTGTCGATGCAGCCATCCTGGGCACCGCGGAAGTAGCTGTCCTCTACCAGCACGTCGCTCGCGGTGCTCTCCCCGTCAATGCCGTCGCCCTGGGTGTAGTCCGTCTTCTTGCCCACGACGTTGAGCACGGTGGCCCGGCGAATCACCACGTCGCGTGTGGTGTCGTAGAGGGCAATACCCACGGGATAATCGCTGCCCTGGCCGCCCATACGCGAGGGCTGCATGTCGATATAGGTGTCTTCGATGAGCGCGCCCGCCGTGCCCGAGCCAAGGAAGATGCCGCCGCGGGTGAACATCAGGATCATCGCGTCGCGCACGGTGAGGTCCGTGAAGGCCGCGCTCTTCGAACGTTCAACGTCCACGCACGTTGCCACGTTCTCCGCCCGGAAGTGCTGGAGCGTGACGTTCGTCGTGGGCGCCACGGCCCGGAACGCGAAGCAGGTGCCCACGCGGTGGAAGTCCATGTCTTCGAAGACGAGGTGGCTGGCGCGCACGTTGAACGCCACAGGGCCCGTCTTCGCGCGGGTGGTGGCATCGAAGGTGGACTGGAAGAGGGGCCGCCCGCCGAAGCCCTTGAGGGTGACAGGCGCCTGCGCGGTGCCGCCGCGGGTGACGGTGTGGCCCGTCGGATAGGTGCCGGCGTGGAGGCACACCTGCCCCCCCGGGCTCACGGCGTCGATGAAGGCGTTCAGGTTGGACATCGTGCCCGCGTTCTGGGCCGTCAGGCCGTCGCGGGTCCCCGCTCCGGTGGGGCTGATGTGCCGGGCCTTGGCGCCGGTGCAGTCCGGCTGTGACGCAGTGGGCGTCGCACGCAGTCCATTGGAGTAGCCGGAGGTGGTCTCCCCCGTGGAGCCCTTGATGCGGACCCGGAACTCATAGGCCGTGCCGTTCGTCAGTCCGGTGACGTCATACGTCGTGGTGGCTCCCGGGGAGCGGTAGGCCCAACTCCCGGTGCCCACTCGGAAGCGGACCTGATAGCGCTCGGTGGCGAGCGGGCCCGGGCTCCATCGGAGCGTCACCTTGGCGTCTCCCGCGGTGGCGCCGAGCAGCGTGGGCGCCGCGAGGTTCGCTTCCACGGTCCCCAGTTCGTCACGAGAGAAGGCGTCGTCGAGTTCCGTCTGGGGACCACAGGCCAGTGGGAGCGCCAGGGCACCCACGACCAACCATGCACGGCAGAAGGGGGAATTTTGAAACACGAGTGGCTCCGGGGGATGGCGTATGGGTCAGCCACCCTAGAGCACGTGAAGACTGCAAAAGCAGTAATTCTCGGTGTCGGTTCCGCCACGCCTCATTCATTGCGCGAAGGGGATTGTGCCGCGTCCGTGTCCCGGGTGATGAATCCAGAATGCGCCTGCGTTCGTGGTGGTGGGTCCTGGTCCTGCTCACGGTGTCCTGCGCGGGGCGGCGCTCCTCGCCCGAGGCCGCGGTGGTGCGAGACGCCCGGTCCGAGCTCTTCCGGGCGCGCGGCGACGCGGCCATTGAGACGAAGCAATGGGCCCTGGCGGCGGGCTACTTCGCGGCCGCGAGGCACACGGAGGATTCGCCCGCGGCGCGCTGGGGCCAGGTGTGGGCGGAGCAGCGCGCTTCGTCGCTCGCGTGGGCGAAGCCGTTCGAGGGTTCGGTGTTGGCGCTGGCCTTCTCACCAGACAGCAGGCTGCTGGCGTCGGGAGGGTATGACGCGGTCGTGCGCGTCTGGGACGTGGAGGCCGGAGCGCAGGTGGCGGAGCTGAAAGGCCACGAAGCCGAACTCCACGCCCTCGCGTTCTCGCCGGATGGTCGCTGGCTGGCCGCCGCTGGCAGGCCCGGCGCGCTCTGGCTCTGGGACTGGACACAGGGCCGCAGGGTGGCCTTGCTGTCCGGGCACACGGATGTCGTGCGGGGGCTGGCCTTCTCTCCGGACGGTGAGTGGCTGGCGAGTGGTGGCCTGGACCAGACGGTTCGTGTCTGGCGCCTCCGTGATGGCGCGGAGGTGCTCCGTTTCACACATGACGACATCGTCATCGCGGTGGCCTTCTCGCCTGACGGGGGAAGGCTGGTGTCGTCGAGCATGGACCGGACCGCGCGGGTGTGGGACCTGACGGCGCGTCGCGAGCTGCACCGGCTGACCGGACATGGGGATGAGGTGGCGTCCTGTGCGTTCTCCGCGGATGGCGAGCGGGTGATGACCGCGTCCGCGGACCGGGCCATCCGTCTCTGGAATGCCCGGTCCGGTGCGCTGCTCGACGTGCAGCGCAACACGGGGGCGCTTTCGGCCGTGGCCATCGACGCTGGCTTCCATCAACTCGTGCAGGCGGGTTGGGAGGGACGCGTGCAGCGCGTGGACGTGCGCGGCGGCGGCGAGGTCCTGGAGCGGTTGGATGCGCACCGGACCTTCGTGATGGCCGTGGCCCTGTCACCGGACGGACGCACGTTCGCGTCCGGTGGCATGGACGGCGTCCTCAAGGTCTGGTCACGGCCCGAGGGACCTCCGGACATCCTGCTGCGGGAGTTGCCCGCCTGGCCTGAGGTGCTGGCCTCCGTGGGGCCAGATGGCTTCGTTTCGGGTGGGGAGGACGGCCTGCGGAGCTGGTCGGTGTCGTCCAGCGGCGAACTCCACTCCCGCCTGGAGGCACCAGACGCGGTGGGGGCCGTGGCCGTGAGCGCTGACCGGCGGTTGCTCGCGGTGGGAACGTTGAAGGGGGAGGTGCGTGTGCGAGACGTCTGGTCCGGAATCCAGGTGATGGTGCTCCCCGCCAAGCGTGAGTCCATCCGGGCGTTGGCCTTCAGCCCGCACGGCGCATTGCTCGCGGCCGGGGTGGCGCAGGACGTCGTGCTTTGGGCTGTCCCGTCCGCGGTCCAGGTGGCCCGGCTGTCAGGGCACACCGGGAAGGCGTGGGCATTGGCGTTCAATGCCACGGGGGAAAGGCTGGCTTCGGGCTCAGCGGACCACACGGTGCGGGTCTGGGACGTGGCGCGTGGCGCGGGGTTGCGCGTCCTGGAGGCGGGCGACCGGGTCCGCGCCGTCGCGTTCCTGGCGTCCGGGGAGTTGCTGACCGCGGGAGTGCGTCAGCCCATCCGGCTTTGGAATCCGGATGACGGCCGCGTGCTGACATCAATGGATGCGCGTACGGTGGGCGTCTTGTCGCTCGCGGTGGCGCCTCAGGGAGCGTTCGTGACGTCCGGCGGAATGGGGGGCGAGGTGAAGGTCTGGCGGCTTCCTGATGGGGCCCTCATGGGGGAAGTGCCTGGGCAACAGGGGTTCGTCTCCGCCGTGGCCTTCTCTTCCGACGGCGCGTGGCTGGCGTCGGCGGCCTCCGACCGGACGTTCCACCTGCTGAGCTTCGACGCCTTCGCACACCCGCCGCCCGTGGAGCCGGACCTGGCGCGGGTGCTGCGGCGCCATGGAATGTCCTGGGATGACTCGCGGCGCGTGTTCACCCTCCACTGACACGGATTGCGGTCATCGCGCGCGAGCTTGAGAGGCATCATCGGCAACCGCGGCGGGGTGTCTGGATTTGGCGTCCCCGCCGCTGAGGCGTCACGAACTGGCTACCACTTCTCGATGGAGGTGACAGACAGCGGGTAGAAGGGGCCCACGAAGTTGCCGTCCGACGTGCAGGGGCGCTCCGTGATGTCCAGCAGGCTGGCGGCGTAGTAACCCCAGGTGGAGCCGTTGCCCTTCTCGTAGAACTCGTGACCGTTGGGGAGCACGACCTTCCAGACGAAGTCGAAGTGCTCGTACCACTTGGGCGACGTGCGGTTGGAGATGATGCTCGTCACCGTGGTGCTCCACGTGTACGGCGCGGATGCGGAGACTTCGAGGGTCTGCGTGTTATCCCAGTCGAACGGGACGAAGCTGTCGAGGCCCCCCCAGCCGTGGATGAGATAGACGGACGTGCCCCAGGGCAGGGCGTAGTTGCGGTAGTTCAGCTCGAGCTGGGCCTCGTAGGAGCTGGCATAGACACAGGCGTGGAGCACCGCGCGGCCCTGGACCCACGTCTCCGCGGCGAGCGCGGTCGTGGACATGAAGAACACAAGGAGGGCGAGCACTTTTCGCGAGAAAAAGGTCATGGTGGTTACTCTGGTTTGGGGGTGAATCCGACGACTCCTGTCTCTACCATGATGGCAGGCCTGGACACAGGCGCCACGACCAACCGGGTCGCGGAGCGTGCCGGCGTCAGCGTGGGGGCCGTCTCCCCATGTTTCCCAAACAAGGATGCCCCCTGACGGCCTCGCATGCGCCGCATCACCTGCAGATGCAGGCCGTCGTGGACCGTGCCCTGGAGGCGGCGCATGGCGGGGCGCCGCGGGGGCGGTCATTGAAGGCGGCGTGACGGCTGCGCTGGCCGTTCATCGGGCCGAGCCCTGGCTGCGGCGCATCCTCCACGTGGAGTCCCCCTTCTTCGAGCGGCCCGTCGGCGCCAGCCGCTCGGCCAGGCGCTTGTTCGAGCGCACCAGGGCCGTGTTGGAGGCGCATCGCGAGCAGTTCGGCCGTGACGACCAGGGCTACCTCCTGCTCCGGCGCTGAGTCAGGCCCGCATCGTTTGAGCTCAAAGGTCTAGACGTGTTCCGGTCGACCTGTTAACGACTGGTCGTACTGTTCCCTGGGTGGACTGTCTCGCGCGCCAGCGTCCTCGCTGTGTGTGGCCGGGAGAGGACCGCCCCTTGTGCCAAGTCTGGCGCTCAGGACGAGTGTGGCCCCTTCCGGTCCGTTCGTGCCTGTCGTCCATTGCCAGGAGTCGCGGTTGTCCACCCGTCTTACTCGTTTCTCGCATGCGCTTTTCCTGTCCGGATTGACCTGCCTGCTCGCGCCCGCCGCACGCGCCGAGGAGGAGGTGGTGGTGGAAGACCCGGACATGCTCAAGGTCGGTGGTGCGCTGCGCCTCAATGCCTTCTTGAAGACGTGGTCTGGAGAAGAAGACAACCGCAACCGCGGTGGCGACGTGGCCTTCGATACCTTCCGGCTCAACGTCGACGCCAGGCTTTCCAAGGTCTTGCTGTCCGCCGAGTACCGCCTCTATTCGGGGTACTCCATGCTCCACCACGGCTGGGTGGGCTACGAATTCACGAAGGAGACGCAGCTCCAGTTGGGCGTGCACCGGGTGCCCTTCGGTGCGCTGCCGTACGCCTCGCACAGCTGGTTCTTCTCCCTGCCCTACTACATGGGCATGGAGGACGACTACGACATGGGCCTGAAGCTGGTCCACACGCAGGGGCCGTGGGACCTCCAGTTCGCCTTCTACAAGGGCGATGAAGGCAACTTCACGGGCCGGAGCACGGACAGCGCGCGCTACTCCTATGACGTGGTGCAGGTGAACAGCGCCAACCCGGGCGAGGCGTACCTGGGCGTGGACAGCGCGAACCACGAGAGCAACAAGGTCAACGCGCGCGCGGCGTATACCTTTCAGCACGGGGACCTGGGCCGCACGGAGGTGGGCATCTCCGCGCAGACCGGGCAGATCTACAACAGCGTCACCCGGCGCAATGGCCTGAACTGGGCCGGCGCGGTGCACCTGGACGGCTACTACGGCCCGTTGAACCTGCGCATGGAGGTCCTCAGCTACGGCTACGACTTGAAGAACCCGGAGGGCCAGGACGACTCCATCGTGACGATGGGTGCCTATGACGCGCCCTACAAGATGGCCACCCGGGGCACCGTCTACGTGGCGGGCCTGGCGTACGACGTGCCCGTGGCGTGGGGACCCATCACGAAGCTGACCTTCTATGAGAGCTTCAGCCTCTTCGACAAGGCCAACGCCGAGTTCGAGACGTCGATGCAGAACGTGCTCGGCATGCTCGTCACCGCGGGGCCCGTCTACACCTACGTGGACGTGGCCAGCGGGAAGAACCAGCCCTGGCTGGGGCCGGCCTATGGCAACGCGCTCGCGGAGGGCGACCCGAACGCCTCGTGGGACACGCGCTTCAACATCAACGTCGGCTACTACTTCTGAGCGGCCCCATGGAGAAGATTGAAGTCCGCGGTCTGCGGAAGATCTACGGCGGGAACCCGGAGCGAGCCATTGCCCTGCTGGAGAAGGGCCAGAGCAAGCAGCAGATCCTGGAGGAGACGGGCTGCACCGTCGCCATCCAGGAGGCCTCGTTCGAGGTGAAGGCCGGCGAAATCTTCGTCATCATGGGCCTGTCCGGCAGCGGCAAGTCCACGGTGCTCCGCTGCCTCAACCGCCTCATCGAGCCCTCCGCCGGCAGCGTGCACGTGGACGGCGTGGACGTCACCCGGGCGGACAGGGCGGGCCTGCTGGACGTCCGGCGCCGGAAGATGGCCATGGTGTTCCAGAACTTCGGCCTGCTGCCTCACCGCAGCGTCATCCGGAACGTGGAGTACGGGCTGGAGATGCAGGGCCTGGAGCGGCGGGAGTCGCGGCCCAAGGCGATGCAGGCGCTGGAGCTGGTGGGCCTGAAGGGCTACGAGGAGAAGCTGCCTCGCGAGCTCAGCGGCGGCATGCAGCAGCGCGTGGGCCTGGCGCGGGCCATCGCCACCGACGCGGAAATCCTGCTCATGGACGAGGCCTTCAGCGCGTTGGACCCGCTCATCCGCCGGCAGATGCAGGACGAGCTGCTCGAGCTCCAGTCCCGGATGAACAAGACCATCGTGTTCATCACCCATGACCTGGACGAGGCGCTGAAGCTGGGCGGGCGCATCGTCATCATGAAGGACGGGTGCATCGCGCAGCTCGGCACGCCCGAGGAAATCCTCACGAGCCCCGCGGACGACTACGTGCGCGCCTTCGTGGAGCACGTGGACCGCACCAAGGTCCTCACCGCGCGGGCCATCATGCGGCGGCCGGAGTCGGTGGTGCACCCGAAGGACGGGCCAGCCCTGGCCGTCAAGCGGATGCGCGAGTCGGGCACCTCCACGCTCTTCGTGACCAACCAGGCCCGCAAGCTGATGGGCGTGGTGCGCATCGAGGACGCGCTGAAGCTCCTGGCGGAGAACAAGCACAGCCTGGACGGCGCGCTCGTCACGGACCTGCCCACCACGTCACCGGACACGCCGCTGGCCAGACTGGTGGCGGTGGCGGCCACCACGCAGATTCCCATCGCCGTCGTCGGCGAGGACCAGTCGTTCCTGGGCATCGTGAGCCGCGCCACGCTGCTGGCCAGCATCGCGGGGGAGCAGCGCTGACATGAGTACACTGAAAATCGGTGAAGGCTTCGAGGAGCTGATTGACTGGCTGGGCACGCGCGGCGCGCCGGTGTTCGACGCCATCCGCGCGGTGCTCACGGCCTGCATCAGCGGCCTGGAGAGCGCGCTGCTCCTGCCGCCCAGCTACGCCATCATCGCGGTGTTGATGGTGCTGGCCTGGCGCCTGTGCGGCCTGGGCACGGCCGTCTTCACGGCGCTGGGCATGTTGCTCATCCAGGACATGGGCCTGTGGAAGGCCACCATGGAGACGCTGGCGCTGGTCCTCAGCTCGGCGCTGGTGGCGCTGGTGCTGGGCATCCCCCTGGGCATCTGGGCCGCGTACAGCCGCGTCGTGGAGCGGGTGCTGCGGCCCGCGCTGGACCTGATGCAGACGATGCCCGCCTTCGTCTACCTCATCCCCGCGGTGCTCTTCTTCCGGCTGGGGAAGGTGCCCGGCGTGGTGGCCACCGTCATCTTCGCCATGCCGCCCGCGGTGCGCCTCACCAACCTGGGCATCCGGCAGGTGCCCGCCGAGGTCGTGGAGGCAGCCATCGCGTTCGGCGCGACGCCGCGCCAGACGCTGCTCAACGTCCAGCTCCCCATCGCCGTCCCCACGCTGCTGGCGGGGGTGAACCAGACCATCATGCTGTCGCTGTCCATGGTGGTCATCTCCGCCATGATTGGCGCGGGGGGACTGGGCGAGCAGGTCCTGAAGGGCATCACCCAGCTCCGCATCGGACTGGGCTTCGAGAGCGGCATCGCGGTGGTCATCCTGGCCATCGTGTTGGACCGCCTGACTCACGCGCTGGGCAAGCCCCGGACGCGCTCATCATGAAGGAGACCCGTCCCATGCAGACTTCCTCTCTCAACCGCCTGCCGCTGCTGCTCGCGGCCGTGGCGGGGCTGCTCGTTGCCCCCGGATGCAAGCAGGAGAACAAGGCGCCCGCCGCGGGTGACACCCAGGCGCCCGCCCCCGCGAAGAAGCCCGTGGTCCGGCTGGTGTACGTGAACTGGGCTGAATGCGTGGCCATGACGAACCTGGTCCAGGCCATCCTGGAGGACCGCATGGGCTACGAGGTGACGACCACCATGGCGGACGTCGCCCCGGTGTTCGCCTCGCTCGCCAACGGCGACGCGGACATCTTCCTGGATAGCTGGCTGCCCCTCACCCACCAGAGCTACATGGAGCGCTTCAAGGGCAAGGTGGTGGACCTGAGCACCACCTACGAGGGCGCCCAGATTGGCCTGGTCGTCCCGGCGGACCTGGACATCACCAGCATCGAGCAGCTCAACGGCAAGGCGAAGGACTTCAACCAGTCCATCGTGGGCATCGACTCCGGCGCGGGCATCATGACGACGACGGAGAAGGCCATCGCGGAGTACAAGCTGGACCTGAAGCTGGTGCCCTCCAGCGGCCCGGCGATGACCGCGGAGCTCAAGGACGCCATCGCCAAGAAGCGCCCCGTGGTCGTCACGGGCTGGAAGCCGCACTGGAAGTTCGCGCGCTGGGACCTGAAGTTCCTGGAGGACCCGAAGGGCGTCTACGGCGCCAAGGAGTCCATCCACACGCTCACCCGCGTGGGCCTGGAGCAGGACCTTCCCGAGGTCGCGACGCTGCTGCGCAACTTCAAGCTGAATGACCAGCAGCTCGGCAGCCTGATGGGCGCCGTCGCCGAGGCAGAGGCCACGCCGGAGAAGGCCGTCCGGGAGTGGGTGAAGAAGAACCAGGCGCTCGTGGACGGCTGGATTCCCAAGTCCTGAGCGTGAAGCGAGGCGCTCCGGGGGCGCTCAGCTCCCGGACGCCGCGCCCGGGTGTCCGCGCTTGCGTTCCGCGGACTCCAGCTCCATGAGCGCGTGGAGGCCCGTCCGAAGCCGCTGGTAGATGTCCCGCTCGGTGACGCCCAGCCGGACGGCATTGGAGACGTCATGGATGCCTTCATGCGCTTCGGAGTGTTCGCCGTGCAGGCCCCGCACCGCGAGCCCCAGTCGGGCGCACCGCGCGCGGAAGTCCGGCCGCCGTGACAGGCGGGGCAGGCGGATGAGGACGGAGGCGCGCATGGCGGTGCCCAGGTTGGTGGGGCACGCCGTGAGGAAGCCCAGCCGTGAGTCCTGCGCGAAGTCGAGCTGCCCGTCGAGTTGCTCGAGCGCCGTCTGGAGCCGCAGGAAGGTCTGCGCCAGCCCCGCGCCGGGCTGCATGCTGATGATGCGCAGGGCGTCTTCCTCCCCGACCCAGACGATGAAGCGCAGGTCCGCGGAGTGGAAGATGCCGCGGTTGCGCGGCCAGTCGCGGTTGACGCCCGCGCTGTCCAGGAAGCGGTCCGATTGCTGGAACAGGACGTGGTGGTGCACCAGCTCCCGCCGCTCCGCCTCGGAGAGGCTGGCCAGGGGATGGTAGTCGCCCGCGAGGTGGCCCCTCAGGCCGGAGAGGACCTGGACGACCTCGGCTTCCAGTGCGGCCCTGTCCCTGGCGCCAATGGCTGGAGGAAAGGCGTACCGGGCCAGGTTCCGTCCGACGCGGACCCGCGTGGAGAGGATGAACTCGCCCGTGGGGTCCAGGTCGTCCTGAGGCAGCCCGTCGAGGGAGAAGTCACTCGTGTGTCCGCTCAGGTCATGGCCACAGTGGTCCCGGATGATGGGATGCAGCAGCGGGGAGAAGAGCGCATAGGACTCGCTGTCACCCGCGTAGACCCCCATCTGGGAGTCCTCGTGGTCCAGGCCACTCTGGATGACCTTCCGGAGCGTCCAGCCGTTGCCTGTCGTCAGCCGTCCGAGCCGGGACTTCAGCTCGGGGGTGAGGTGCTTGTGGAGCAGCATCGCTCCGTGGCTTGAGCACGACACATGCCACGGTGGTTGTTGCTCACATGGATGTGATTTCCGATGTTTGCCAATGGCGTCGCCGCGTGTCACGCGACGCTGACACGTCAGCCGGAGAGATGACACGTCAGCGTCAGCGCGCCGGACACCAGGGTGGTGCCGGCCCCTGGGACCGCTTGGATGGATTCAGCCCCTCGCCGGAAGGGCCGCTTCCGGTGAGGGGTGCTCGCCGTGGGCTACGGGGCCTGTCTCTTA
>NZ_JAAIYB010000289.1 GCF_010894475.1 Myxococcus vastator
CCCCCGCCGCCGGGAAGACGGAAAAGAAGGCCCTCCCCGTGGGGCTCGTCATCGACGTGGGCGGTCGCGGAGACCACTCCTTCAATGACGCGGCGCTTCGGGGCCTGGAGCTGTGGGCCGCCGGCAAGCGCTACGAGGGCGGAA
Source organism: Myxococcus vastator (assembly GCF_010894475.1). Lineage (GTDB taxonomy): Bacteria > Myxococcota > Myxococcia > Myxococcales > Myxococcaceae > Myxococcus > Myxococcus vastator. The sequence continues at coordinate 145 of NZ_JAAIYB010000289.1, forward strand.
AGTACGTGGACGCCACGCCCGCCGAGGTGCGCCAGTCCCTGCCGCCCCACCTGGCCGCGGACGCCGCCCGCTTCAAGACCCTGGCCATCCAGCCCATCGTCCTGCAGAGCAAGGCCCAGGAGGACTACGTCCCCAACCTCCAGCTCCTGGTGGACCAGGGCGCCCGGCTCACCGTGGGCAACGGCTACATGCTGGCCAACGCGGTGCGCACCTCCGCCCAGGAGAACCCGAAGTCCCAGTTCCTGCTCATCGACAGCCAGGTGCTGGACGCGCAGGGCAAGGCGATGAAGCTGCCCAACGTGCGCACCGTCCTCTTCAAGGAGCAGGAGGGCAGCTTCCTCGTGGGCGCGCTGGCCGGGCTGGTGACGAAGACGAACAAGGTGGGCTTCGTGGGCGGCATCGAGGTGCCCCTCATCCAGCGCTTCGAGGTGGGCTACCGCGCGGGCGTGAAGACGACCAACGCCCAGGCGGCCCAGGCGCTCATGTCCGTCTACACGGGCAGCTTCAACAACATGGCCGCCGGCAAGCAGGTGGCGCAGGACCTCATCTCCAAGGGCGCGGACGTCCTCTTCCACGCCGCGGGCGCGGACGGCATCGGCGTCATCCAGGCGGTGAAGGAGGCGCGCGCCGCGGGCAAGAGCGTGTACGCCATTGGCGTGGACTCCGACCAGTCCCACGTGGCGCCCGAGGCCATCCTCACGTCGATGATGAAGCACACCGACCTGGCCGTGTACCAGGCGGCGAAGGACCTGGTGGACGGCACGTTCTCCGCGGGCGAGCAGGTGCTCGGCCTCAAGGAGAACGGCGTGGGCATGGCCCAGGTGCGGGTGGACTTCCCCGGCAAGGCGGAGGCGCTCCAGAAGGTGGAGGCCCTGCGCCAGCGCATCGTCGCCGGGACGCTCCAAATCCCGGCCGTCCCGGCGGACCTCGCCTCCTTCCAGGCTGCCGCGCCCTGATTTCCCTCCGGAACATCCACAAGGCCTTCGGCACCTGCGTCTCGCTGGAGGACGCGTCGCTGGACGTGCACCGGGGCGAGCTGCTCGCCGTGGTGGGTGAGAATGGCGCGGGCAAGTCCAGCCTGATGAACGTCCTCTACGGGCTCTACCAGCCGGACGCGGGCGTGCTGTCGCTGGACGGTCAGCCCGTGCGCTTCAAGAGCCCTCGGGACGCGATTGCGCGGGGCATTGGCATGGTGCACCAGCACTTCATGCTCGTGCCCACGCTGTCGGTGGCGGAGAACGTGGTGCTGGGCCGCGAGCCCACCCGCCACGGACTGCTGGACCTGGAGCGCGCGGTGCGGGAGGTGTCCGCCACCTGCGCCCGCTTCGGCTTCCAGTTGGAGCCCCGGGCTCGCGTGGACACGCTCAGCGTGGGCTCGCAGCAGAAGGTCGAAATCGTCAAGGCGCTGCACCGCGGCGCCCAGGTGCTCATCCTGGACGAGCCCACCGCCGTCCTCACGCCGCAGGAGTCCGATGAGCTGGCCCGGGTCATGCGCGGGCTGGTCGCCCAGGGCCACACCGTGGTGCTCATCAGCCACAAGCTGAAGGAGGTGCTCGGCGTGGCGGACCGCATCGCCGTCATGCGCCGGGGCCGCTGCGTGGCGGAGGTCCGCGCCGCCGACACCACGGCCGAACAGCTCGCCGCGCTCATGGTGGGCGAAGGCCCGCGCGCGCCGGCCGCCGCCGCTCCCGCCTCGGCCGTGTCCCAGGCGCCCGGCGAGCCGCTGCTGGACGTGCGAGGGCTCCAGGCCACCGGCGACAATGGGCGCCCTGCCCTGCGCGGCGTGGACCTGGAGGTGCGCGCGGGAGAAATCGTCGGCATCGCGGGCGTGGACGGCAACGGGCAGCGGGAGCTGGCGGAGGTCCTCACCGGCCTGCGCTCGCTGACCTCCGGGAGCGGCACGCTGCTGGGAGGCCCCTTGGGCGGCCTCACGCCGGCCCAGGCGCGGACGCGCGGCGTGGGGCACATCCCGGAGGACCGGCACCACCGCGCGGTGGTGAAGGCGCTCAGCGTGGAGGAGAACGTGGCCCTGGGCCGGCACACGCGGCCGCCCTTCGCCAAGGGCCCGTGGATTGACTTCAAGGGCCGCCGCGAGCGCACGCGCGCGCTGACCGTGGCCTATGACGTGCGGCCGCCCGACCCGGAGGTCGCCCTGCGCGCCCTGTCCGGCGGCAACCAGCAGAAGGTGGTGGTGGCGCGCGAGCTGGATGCGCGGCCCCGGCTGCTGGTGGTGGTGCAGCCCACGCGCGGGCTGGACGTGGGCGCGGTGGCGCAGGTCCACGCGAAGCTGCGCGAAGCGCGCGACCAGGGCACGGGCGTGCTGCTGGTATCACTGGATTTGGAAGAGGTGCTGGCCCTGTCGGACCGCGTCTATGTCTTCTTCGAGGGCCGCGTGACGGGCCACTTCCCGCGTCACGCGTTCGACGAGCGCGAGCTGGGCCGGCGCATGCTGGGCACCCTGGAGCCGGGCCATGCCTGAGCGCGTGAGGCAATTGCTGCCGTCGGTGCTCTCCGTGCTGCTCGCGCTGGGCGTGTGCTGGGTGCTCATCGCGCTCACCCTGGAGCCGGGCACCGCGACGGACGCCTATCTGCAGATGCTGTGGGGCGGCATCGGCAACTGGCCCGCGTACCTGGACGGCGCGGCGGCCACCGTCATCACCCGCCCGCTGGGCGAGTCCGCGATGAAGGCCGCGCTCCTCACCCTCACCGGCCTGTCCGTGGCGGTGGCCTTCAAGGTCGGCCTGTTCAACATCGGCGCGCAGGGGCAGATGCTGCTGGGCGCGCTGGCCGCGGCCGTGGTGGGCGCCCAGGTGTCGCTGCCCGGCGCGCTGCACGTCCCGGCGGCCCTGCTGGGCGCGGCGCTCGCGGGCGCGGCGTGGGCGGGCATCGCCGGGCTCTTGCGCATCTACCGGGGCGTGCACGAGGTCATCTCCACCATCATGCTCAACTGGGTGGCGCTGAGCCTGGTGGACAACTGGCTGGTGGTGGGCCCGCTGCGCGGCGCGGCCGAAGGCGGCCAGTCCATCACCGGCACCGCCGAAATCCAGGCCACCGCGGTGCTGCCCCGGCTGCTGGGCGAAGGCTCGCGGCTCAACCTGGGCTTCCCGCTGGCGCTCGTCGCGGCGCTGGCGGTGTGGGTGTGGCTGACGCGCACGCGCTCCGGCTTCGAGACGCGCGCGGTGGGCCTGGGCGCCGAGGCCGCGCGCGCCGCGGGCATCCCCGTGGCCCGGCGCATGGGCCTGGCCATGGCGCTCGCGGGGGCCATGGCGGGGCTGGCGGGCGCGGTGCTGGTGCTGGGCACGGAGGGCCGCTACCCCGGAACGCTGGGCGCGCCCTACGGCTTCGACGGCATCGCCATCGCGCTCATCGGCAACAACCACCCGCTGGGCGCCACCGTGTCCGCGCTCTTCTTCGGCGTGCTGCGCGCGGGCGGAACGCGCATGCAGCTGCTCGGCGTGCACAAGAGCTTCCCCGAGCTCATCCAGGGCCTGGCGCTGCTCTTCGTCGCCGGGCGCATGGTGTGGCTGGCGGTGCTGCGCCGGCGGAGCGTGGCACCCGCGGCGTCGGCGGAGGTGCCCCGTGCTTGAGGTCATCCACTCGCTGCTGTTCTCCACCCTGGACGCGGCGCCGGCGCTCATCTTCGCCGCATTGGGCGCGGTGCTCTCCGAGCGCGCGGGCGTGATTGCCGTGGGCATGGAGGGGATGATGCGCGTGGGCGCCTTCTGCGCGGCGGTGGCGGCGCTGACGATGCCCACGCCCCTGGCCGTCGTCATGGGCATGCTCGCGGGCGCGGCCCTGGCCGGCGTGCATGGCTTCCTGAGCATCCGCTGGCGCTCCGACCAGGTGGTGTCCGGCATCGCCCTCAACCTGGTGGCCCTGGCCGGCGGCACCTTCCTGCTGGAGTCGCTCTACGGCCCCAACGGCACCCCGCCCATCCAGCAGCTCACCCGCTGGAACCTCCCCGGCCTGAGCGCCGTGCCGGTGCTGGGCGCGCTGTCCGGGCACTCGGCGCCCACGTACCTGGCGCTGCTCCTGCCCTTCGCCTTCCAGGGCCTGCTGACGCGCACGCCCCTGGGCCTGCGGCTGCGCGCGGTGGGCGACAAGCCCCAGGCCGTGGCCACCCTGGGCCTGTCGGTGTCGGCGCTGCGCTGGGGCGCGGTGCTGGGCAGCGGGCTCCTGGCGGGCCTGGGCGGCGCGGTGCTGTCCACCGCCGTGCTGGACCGCTTCGAGCAGCACACCCCCGCGGGCCTGGGCTTCATGGCCCTGGCCGCCATGGTGTTCGGCCGGTGGACGCCCGTGGGCGCCTTCCTCGCCGCCACCTTCTTCGCCTTCGGTAACGCGCTGCGCATCGGCCTGGTGTCGAGCGCCCCCGGCCTGGTCGAGCTGATCCCCCAGGGCGTCCTCCTGGCCCTGCCCTATCTGCTCACCTTGGGAGTGCTGACCCTCCAGGGCCAGCGCAGCAGCGCCCCCGCCGCGCTCGGAACACCCTACGAACAAGAGTCGCGCTGACACTTTGCGCGCAACGAGGTCATTCAATACCCGGGTTGAATTCGATTTCAGGTCAGAATGGACCCCTTCTTTCGTTGGCCGGATTCCAGTTGGGACAACTTTCTCCAGCGTCGCAACGATTCAACCCCCCGACGTTACAGGGCTGCCACCGTTGGAGGTGCAATGGGCGATTCCGACGCGCCGGGACGAAGCGCGGCATGAGCCTCGCATAGACACAGCGCGGTATCGGATCACGTACCGGACTGGACGCAGGCGCCCAGGGGGGAGCTCCATCCAGGGCGAGAGAGGTCCGTAGGACGGCCTGGAACACCCGGGTGAAGGCTCACCTGGTCACCATGTAGGGGTGGCGTGATGCTGGAGACGACGGAGACCGCGACGTATCGGCCCCGGGTGCTGGCCGTGAACGTGGCGTCGGGTGGCATGGAGCGGCTGTGCTCCATCCTCGCGCCGGCGGGCTATGACGTGCTGAGGGCCAGCGGACTGGCGGCGGCGGCTCATCAGTCCGCGGACCTGGTGCTGCTCGACGTGGAGCGCCCCGGCACGGACGGCCTCGCGACGTACCGGCGCCTCCAGGACGCGCTGGGAAGCCCGGCCCTCCCCGTGCTCATGCTGACGCCCAGCGCGGACCGGGAGACGCGCCGCGAGGTGCTCGAGGCGGGCGTGGATGACCTGCTCATCACCGAGCCCCTGGACCCGCTGGAGCTGAAGGTCCGCATCCACACGCTGCTGGAGCTCAAGGCGCACCGCGAGCGCGGTGGCCAGCGCGCCGAAGCGCTGCAGGACCCGCGCGTCCGCTGGGTGGAGATGGAGCGGCTGGCCCGCGTGGGCACGCTGGCCGCGGACGTGGCGCAGAACCTGGGCCGCGTGGGCGAAGGCCTCCAGCGGGCGCTGGAGCACGTGCGCATGCGCGCGTCGCAGGGCCTGCCGCCGGACGCCGACGAGCTCAAGAAGCTGGGCGTGGCGGGCGAGCAGATGCGCCTGCACGGCCAGCACCTGCTGTCGCTGGGCCCCACCAGCCCCAAGGACATCCAGCGCTTCGACCTGCGCGACCTCATCCCCGCGGTGGTGGAGCGGATGCGCGACGCCGGCCGCCTGGGCACCGCCGAGGTGAAGGTGCAGCTGCCGGACGAGGCCATCGCCGTCGTCTTCAACCGCCGCCAGCTGGAGCAGGTGGTGGTGGAGCTGCTGGCCAACGCGGTGGACGCGGTGGAGGACGTGACGGACCGCCCGCGTCGCATCCACGTGGGCGTGGAGCTGCCGGACATCTTCGGGGACTTCGGCCCGCGCCTGTACGTGAAGGACACGGGCATCGGCATCTTCGAGGACGAGCTGCAGGCCGTCTTCGAGCCCTACTACACGACGAAGGCCCCCGAGAAGGGCGCTGGGCTGGGCCTCACCGTCGCGCGCACCCTGGTGGAAGCCATGGGCGGCGCGGTGGCGGTGAAGAGCCGCGTCAACCTGGGCAGCACCTTCACGGTGGAGCTGCCCGAGCAGACGTCGTCCTGGTAGCTAGAAGCGGTAGGCGACGCCGAAGAGCGCCTCCAGCGTGAACTCGGTGTCGTCGATGTCCGGGATGACGGCGGGCCCCAGCCGGACGTTGAAGGTGACGCCCAGCTGGCGGTTGACGAAGTACTCCAGGCCGCCGCCCACGAGGATGGGGAACACCGGGCCGATTCCCTCGCCGAAGTAGACGTGGAAGGGGATGTCCAGGCCCAGGTTCACCATGACGGCGCTGCCGGCGGGGATGCCCACCACCAGCCCCACGGGCAGCGCCAGGCCCACGTCGGTGTCGCGGCGGTTGAAGTAGAAGAACGGGCCCGGCTGGAAGGTGAGCGCCAGGGAGAAGTTGCGCTCCTGGACGAGCTGCAGCCGCATCCAGGCCTGGAGCTTGATGCCCGGGTCCGTGTAGCGGACCCAGCCCTCGCGGCCCCAGTTGAAGCTGAACTTGCCGCCGATGTCGAAGCGCTCCGAGCCACCGTGCAGCAGGCCCAGGGAGATGCCGGGCCAGCCAAGCTGGCCATGGAACGCGGTGTTGCCCCGTCCCAGCGTTTCACCGGCGAGGACGGACCACCCCTGACCGCGCTGCGCCAGCGCGGTGGCGGGGAGGGCCAGGAAACAAGCGAGGAGGACTCCGGGGAGCAGTCGCTTCACACGGTACCTTTCTGCGAAGGCCGCCCGCGGGGGCGAGCGGTGGGTGTGGTGCTGCGTCACAAGACTCACGCTGGCTGCCCGCGCTCACGCGCGAGGCCGAGGAAAGCGGCGATGAAGCGGGCCAGCCGGGACTCGGCGCGCGCGCGGGCCTGAGCCAGGGGCTCGCCGTCGGCGAGCGTCTCCTTCAGCTCGAAGTAGTATTTGATTTTCGGCTCGGTGCCGGAAGGACGCAGCGTGACACGGCCGCCGCTCTCCAGCTCGAGCGCGACCACGTTGGACGGCGGCAGGCCCCGCTCGCCCTTCTTGTAGTCGCTCACGGCGCGGACGGCGTCACCGCCGATGTCCTTCGGCGGCGAGGAACGGAACGCGTCCATGATGCCGCGGATGATTTGCGCGCCCGCCGCGCCGGGGAACGTGAAGTTGCGCTGCGCGCCCACGTACAGGCCATGCGCGCGCTGAATCTCCTCCAGGTAGCCCAGCACCGTGGTGCCGCGCGCCTGGCACCACGCCGCCAGGTCCGCCATGACGAGCGCCGAGCCCACGCCGTCCTTGTCGCGCGTCACCGTCCCCACGGTGTAGCCCAGCGCCTCCTCGTAACCGAAGACGAAGCGGGTGCCCTCGGCCTGCTCGCGCTCCAGCGCGCGGTTGGCGATCCACTTGAAGCCGGTGAGCACCTCGTCACACGCGGCGCCCAGCGAACGCGCGATGTCCCCCAGCTGCGCCGAGGAGACGATGGTGGTGACGACGTGCGGCGTGCCCTGCTTCGGCCCCTGGGTGAGGACGTAGTGGCCCAGCAGCACGCCCACCTCATTGCCCGTCAAGAGCCGCAGCGCTCCGTCCGCGTCGCGCGCCATGACGGCCAGCCGGTCCGCGTCCGGGTCATTGGCCAGCACCACGTCCGCCTTCACGCGCTCGGCGGTGGCGGTGGCCAGGTCCATGGCGCCCGGCTCCTCCGGGTTGGGGAAGCGCACGGTGGGGAAGCGGCCATCCGGCTGCTGCTGCTCGGCCACGGGGGTGACGCGCGGGAAGCCCGCCTCGCGCAAGGCGCGCACGGCCCAGTCGCCGCCCACGCCGTGCATGGCGGTGTAGACGATGGACAGCGACTCGGAGCCCTTGCCCACCACGCGCAGCCCCAGGATGGCGCGCACGTAGGCGTCGCCGATGGCCGCGGGCAAGTCCCGCCACAGGCCCCTGGCGCGCGCCTCCGCCGGCGTCAGCAGCGGCACGCGGTTGGCGGGCTCCACCCGGGCGATGGCGGAGGCGATGCCCGTGTCGTGCGGCGGGATGATCTGCGCGCCGTTGCCCCAATAGACTTTGTAGCCGTTGTACTCGGGCGGGTTGTGGCTGGCCGTCACCATGACGGCCGCGGCGGCGTCGAGGTGCAGCGCGGCGAAGGCCACCAGCGGCGTGGGCACCGGCTCCGGGAAGACGTGGGCGGGGATGCCCTCGGCGGCCAGCACCGCGGCGGTGTCCTCGGCCAGCTCCACGCTCAGGTTGCGCGCGTCGCGGCCCACCACCACGCCCCGGGTGGCGACGTCCGGCACCTGTTCCTTGAGGTAGCGCGCCAGGCCCGCGGTGGTGCGGCGGATGACGGCGCGGTTCATCCGGTTGGGACCGGCGCCCAGCACGCCGCGCAGGCCCGCGGTGCCGAACTCCAGGTCCTGCGAGAAGCGGTCCTCCAGCTCCGCCCAGTCCGCCTTCGCGAGCAGCGCCGCCAGCTCCGCCGCGGTGGACGGGTCCGGGTCCGCCTGACGCCACGCCTCCGCCCGCTCCTTCAGTCCGGTGGTGTCCATGAGCCCTCGAAGCCTCGTCTAGCCGTTGAGGGCGCGCGACGCACACTGGCTCGCACGCCGGTTGTTCAGGTGTAATCGGTCAGCTTGCTGCGGGTGGCGCGGCCCTTGGGGCCGTCCTTGTTGCCCTGGCACGTCACGCAGAACTCCGCGTAGGGCATGGCGCGCAGCCGGCCGAGCGGAATCTCGTCGCCGCAGTCCTCGCACTCGCCGTAGCCGTCCGGGTCCTCGCGCAGCTTGCCCAGCGCCTTGAGCACGCGGGCCAGCACGCCGTCCATGTTCCGGTTCCGGTTGGAGGCGATGGCCTGCATCATCTCGTTGAGCGGCTGCTCGTCCTCGTCGCCGCCGATGCGCGCGTCATCGGTGCGGTTCGGCTCGATTCTCGACGGCGTCTTCTCCGTCAGCTCCGAGTGGAGCGCGAGCAGCAGCGCCATGAGTTCCTCTCGCTGTTTCGCGTTCACGGTGTCCGCCCCGGGTCAGTACTTCGCGGTGGAGGTCTGCCCGGAGACGATGGCCACCGACGCGGACGCGCCCAGGCGGTTGGCCCCCGCGCGCAGCATCTTCAGCGCGTCCTCGGCGGAGCGGATGCCGCCCGACGCCTTCACGCCCACCGTGTCCCCCACCACCCGGCGCATCAGCGCCACGTCCGCCTCGGTGGCCCCGCCCGGACCGAAGCCCGTGGACGTCTTCACGAAGGCGGCGCCCGCGGCCTTGGAGAGCGAGCAGGCGATGACCTTCTCCTCGTCCGTCAGCAGGGCCGTCTCCAGGATGACCTTCACCGGCACGGGCCGGCTGGCCTCCACCACGGCGGCGATGTCCTGGTGCACCAGCGCGTAGTCGTGCGCCTTGAGCGCGCCCACGTTCAGCACCATGTCGATTTCCCGCGCCCCGGCGCGGATGGACTCCCGGGCCTCGAAGGCCTTCGCGGACGGCAGCGAGGCGCCCAGCGGAAACCCCACCACGGCGATGGGCAGCGTGGACGTGCCGGCCAGCACCCGCGCCGCGGTGGCCACGTGCGTGCTGTTCACGCAGACGGTGGCGAAGCCGTACTGGCGGGCCTCCTCGGCCACCTTCACCACGTCCTCGGCGCGAGCCTCGGGCTTGAGCAGCGTGTGGTCGATGTACGGCGCCAGGTCCGCGTGGGAGCGCACCGTGTCCAGGTCCACCCGGGCGGTGGACGGCCCCGACGCGGGAGCGCTGGCCCCGGGCGTCTGCCCCTCCTTCCACGCCTCGAGCCGGCGGCGCGCCTGGCTGGCAATGTCCTCGACGAAATGGAAGAGGTCTTCGGAGTCGGACATGCCCGGCCCCTTAGCCCACTTCCAGGCCCCCGGGAAGCGCTCGCGGGAGAAGCGCGCCCGCGCCGCCCCCTGGGTGTCAGCGGGGGGAGCGGAGCGGTAGAGTCGGCCTCGTGATGTCCTTTGTCCGGTGGCTCGCACTCCTCGTCCTCCTCCTCGCCTCGACCCCGGGCCAGGCCCTGGCCCAAGCTGCCGGCCAGCCACTCACGGTCCATTTCTTCGACGTGGGCCAGGGGGACGCCGCGCTCATCATCTCCCCCACCGGCAAGACGGTGCTCATCGACAGCGGCCCACCCGACGCGCGGCACCGCCTGGAGCAGCGGCTGCGTGAGCTGGTGAAGGCACCGCTGGACCTCGCCATCCTCACGCACCCCCACCTGGACCACCTGGGCGGCATGTCCTCCGCGCTGCGCTCGGTGGGGGCGCGCCGCTTCATGGACCCGGGCTTCGACCACCCGAGCGAGGCGTACCGCGACCTGCTCAACGTCGTGGGTGACGAGGTGGGCCAGGTGATGACGCCCGTGCCCAACCCGCAGGACCCGCGCTCGCTGGTCACCATTGGACTGGGAGATGGCGCGGCGCTCACCGTGCTGTGGCCGCGCGTGCCGGAGGACCCCTTCCTCACGGGCACGCGCTCGGACCCGAACTCCAACTCCATCGTCGCCAAGCTGACCTACGGCAAGACGGCGTTCCTCTTCACCGGCGACGCCGAGCCGGACACCGAGGCCACGCTGCTGCGCAAGCCCATCGACCTCACCGCCACCGTGCTGAAGGTGGCCCACCACGGCGGTCGGCACTCGTCCACCGCGGGCTTCCTGGCCGCGGTGAAGCCCCGGGCCGCCGTCATCTCCGTGGGCGCGAAGAACGACTACGGCCACCCCACCCCGGCGGTGCTGGAGCGCCTGCGCGCGGTGAAGGCCACCGTGTTCCGCACCGACCAGGACGGCGAGGTGGTGGCGATCAGCGACGGCAACGTCGTCTCCCTGCACGCGGAGAAACGCGGCGGGGCCTCGGAGCTGGTTCCCGGAGGCGTGAAGGCCGGCCCGGTGGCGCTGGGCCCCATCACCCGGGGAACGCGC
>NZ_JAAIYB010000028.1 GCF_010894475.1 Myxococcus vastator
CCGATGCGCCGCCCGTCTTTCCGGCGTTCACGCGCTCCCAGAAGGTCTTCACCTTGCTGGGCGCGGTGCTGGGGCTGCTGCTCGCCGCGCTGGACCAGACGATTGTCGCCACCGCGGGGCCGGCCATCCAGGCGGACCTGCGAATCCCCGCCTCGCTCTACCCGTGGCTCACCACGTCGTACTTCGTCGCGTCGACGATGATGGTGCCCGTGTGGGGCAAGCTGTCGGACCTGCTGGGCCGGCGCGCGGTGTTGGCCGCGGGCATCCTCATCTTCCTCGCGGGCAGCTTCCTGTGCGGGGTGGCGCGCTCCACGGTGGCGCTCATCCTCTTCCGCGCCGTGCAGGGGCTGGGCAGCGCGGCACTGTTCACCGCCGCGCTGGCGGTGGTGGCCGACCTCTTCGAGCCCCGTGAGCGCGGCAAGTACCAGGGCCTCTTCGGCGCCATGTTCGGCCTGTCCAGCGTGGTGGGGCCGCTGGCCGGTGGGTTCATCACCGACCACCTGGGCTGGCACTGGGTGTTCTTCATCAACCTGCCCGTGGGCGCGGTGGCGCTGGCGCTGGTGCTGGCGCGCATGCCACCGCTGAAGCCTCACCGTGAGCGCCGGGGTGGGCTGGACGTGACAGGGGCGCTGGCGCTCGCGGTGGCGCTGGTGCCGCTGCTGCTGGCGCTCAGCCTGGGGCAGCAAGACGACGGCGATTGGGCCTGGACGTCGTGGCGCATCCTGGGCCTGTTCGCGCTGTCGGCGGCGGGGCTGGTGGCCTTCCTCTGGGCGGAGCGGCGCGCGCCCGAGCCCCTGCTCGACTTGAAGCTGTTCCGCCTGCGGGCCTTCAGCGCGGGCAACGCGGCGGTGTTCATCGTCGGCGGGGCGTTCCTGTCGGGCGTCGTCTTCCTGCCGCTGTTCATGGTGAACGTCGTGGGGCTGTCGGCGACGCGCGCGGGGCTCACCATCATGCCGCTGACGCTGGGCGTGGTGGCGGGGAACGTGCTGAGCGGGCAGCTCGTGTCCCGGGTGGGCCGCTACAAGGCGCTGCTGCTGGGCTCGCTGGTGCTGCTGATGGCGGGCTTCGCCGTCATGGCCTTCACGCTGACGCCGGACTCCACCCAGGCGGAGGTGACGGCGAAGATGGTGCTGGTGGGTCTGGGCCTGGGGCCGTCGATTCCGCTCTACACGATGGCCATCCAGAACGCGGTGCCGCCGGACCAGATTGGCGTGGGCACGGCGGCGGCCACGTTCTTCCGGCAGTTGGGCATGACGCTGGGCGTGGCGCTGCTGGGGACGGTGTTCGCGTCCACGCTGTCCTCGGAGCTGGAGGCGCGCATGGCGCAGGCGACCTCGGCGCTCCCGGACGCCGTGAAGGCCGAGGTGACGCGCGCCGCGCCGGACGTCACTGGCGAAGGCGGCCCCACCGGGCAGGTGTTCCGCGCGGACGAGGTGAAGGCGCGGGTGCGCGCGGAGTTCGATGCCCAGCGGCGGGCCGCCGTCGCCCCCGAGGCCCGGGCGAAAGTGAACGCGGAGGAGCGACAGGCGCTGGCGGCGGTGGACGCGGCGGACCGGGCGCTGAAGGTGGCGTTCACGCTCGGCGTCTCCGCCGTGTACCGCGTCACCCTGTTCATCGCCCTGGCGGCGCTGCTGGTGACGCTGTTCCTGCCGGAGCAGCACCTGCGCCGGAGGCACCGGCGCATCGAGCCACGTGCCCGCGTCCCGGAGCAGTAGAGTCACGGCATGGCCCACGACGCGCAACAGCCACCCGCGCTCACGGACGCGGAGGCCGCCGAGCACATCCACGCGCGGTTTCCCTCGCTCGCGACGGCGCGGGTCGTCCGCCTGGGGGAAGGCATGGACCACCAGGCCTTCGAGGTGGAGGGACGCTATGTCTTCCGCTTTCCCAAGAGCGACGAAGCCGCCGAGCACCTGACGTGGGAGGCGCGCCTGACGGCGTGGCTCGGGCCCCGCCTTCCCCTGCCGGTCCCCGTCTACCGTTTCCTCGCGCCCCCCGCCGTCGGCCTCGCGGGGGGCTTCGCGGGCTACGAGAAGCTTCCCGGGACGCCCGCGCTCCTCGTCGAGCCTGGGCGGCTCGACCTGTCGGGCCTCGGCCGCGGGCTCGGCGCCTTCCTGGGGACGCTCCATGCGCTCGACCCCGCCGAAGCCGATGCGCTCGGGGTTCCGGGAGACGACGACCCGGAGCTCGAGGCCTGGTCAGCCGCCGCCGTGGACGACCTGCGCCTCGCCGCCGAACACGGCCATGTGGACCCGAGCCGAGCGGCGGACTGGGAGCAGCGGCTCAGGGTGCGTCCCACGGAGGGACGCGGCGCGCCCCGGCTGGTCCACGGCGACTTCGCCGCGGAGCATGTCCTGGTCGATGCCCGCGGTGCTCCCACGGGAGTCATTGACTGGAGTGATGCGTGCGTCGGAGACCCCGCGAGGGATCTGGCCGGCCTGCTCCACTGGGGCGGGGCGCCCATGCTGGCCTCCGCGCTGGAGACGTATGGCGCGGTCAGCCCCGCTGTCCTCACGCGGGCACGGTGGTTCGCCGCCTGCCGCGCGGTGGCCGACATCGCCTTCGGTCAGACGCTGGGGCGGCCGGAGTACCTCGCCGCCGGACAGCGGGCGCTCACCGGACTTGGGGAGCACCCGACGTTCGGCGCATAGCGCGTGGCTCAGGAGCCGCTACAACGAACCTGGATGGGGTAGCTCTCCAGCACCACGCACTCGCCGCTGCTGCACTTGAACAGGTCACAGATTTCCGGGGACCGGACGCAGCGGACTTCAGGGCCGGAGCCCAGGTTGAACGAGGCGCAGGTGAGCCCCTCGGGACATTGCTTCTGCTCCCCGGTACACGCCGGACCGAGCACCTGTCCCTCCTTCAGCGACAGCCTGGACTCGGTCGACGTGGGCACCTCGCCCTCGGAGCCGCGACAGCCCGCCAGGACGAACGCGGCGATGACCCACTTCAGCCCCGGAACACGCTTGCCTTGCTTCGTCATGAATGACCTCCGACCTGCATTGAGCGGGCACAGCCAAAGCAAGACATACACCACGAGAAGAGGCAGCAGACACTCCCCATGGCGTCGACCGTCGCCAGCGCGACGCAAGCCCGCCGACGCCTCGGAAGGCACCTTCGGGCCAACACACCGAAAGCCACGCCCCGTCGCGCAACGGAAGCCCGCACGGCACCCACAGCGCCCCTCGGCAATCCGAGGGGCGCATCGGCAGTCCCCTCAGTGCCCCGCGCTCTTCGACTGCTGCACAGGCACAGGCACAGGCCCACGCGGCGCCGGCGCTTCAGGGCGCGTGAGCGTGCCGGGCATCTCCGCCAGCGCGTATGTCATCCACGCCACGGCGGCGGTGCTGCGCGCCAGGTCCTGCGGATCCACCTTGTCCAGCGTGTCCGCCTCCGTGTGGTGCACGTCGAAGTAGCGGCTGCTGTCCACCTCCACGCCGAAGAAGGGCACGCGCGCGGGCACCAGCGGGCTGATGTCCGCCCCACCCGCCTCACGCGCGGAGAACTGCGTCACGCCCAGCGCCGTCAGCGGCGGCAGCCACGGGCGCAGCAGCTCCTGTCCACCCTCGCCCGAGCGCACGCTGATGCTCACGGGCCGCCCGCCGCCCGCGTCCATCTCCAGCGCGCCCACGTGCCGGGGCAGCTCCGCGGCGTGCGCCTCCGCGTAGGCCCGCCCACCGCGCAGGCCGTTCTCCTCGTTCATGAAGAGCACCACCCGCACCGTGCGCCGGGGCGCCTGCGGCAGCTTCGCGATGAGGCGCGCGGCCTCCATCACCATCACCACGCCCGCGCCGTCGTCATGCGCGCCCGTGCCCACGTCCCACGAGTCCAGGTGCGCGCCGATGAGCACGATTTCCCGCGGCTTCTCCCGGCCGCGAATCTCCGCCACGACGTTGGAGGACTCCGCGTCCGGCAGCTCGGAGCTGCTCAGCATCAGCTTCACGCGCACCGCGCCGCCCGCCAGCAGCCGGTGGAGCAGGTCCGCGTCCTCCGTGGACACCGACGCCGCCGGGATTCGCGGACCGTCGCTGGGGAAGTTCGTCGCGCCCGTGTGCGGCGTGCGCAGCGACGCGGTGGCCAGCGAGCGCACCAGCGCGCCCACCGCTCCATGCTTCGCGGCGGCGGCGGGGCCGCGTGAGCGCAGCCCCGCGAAGCGCCCGTAGTCCGCGGCCACCGACATGGTGTGGTTGAAGAAGACGAACTTCCCCTTCACCGCCGCGCCCAGCGCTTCCAGCTGCTCCAGCGACGTCACCTCCACCACCTCGGCGGTGAGGCCCTCGGGCGCGGTGGGCGGACTGCCACCCAGGGCCAGCAGCGCCAGGGGATGCCCCCGCGTGCGCTCGGAGGCCAGCACCTCGCCAGACGCCTCGCCTCGCACCCAGTGCGGCACCTTCACCGGCTCCAGCCACGCCTTCACGCCGTCTGCCTTGAAGGACCGCAGCGCCCACTGCACGGCGGCCTCGGCGCCCGGCGAACCCGACAGACGCGGGCCAATGCCATCCGTCAGCTCGGCGAGCCGCGCATAGGCATGGCCATCCGTGAGCGCGGGGCCGATGAGCTTCTCCGCGGTCGCCTGCGCATACACGGGCGCGGCGCGCTTCGCGGTGACGGCGGGCCTCGCCGGGGCGGCCTTGGGCGCCGACTTCGCGGCGGGTGCGGCTCCCGAAAGCAGCTGGAGCGCGAGGGAAGCGGGCAGGATGAAGGTGGCGACGGGCAAGGGTCCTCCAGGGGAGGCGCCCACTCTCCGCCGAGGCCCTGGGGCTCGCAAGCGACGATGAGCGTCACCACCGCCCGGAAGCAGCCAGCGCCCGTGCGTCATCCAGGCAGGGAACCGAGGAGTGGAGCGGGAATCCCAGGGGCCACCGCGCGCCGAGAGGGGGAACGCGGCGCGCGGGGCTCAACTGGGACTTCCACGGCGGTGTCGCTTTTGGGGGAGGCAATCACCGCCGCCGCGTCTCACTCCGAAGAGGAAACGTGGACGGCATGTTGAAGGGCGGGCGGGCGCCCGTCAAGCACGCTCCCCCTTCGAGCCCATAATCGGACATTCACACCCCGTGAAGACAGACGATTCCACCCTCACTGTCCAAATCGGGCGATTCCCCGGGGGTTCCACCGGAAGGCGGGCATCCCGTGCGGGGCGTGTTACAGGCCCGGCAGAGGCAAGCGCATGCAATCCACCCTGACGCGGCGGCCCCAGGCGACGGCATTCAGCATCGAGGACCTGCTGGACCGGGTCCGACGCGGTGAGGTGCGGCTGCCCCACTTCCAGCGGCCCCTGCGCTGGGAGGCTGGCGATGTGCGGGATTTGCTCGACAGCGTGTACCGCGGCTATCCCATCGGCACGCTGCTCTTCTGGAAGCGCGAGGCCCCCGCCGCCAGCGTGAGCTTCGGGCCGGTGCGCATCGACGCGCCGTCCCACAGCCAGGCGCTGTGGGTGGTGGACGGACAGCAGCGCATCACCGCGCTGGCCGCGGTGCTCCTCCACCCGGAGCAGGCGCTCGCCGCGCGGGACGGCTTCACGCTCTTCTTCGACCTGGACACGCAGGAAATCGTCCAGCCCGCGCCCGGCGAGCCGACGCCGCCGCACTGGCTGCCGCTCAACCGGGTGCTCGACAGCGAGCAGCTGCTGGGCTGGCTGGACCGCTACCCGGGGCGCGAGAAGAACCCGGAGCACGTGCGCGCGGCCATCCGCCTGGGCAAGGCGGCGCGCGAGTACCAGATGCCCGCGTACGTCGTCGAAGCCGCGGAGGAGAAGACGCTGCGCATCATCTTCAAGCGGCTCAACACCTCCGGAAAGCCGCTCACCGACGACGAGGTCTTCAACGCGCTCTACGGCGGCGCCGCGGGCTCGCGGCTGCCGAATCTCAAGGCGCTGGCCACCAGCCTGCTGGAGCTGGGCTTCGGCCGCATCGACGAATCCCTGCTGCTCAAGGCCGTGCTCGCGGTGCGCGGCCTGGACTTCACCCAGGACTTCCAGAAGCAGCTGCGCGAGGAGGACGACCTCACGCAGACGCTGCTCCAGACGGAAGCGGCCCTGCGCAGCGTCATCATCTTCCTCAAGCGCGACGCGGGAATCCCGCACGGGCGCCTGCTGACGAACCCGCTCTACTTCGTGCTGCTCGCGCGCTTCTTCCACCTGCACCCGGAGCCGTCGCCGCGCACCCGGGATTTGCTCGCGCGCGGGTTCTGGCGCGGCAGCCTGGTGGACAGCTTCCTCGACAGCCGGGCCCTGTCGCCGCAGGAGCTGCTGGCCGCCATCGGCCCCGACGAGGAGCAGTCCGTCCAGTCCCTGCTGGCGCAGGTGCGGCCCCTGTCCGACGAATGGCTGGCCCAGCACGCGCAGCCCGCGACGTTTGGCCTCGCGCTGCGCTCGCGTGGCATGGCCCTCAATGCCTTGTACGCGCTCCAGCCGCGGCACCTGCGCACCGGCGCCCTGCTGGAGCCGTCCCAGCTCTTCAGCGACACCGACCCCGTCAGCCTCAGCCCCGTGCTCAAGTCCCTCACCGTGCAGGAGCCGGACGCCGAGCTGAAGCTGGACCCCGCGCTGTACCGCTCCTTCCTCTTCACCCCCGCCAACTACCTGCTGCACCCACCCCTGCCCGGCCAGCCCCTGCTGGACGTGCTGCGCGGGGAGCCCGCGCCGCCGCCCGAGGTCCTCCAGAGCCAGGCGGTGACGCCCGCCATGCGCGACACGCTGCGCGAGGGCGGCACGCTCGAGTTCCTCATGCAGCGCATGGAGCTCATCGATAGACACATCATCGAGTTCCTGCGGGCCCGCACCCGCCACGAGGAGTCGGACCGTCCGTCCCTCCAATCACTGGTCGTCGAGGAGGAGGACTGACTTGGAGCCCACCCGCACCACGGCCGGAATCCTCGACGTCCACCTGGGCGACGTCCACGTCGGCACGCTGACGCTGCTGGAGGACGAGCGCATCGAGTTCGTCATCGCGGAGGAGTACCGCCAGCGCTACCCACGCCCGGTGCTGGGGCAGATTTTCGAGGACGACCTCACGCGCCGGCACGTCAGCCGCCTGCGCCTGCCTTCGTTCTTCTCCAACCTGCTCCCGGAGGGCACGCTGCGCGAGCTCATCGCGGAACGCGAGCAGGTGGCCCGCCAGCGCGAGTTCTTCCTCATCGCGCGGCTGGGCGAGGACCTGCCCGGCGCCATCGTCGTGCGGCCCGCCAGCGTGCTGTCACTCAGCGGCCTGGAGCCACTGGAAGAACCCCAGCCGCCCCACGCGCCGCAGGAGCAGGAGCCGCTGCGCTTCTCGCTGGCGGGCGTGCAGCTCAAGTTCTCCATGCTGCGCCGGGACAAGGCGATGACGCTCCCGGCGGGCGGGCGCGGCGGCAACTGGATTGTGAAGCTGCCGGACAACCGCTACGACCGCGTCCCGGAGAACGAGTTCTCCATGATGACGTGGGCCCGCGCCGCCGGCCTCACCGTGCCCGAGGTGACGCTGCTGAGCGTGGCCGACATCCAGGGCCTGCCCGAAGGCATCACCCTGCGCGAGGACGTGGCCTACGCCGTGCGCCGCTTCGACCGTCCCGAGCCCGGCCGCCGCGTCCACATGGAGGACCTGACGCAGGTGCTGGGGCTGTACGCGGACGAGAAGTACAAGAAGTACAACTACGAGACGGTCGCCAACGTCATCTACAAGGTCGCTGGCCTGGACGCGCTGCATGAGTTCCTGCGGCGGCTGGTGTTCATCGCCGTCATTGGCAACGGTGACGCGCACCACAAGAACTGGTCCCTGCTCTACCCGGACGGCACGCGCGCCACGCTGTCGCCCGCGTACGATTTGGTGTCCACGCTCCAGTACATGCCGGCGGACACGCTCGCGCTCAACTTCGCGAAGTCCAAGCGTTTCGAGGACATCTCCCTGGGCAGCTTTGAACGGCTGGCCCGGAAGCTGGCGCTGCCCGTCACCGACGTGCTGCCCGTGGTGAAGTCCGCGGTGGAGGCGTCGCTCGACACCTGGTCCTCACTCCACGCGCAGCTCCCGCTGCCGGAAGAGAGCCGCCGCCGCATCGAAGCCCACTGGAAGCGCGTGCCTTTGCTCCAGGGGCAATGAGCCGGAGTCCTCGCGACGTCAGCCCCGGGTGGGGCCCGCCCCACCATGGGCACTCGGCCGCCGAGCAGGCAGCCCGTCAGAGACTTGACTCCGAGTATGAGCGGGGCCGTCCATGAAATCAGGACATGCAATTTTTCCACAAATAGTGTCTATGTCCTGGAAAGCGCAAAGGCATCTACGAACACTTCGCATGCCATGAGCCGGCCTTCCCCCCAAGCCGGCGCTGGCTGCGCCCTGGCAACCCAAGGGAAGCATCTTGACCGAGCAGTGGGCCCACCGCTTCTTCGAGCAGTCCTCGGAGCCCTCCGTCATCCTGGGCCGTGATGGCGTGTTGCTCGAAGCCAATCCTGCCTTTGGCCACCTGGTGGGCCTGTCTTTGACGTCGCTGCGCGGCATGGCCTTGCAGGATTTCATACTCGCCGAAGACGCCGCCGTCCTGTTCGCGAAGCTGGGTTCTGGGAGCCCCACCTCACGCACCTGTCGCTGGCGTCAGCCGGATGGGTCCTGGCTGCCTCTGTCCTGGCGCATCACCGCCGCGTCGGAGTCGGAGCCGCTCTACTGCACGGTGCGACAGGCCGTGGAGCCGTCCCCCGCGCCCTGGCCTGAGAGTGACTACCTGCCCTTCGGCCTCTACCTGGTCGACATCCGCACGCGCCGGGTCCACTACGTCAACCACCGCTTCTGCCAGCTGTGGGGCATCACCGCGCTGGAGGGCGCCATCCACCGGGGCGAGCTGACCCATGACGAGGTGATTGAACACTGCCTCAAGGCCGGCGACGCGGCGGAGTTCCTGCGCCTGTGCGCGGCCCCGGACCAGGGCTGCGTGCCGGGCCTGTTGGAGGACGAAGCCAGGCTTTCGGATGGCCGCACCCTGCGCCGGCTGTCCACGTCCTCCTCGGTGGCGGGGGACGCCATGCGCTACCGGCTGTTCGCGTTCGAGGATGTCACCGAGCGCAAGCGCACGCAGGAGGCGCTGCACCGCTCGGAGGAGAGCTTCCGCCGGCTCATCGACCGGGCCCCCGAAGGCATCTTCGTGCACACCCAGCGGCGCTTCATCTACGCCAACCCCACGCTGCTGCGGGCCCTGGGCTACGACGACCCGGCCGAGCTGATGGCCAAGCCCATCTGGAGCATTGTCCATCCGGATGACCTGGAGCTCGTGAAGGACCGCGTGCACACCGCGGCCGTGAAGGGCGCGCTGGCCCCGCTGCGGGAGGTGCGCTACCTGCGGCGCGACGGCACCTGGTACGACGCGGAGAGCGTGGGCATCCCCATCGAGTTCGACGGGCACGAGGCCGTCGTGGTGATGTCGCGCGACATCACCGAGCGCAAGCAGGCCCAGTCGCAGCTCCTGCAGAACGACCGCATGGTGCTGGCCGGCACGCTGGCGGCGGGCGTGGGGCACGAAATCAACAACCCGCTGACCTACGTCATGGCCAACCTGGCCTCGGCCCTGGAGTCCGTGAGCCGCCTGGGCGCGGAGCTGACGCGGGCCGGGGAGCGCGGCCCCGGCAGCGTGGCGTGGCCCGCGACGCTGCAGGACACGGAGGCCCTGCTGAAGGAGGCGCAGGAAGGCGCCATGCGCGTGCGCAACATCGTCCGGGACTTGAAGTTCATCTCCCGTCAGGACGAGGAGCGGCGCGAAGCGGTGGACGTGCGGCAGCCG
This sequence comes from Myxococcus vastator, assembly GCF_010894475.1. GTDB lineage: Bacteria > Myxococcota > Myxococcia > Myxococcales > Myxococcaceae > Myxococcus > Myxococcus vastator. Next base: position 9,742 of record NZ_JAAIYB010000028.1, read on the forward strand.
CTGGACTTCTCCATCAACATGGCCACCAGCCAGCTGCGCCACCGGGCGCGGCTCATCAAGAAGTACGAGTCCGTCCCGCCCGTGCACGCGGACGGCTCGCGACTGGGCCAGGTGTTCCTCAACCTGCTGGTGAACGCGGCGCAGGCCATCCCCGAAGGCAACGCCGAGGAGCACCACATCACCGTGTGGGTCCGCTCCGGGCCGCCGGGCAGCGTGCTGGTGGACATCAGCGACTCCGGCTGCGGCATGACGCCCGCGGTGCTCTCCCGCGTCTTCGACCCCTTCTTCACCACCAAGCCCGTGGGCAAGGGCACGGGGCTGGGGCTGTCCATCTGCCACAGCCTCATCCGCAAGCTGGGCGGAGACATCATCGTCCGCAGCGAGCCGGGCCGGGGCACCACCTTCACCGTCACCCTGCCCACGGCGCCGGACGCCGTCCCCACCCGGGCCGCGCCGGCGACGCCCGCGCCCCACGCCGAGCGGCGGGGACAGGTGCTGGTGATTGACGACGAGCCCGCGGTGGGCCGCTCCCTGGCGCGCATCATCGGCATGCGGCACCGGGTGACGGTGGTGAACAACGGCGAGGACGCGCTGGCGGTGCTGACGTCGGGCGCGCCCTTCGACGCCGTCTTCTGTGACTTGATGATGCCGGGCATCTCCGGCATGGACGTCTACGAGCGCGTCCGTGAGCGCGGGGACGGCATCGCCGCGCGCTTCATCTTCATCACCGGCGGCTCCTACACCACGCGGGCCCGCCAGTTCCTGGAGCGCGTGCCGAACCTCCAGATTGAGAAGCCCTTCGACGTGGAGTCGATTCATCAGAGCCTGGGACAGCTCCTGGGTGCCTCTGGTGGCAGCGAATGACGCCGGGCATCCTCCCGGCCCAACCGTGAAAGGAGTCCTCGGGTGATTGACGGCAACTTCGTCATCGATGCGGTGACACACGCCTACAACCTCCATCCCACGAACTACCGCGCCGGCAAGTATGCCGAGTCGCTCTCGGGGCTCATCTGGGGGCTGCACAGCGGGCTGTCCGGGGAGGCGTACCGCGTCCCCACGGCGGAGGGCTTCCTGAAGAACTGGTCCGTGCAGGAGCTGGCGCACCTGCTCTTCGTGGAGAGCGGCGTCGACCTGGCGGTGCACCACGTGCTGCCGCTCCAGACGCTGTACCACGACGGCCTGTGCTCCTATGAGAAGACGCTGGAGATTCACCGCAACTATCCCCACCGCTTCCTGGTGTACGCGGGCGTGGACCCGCTGCGCGGCACGGCGGCGCTGGACGACCTGGAGCAGCAGTGCGAGACGCTCAAGCCCAGCGGCCTGAAGCTCTACCCGGCGGCGTGGCTGGGGGAGAAGTTCCGCCACACGGGCTGGCGCATGGATGACCCGAGCATCGCCTTCCCGCTCTTCGAGCGGGCGCAGAAGCTGGGCATCAAGAACATCGCCGTGCACAAGGGCCTGCCCATGGGCGCGGTGCCGCTGGAGCCCTACAAGGTGGATGACATTGGCGGGGCGGCGGATGCCTTCCCTGACTTGAACTTCGAAATCGTCCACGGCGGCATGGCCTTCCTGGACGAGACGGGCATGCAGCTGTCGCTGTTCCCCAACGTGTACGTCAATCTGGAAGTCACGGGCGCGCTCATCGTGAAGCGCGAGCGCTGGTTCGCCGAGTCCCTGGCGGCGCTGCTGAAGTGGGCGGGCCCGGAGAAAATCATGTGGGGCTCCGGGACGGTGTTCAGCCACCCGCACCCGGCGCTGCACAAGTTCTGGCATGACTTCCAGCTCCCGGACGAGCTGGTGCAGGTGGCGGGCATGCAGGTGACGCCGGACGTGAAGCGGATGATTCTGGGCGGCAACTACGCGCGCTACGCGGGCGTGGACGTGGAGGCGGTGAAGAAGAACATCGCCAACGACGCGTTCGCGAAGCTGAAGGCGGCGCGCGGCGACCTCCCGCCGTACAGCTACCAGGAGAGCCTGTATGAATGAGCAGGCCCTGCGCGAGCGCATCCAGGACATCCCGGACCCGTGCAGCTGCGCCACGGGCGTGCCGCTGGGCATCGGGGAGATGGGGCTGATTGAGTCGGTGAAGCGCACGGAGGGCCAGGTGACGGTGCGCCTGCACATCACCTCGCCCATGTGCATGATGGCCGCCTACTTCATGCGGGAAATCGAGCAGCGGCTGCTGACGGTGGAGGGCGTCACCGCGGTGAACGTGGAGTTCGACCACGACCTGAAGTGGACGCCTCAGGACATCGCGCCGGAGGCCCGTGAGCGGCTCGCGGCCAAGCGCATCACCATGCTGGGTGGACGCCTGCTGCCGCGTGACGAGGCGCAACGCCGCTCCTGAGCCGTACCGAGGCGCTGGCGGGTGCGTGCCCGCCAGCGCTCAACGTTGGACCGCGAGGATTCGCCCTCCGGGAACGTCCACTGCGTAGGTCGCGCCCATGTCGAGCACGATTTCTCGCTCATGTTCGGCGCAATTGCTGGGGCTGAAGGCGAAGCGAACAAAAACGATACCCTCGGGCCCCGGAGCGGTGGCGACGTTGAAGGCCTCGCGCCGGTAGAGGCACTGCTCCAGCGGCGTAGCGCCTCGGTGCGGTTTCGTCCCCAAGGGTCGAAAATCCTCCATGGCCAGCGCGATGGCCGCGGCCGTGGGACCCGACAATTCAAGAAGCCCCTCTGTTGGCAAGTCGCGAGGAAACGTCACGCGTGCCGCTTCCTCCGGTGACGCATGAACAGGACGCGCCGCCGGGCGAAAGAGGGCACATCCAGGCAGCAGCACCCAGAGCAGGAACGTGCGCTTCATGCGGCCACCTCGCCAACGTCAATCGCTGCCGACGTCCGTGATACGCCCATACCGCTTGTCCTCGTTCTTGATGACGCCAATCAACACCCACTGCTTCCCCCGCCTCACGTACGCCTCTCCGGGACGAGACTCGTTGACGTAGGGAACCAGCTTCATGACGGTGCAGTCCGTATCGAACTGGATACGAATCATGAAGCGCTGGAGGTCCGCCTGCCTGTCCTCGGGTGACATCTCCGAGGGTGCCCATGGATGGCTGTGGTAGTCCGCGATGGGCGCCGTTCGCCCGCGCCCGTCCACCACATAGCGAGGTGGAATGCACCGCTTGCGATTGCTGGGCCCGACCATGACGGTCGTCCCCAAAGGGGAGCCGTAGGTCGCGTAATAGGTTCCGTCTCCCAGGGAATAGAGCGCCCCGCAGTACTCCTGGCCGTACTCACCATCGCGAGCCCGTGGCAGCTGCATGATGGCGGGGCACAGTTGGTCGATGACTTCGTCCAGGTCCCTGGATGGCTGGATTTCGGGCCAAGGCCCGCGAGCCCATACCGAATTGCCGCGGAACCCGAACCACACGTCGTGCCCTGTCCGGGTGTACCAGTCGCCACTGCTGCAGGCAGCCACCACCACCAGCAACATTCCAAGTCGGTGAATCATCCGTTCCACCTGACGTACCGGACGCCAATCAGGCTGAAATGTGGCCACGTGCGCACGGCGCTGGATAGCGACGATACCCTATCCAGGCGCCGTGTCAGGCACTCAAGCGCGGGGCTGCTGGAACGGCGCCATCTGGGCCGCCAGGGCGCGCTGGAACGCAGGGCGGGCCTCACAGCGTTCCTTGTACGCCTTCAGCGTGGGAAAGCCGTCGAGCACGTCCGTGTGCCGAAGGATGCGGAGCACCGTCACCATCATCAGGTCCCCCGCGGTGAAACGGTCCTCCAGGTACTCGCGCTCGCCCAGCTGCGCCGCGAGCTCGCCCAGGCGCTCCTTCAGCGCTTCCACGACGCCCGGCCTGCGCAGCTTCGCCCACTCCTCCTGGGCGAAGAACAGGTCCACCTCCGCCAGCGGCTGAATCATGATTTCAATGGAGTTGAGCGCCGCGAAGAGCCACGTCACCGCGCGAGCCCTGCCCGCCGCGTCCGCCGGCAGCAGCGCCTCGCTCTTCTGGGCGATGTGGAGCACGATGGCGCCCGACTCGAAGAGGACCAGGCCTTCCTCCTCCAGCACCGGCACCTGGCCGAAGGGCTGGAGCTTGCGGTAGTCGGGCGAGGCCTGGACCTTGTTGTCGATGAGCCGCACCTGGTACGGCAGCCCCGCCTCTTCGAGCGCCCACCGCACCCGGAGGTCCCGCACCAGGCCCTGTGCGAACGGCGGAACCCACTTGAACGCGCTGACGGTCATCATCGTGATGTCTCCTGGTCGGTGAGCGGCATGGACGCGCCGAAGCGCGTCCTCTGGCGCGGCGTTCTCAAGCACGCGACCTGGGCGCCGTCAACGCGACAACGGTCCGCGCCCGTCCCCCACCCGGCGCACCAGCTCCGGAAACACCTTGGACACCTTGCCCAGCAGGTAGTCGCCGTAGGTCCCCTGGAAGGCGTGGACGCTGGCGCCGTCCCAGCGGCGGGCGCAATCCTCGTCCACGTCAGCGCCGCGGGGCAGGGGGTGGACCTCGGCGGCGAAGTCCGGGTCGAAGAAGAGCGGGAAGGACAGCCTGTCCTTGCCGCTCACGTTCTTCACCCGGTGCGGCGTGGAGCGGTACCCGCCGCCTGTCATCCGGTCGAGCATGTCGCCGATGTTGCACACCAGCGTCCCGGGCAGCGGCGGCGCCTCCACCCAGCCTCGCGGCGTCTTCACCTGCAACCCGCCGTGGTCGTCCTGGGCCAGCAGCGTGAGCAGGCCGTAGTCGGTGTGCTCGCCCACGCCCCAGCGCTCTTCCTGGTGCGGGGCCTCCGCGGGGTAATGGAAGATGCGGAAGAGCACCGTCGGGTCCGCCGTGTAGTGCTGGCGGAAGTAGCCCGCGTCCAGGCCCAGGCTCAGCGCCACGCCCTCCATCAGCGCATGCGCGGCGCGCGTGCAGGCGTCCATGTAGTCGAGCACCGCCGAGCGAAGCCCTGGCACCTCCGTGGGCCACAGGTTGGCGCCGTGCAGCGGCCAGCCGGCCTGCACGCGCGGGTGCTCGCTTCCGAGCTCCGTGCCCAGGTAGAGCCCTTCCTTCCGGTCCGGGCGCCCCGAGGTCAGCTCGCCCCCCAGCGGGAACCAGCCGCGCCACGCCACGCCGCCCCGTGCCATGGCGATGGCCTCCTTCGCCGCCCGGGGCAGCGCGAAGAAGCGGTGGCTCTCCCGCTCCAGCCGCGCGAGCACCTCGCCGGACACGCCGTGGCCCGTCACGTAGAAGAAGCCGCTGTCGCGACAGGCCTGCTCGATTTCCCGCGCGACGCGCGCCCGCTCGGTGACGCGGGAGGCGTCAAACAGTGACGCCATGTCGATGACGGGCAAGCCGCCGGGTGCGGAATCCGTTCCAGCCATTCCTGGAAGCCTACACAGGTCTGGACCCTGGGAGGGTGCGGCGCCAGAGTCCGCGTGCCTCCATGACGACGCATTCCCCTCCGGCAGCGCCCCGCACCGTCCTGACCAGCGGGCTCGTGTGGCTCATGGCCGCCGCCGCGGGCGCGACCGTCGCGAACCTCTATTACAACCAGCCGCTGCTGGGAGACATCGGCGCGGACCTGGGGGTCTCGGGGAGCGCGCTGGGGCTGGTGCCCATGCTGACGCAGGTGGGCTACGCGGTGGGCATGTTCTTCATCGTCCCGCTGGGCGACAGCCTGGAGCGGCGGCGGGTCATCGTCACCATGAACCTGCTGGTGGCGCTGGCGCTCGTGGGCGTGGCGCTCGCGCCGACCTTGCGCTGGCTGGTGGCCACGAGCTTCCTCGTGGGCGTCACCACCATCACTCCCCAGCTCCTCGCCCCCTTCGCGGCGCACCTCGCCCCCGCGGCGCAGCGAGGCCGGGTGGTGGGCACCGTCATGAGCGGCGTGCTCATGGGCATCCTCCTGTCCCGGACGGCGGCGGGCTTCGTCGGGACACACCTGGGCTGGCGCGCCATGTTCTGGATTGCGGCGGGGCTGATGCTCATGCTGGCCGGCGTGCTGCGCTTCACCCTGCCGTCGCAGCCGCCCATGGCCGCCATGCCGTACCCGCGGCTCTTGCGCTCGCTCATCCACCTGGCGCGCACCGAGCCCGTGCTGCGGCTGCATGCGGTGCTGGGCGCGCTCAGCTTCGGCGCGTTCAGCGTCTTCTGGTCCACGCTGGCGCTGTACCTCCAGAGCCTGCCGCAACAATACGACGCGCGGGTGGCGGGGCTCTTCGGCGTGGTGGGCGTGGTGGGCGCCGCCGTGGCACCGCTGGTGGGCCGCTACGCCGACAAGCGCGGGGACCGGCGCATCAACGCCGGCGCCATCGTCGTGCTGCTGCTGTCGTTCGTCGTGATGTGGCCCCTGGGACGCTGGCTGTGGGGCATGGCGCTGGGCGTGGTGCTGCTCGATTTGGGTGTCCAGGCGAACCAGATTTCCAACCAGACGCGGGTGTACTCGCTGCGTCCGGAGGCCCGCAGCCGGCTGAACACGCTCTACATGGTGACGTACTTCGCGGGCGGCGCCGCGGGCTCGTGGCTGGGGACCTTCGCGTGGACGCACTGGGGATGGACGGGCGTCTGTGCTTCGGGCGTGGCGCTGTGTGTCGTGGCCCTGCTGGCGCTCAAGCGGGGACCGAGGGGCGGCGTGCCCGAGACGGGGGCGGCCTGACGGTGGTGAGGCGTGTCAGGTCCGGGCCTGGGCTTCCAGGGCCGCGGCGGGGATGAGGCGATAGCGCTCCTGGGTTGGCACACCCAGGCGGCGGGCCAGTTGGACCAGCGCCACGCCTTCGATGAAGACGAAGGCCTCCGTCTTGTGGCGGTAGGGGTCGAACAGGCCGGAGCGCTGTTGGCGCTCGACCCAGGCGGCCTGCTCCTCAATCATGCCGTGGAGGCCCGCGTCGAAGGCGTCGGCATCCGCCGAGGACAGGGCCTTCACCACGTCGAAGCGGTGGGAGCTTCCGCCCTGGAGGGTCCGCTCGAACGCGGTGAGCTCCGCGTCTACGTGAGGCTGCGCCAGCACCAGGGCGATGAGGGTGCCGAAGTAGTGGAAGTCCTCCTCGGACTCCATCCGCTGCATCCAGGTCGGCGTCATCACCGTGGCGATGGACCGGGCCAGGTCCCAGTTGCCCGCGGCCAGGGCGTCGAAGAGCGGGTCGCCCTTGCTGCGGGCCAGGTAGTACTGGTCGAACTCGGAGCACGCGCTCCGGCGGCTGAGCAGGTTCAGGTAGAGCGTCGCCGCCTGCTCCAAGCCGTCTCGGAAGCCTGCTTCATCCAATTCGGAGAGCAGGAGGCCGCAGCCATACTGCCGCCAGAGCGCGGCGGTCTCCAACGTCAGCTTCGCGTCCGGCTTCGCCGACGACGACTGGAGCCGGGGCATCCGCTGGCCCACCAGGAAGAGGATGTTGTCGAGGACCGAGTCCATGGGGCGCCCGGGGTTCAGCCCGGAATCTCCGTGCCTGTGGGGTGTACCGCGAGCCCGGTGAGCCCGGCCTGCTGGAAGGCCTCCAGCAGGTCGGAGCGCAGGACCATCATCTTTGGCAGTTCCTCCAACCGGAAGACCTGCGCGTCCTTGGGAATCGCCTCATCGCGAAGGTGCAGCGACTTGATCTCGACAATCTGTCCTGATTGACCGGCTCGGCGCCGACACTTGGACCTCTCCATATCCAGGCACTGCACACGCATCAATGGATTGGCAATGGCGTATGCATCCTGGACTCTGCGGCCACATTTATTCAGGAGAATAAATGGCAACAACTCCACCACATCTCCAACCAACGCGCGGCTCACGAGAACATCCTGGACACGTTGAGACACGTAGAGCACGCGATCTGGATTGGCGATAAAGTCTGTAAGCAAATCACCAGCCTGCTGGCTCAAGGTAAGTTCAGTCGTAGGCGGAACGTAGGACGCCGACGGCACCCCGTCCCGGAGGTAAAAGTAGCGCTCCACCTTGTCTGGTAGATCGACGATTTCCACCGCCCGCGCGTCGTGGGGGCTTTTAAATGTGTAGTAACAAAGGGCCATGGTCGCCTAGGTATCAACCTGGAGTTTTCTGCCCCGTGCGATTCACGGCAATCCCGGTGAGCCCTTCCTGCTGAAAAGCCTCTAGCAAATCGGAGCGCAGCACGACCATTTCAGGGAGTTCCGCCAGCCTGAAGAGCTGTGCATCAGAGGGGATGGCCTCCTCGCGAATGTAGAGTACCTTGATCTCCGCGATCTCATTCGGGTCGCTCGCCGTCCGTCGATACTTTGAACGCTCGAAGTCCAAGCATGGCACCTTCAGCAGCGGGTTCGCAATCGCGTACTGTTCCCGGACCCGACGACCACGCTTGTCCAGTAAAACGAAAGGCAACAACTCGACGACTGAGTCCGTCAATCCGCGGTCTGCCAGCACCTTCTGAACAGACTGGGAGACGTAGAGCGCAGTGTCTGGGTTCGCGATAAAGTCCGTGAGCATGTCTCCGGCACGTTCGTACAGAGCAAGCTCCGTCGTCGGCGGAAGGTAGCCTGCCATCGGGACGCCATCCCGCAGATAGAAGTAGTCGTCAACCTTGTCGGGAAGGTCGACAATCTCGACCGCGCGAGGATCCAAGGCATGAACAAACGTGTAATAACTATAAGACATCATTCCCTCTAGACATTCACGGGCCCAAGCTGGACACCCGCCATCATGCTCTTGACCTGAACCAGCAAATCATTCGACAGCGAATTCAGTTCATCAAGGATTTCAGCCTTGAGGTCCTTTGGGTGCTTCTTCTGCCGGATTGCGCGATCGATCTTGCTCCGCAGCGCACGCAGTCGCGCCTGAAGCGACGCCTGATACGCCGCATGCGCGGGCACGCCCCACGGGCAGTGGGCCGGCAGGCCCACGATGAGCGCCTCGAACTCCTGCTGCGGCAGCAGGACCATGTTCTTCTCGTTGTGGATGTTCCAGCGCGAGATGAGGATGAGCTTCACCACCAGGTCGGAGCGCGACGGACTGCCCGATTCCCCCTTGCCGATAACCCACTCCTCCACGGCGCCCACCGGGATGAGGTGGTGGTAGTTGTGCTCGTAGGGATAGAAGGCCCCATATCCACCCTGGGTCTGATTCTGACGCGGCTGGAACTGAGGCCGGTTCCCCTTCTTCAGCGTCTGATTGGGCACGGGGTCCAGATGCTTCACCCCGATATGCCATCCCTCCGGCCCACGGCGCAGCCAGTAGAGCGACTGCCGCGCCCTGTCGAAGAAGTCCGACAGGGTCAGCTTCCGCTTCGAGTTGTCACTGACGGAGAAGCGCTTCCAGATGCGCTTCTTCGCCTTGCCGCTCAGGCCGAAGTCCTCCTGGACGAGCTTCATCCGCCGGGCAATCGCCTGATGGTCCTTGTTGTAGAGCGCGCCGCGCTCGTTCACGGACACCTTGTAGCAGTTGGACATGTGGTTGCACGGATGGGAGCTCCACCCGCCGTTGTCCGTTATCGTGTGCCGCCAGAGACACCCGAAGCCAGCGGGCTTGTCCGTGTGGTTGAGCGTCTTCGGGTCCCACGCCAGATGCGTGTCGCTGGATGCCATGCGTGCTCGCTCCTATGGGCGGACAAGCAGCCCCGAGGCCACCGCGCCCTCATCCGACCTCGACCACACGAGAATCTCATCGCCTCGCGCGTACTTCCTCACGAACGACCGCGTGGCCACCGCCATGGACACGCCGCCACTGGCCGCCCCGGTGTCCCCCAGCGACACCGCGGGCCAGTGACTCCGGGCCTCGGCCAACACGGAGTCCGCCGGGAGCCGCGCGAGGAGCGTGCCCCACTCCATCGCCCGTGACGCCTCGCCATTGAGGTCTCCGTACACGTCTCCAATTCGCGTCGCCCGGGCCAGCGTCTCCTCCAGCACCCCCACCAACCGCATCGAGGGCGCAGCGCCGTCTCCCCCTCCGACACGCAGCGCCTCGACGCGCGCCTCCACCCTGGCGCCACGCCTTCGCGCCTGGGCGGGGTCCTCGACGAGCAACGCCGCGGCGGCCTCCCCTGGCATGAACCCCACGGCGCGCTCCGGCGTCTTCAGCCGCCCCTTCATGGCCAGCCACTCGAGCGCCTCCAGGTCACTCGTGAGGCTGTCCACCCCGACGATGAGCGCCCGCTGGGCCTGGCCGGAGGCGATGGCCGCGTCCGCCTCGGCCATGGCCGCGAGGACGGAGACATGCCCGCGCGCCAGGACCTTCTGAAGCCTTGGAGAAAAGCGCAGGCCGCTGCGGCGGCTGACCGCCGGAAGGAGCCGCTCCTGAAGCTGCTCCACCATCAGGTCCTGTTCCGGCGTTCGAGGACCCGACAGGCCCAGGAAGAACGCGGTGTCCTGCCAGAAGCGGGCGTCCGCTCCCGTGAGCTCCGCATAGATGCACAGGTCCCGGATGGCCTCCTGGACCAGCAGCACATGGAGGCCCAGCCCCACGAATCCCTCCGTGAGCCCCTGGATGGGAAAGCCCACCACGGGCTCAACGCCGGGCTCGTCTCCGGAAGAGACCACCTGCAACCCCAGCGGAACGGGCCGCGCCATGCCGCAGCGAATCGCCGCGCACCCGGAGACCACGTCGTGGCCCAGGGAGGACACCAACCCCAATCCGGTGATGGCCAGGGACATGCCCTGATTCTAGCCGCGCCGCGGACATTCTGAACGCTCGCGGGCAGGCCCCCCCGAGCAAGCACGCATCGTCCCCGATGGATTGGCAGCCTTCTGTCCGGCTGCCAACCTCTCCCCGCTCAGGCCGTCTTCTCCCCCGCCAGCACCACCAGGAGCTGCCGCGCCTTCACCTGGCTGCCTACGGACACGTTGAGCTCCGCGACGGTGCCCGTGACGTCCGCCACCACCTGGAACTCCATCTTCATGGCCTCCAGCACCACCAGGACGTCCCCGGGCTTCACCGCCGCGCCCACCTGCGTGTCCACGCGCAGGATGCGCCCGTCCATCGGCGCCGACAGCCGCCCGCTGCCCACGCCGTCCGACTTCGACGGCGGCCGGAACGTCACGTCCGTCACGGCGTGCGCGCCCGCGCCCGAATCCAGCCACAGCGTGTCCCCGTCCCGCAGGTAGCGCGCGCGGCCCCGCGCCCCGGCGCTGGCGAAGTCGAGCACCCCCGCGGACAGCCCCAACACGGACACGTCGAACGACGCCTCCCCCACGGACACCTCGTACCCCTCCGAGGACACGGGCTGGACGGTGACGTGCTCCTCCCCGCCACGGCTCGCGAGCTTCATCCGCACGGGGTGACGGTGCGCCGTGTTCCAGTTCAGCAGGGACGCATCCAGCCCCGCCGTGTCCGCCAGCTTCAAGCCCTCGTCGTGGAAGAGCAGCGCCGCCGCCAGCGCCCGCGCCTTCGCGTCCGCCTGGTACAGCGCCTCCACCTCCGCCGCCGGCGCGTGCTTCGCGATGAACGCCGTGTCGTACTCCCCGGAACAGAACGCCGCGTGCTCCAGCACGTACAGCAGCAGGTTCTTGTTGGTGGTGACGCCGAACACCGTCAGCTCGCGCAGCGCCTCCACCAACCGCCGGCGCGCCGTCTCCCGGTCCGGGCCGTGCGCAATCACCTTCGCCTGCATGGAGTCATAGAAGGGCGGAACCTCCTGCCCCTCCCGCACGCCGTGGTCGATGCGCACACCCTCGCGCACCGGCGGCGCCCACGCCAGCAGCCGCCCGGCCTGGGGCGCATATCCCTTCGCCGGGTCCTCCGCGCAGAGGCGGACCTCGATGGCGTGCCCCGACGCGGAGAGCTGCTCCTGCGTCCGAGGCAGCGGCTCCCCCGCCGCCACGCGGAGCTGCCACTCCACCAGGTCCAGCCCGGTAATCAGCTCCGTCACCGGGTGCTCCACCTGGAGCCGCGTGTTCATCTCCATGAAGTAGAAGTCACCACTGGGCGCCAGCAGGAACTCGATGGTCCCCGCTCCCCGGTAGCCAATGGCCCGGGCCGCCGCCACCGCCACCTCGCCCATGCGCGCGCGCAGCGCGGGACTCACCGCCGGGGACGGGCTCTCCTCCACGATTTTCTGGTGCCGGCGCTGCACCGAGCAGTCCCGCTCGCCCAGGTGCACCACGTTGCCGTGTGTGTCCGCGAAGACCTGGACCTCCACGTGCCGCGCGTCGATGACGGCCTTCTCCAGGATGAGCTCGCCGCTCCCGAAGGCGTTCGTCGCCTCCGAGCGCGCCGCCCGCAGGGCCGCCCGAAGCTGCGACGCCTCATCCACCCGCCGCATGCCGCGCCCGCCGCCGCCCGCCGCCGCCTTGACCATCAGCGGGAAGCCGATGCGCTCGCCCTCCACCGCCAGCGCCTCGTCATCCAATTCAGCGGCCTCGTAGCCAGGGATGCAGGGCACGCCCGCCGCAATCATGCGCAGCTTCGCCTGACGCTTGTTGCCCATCAGGGTGATGGCCTCGGCCTCCGGACCGATGAACACAAGGCCCGCGTCGTGACAGGCGCGCGCGAAGTCCGCGTTCTCCGACAGGAAGCCGTAGCCCGGGTGGATGGCCTCCGCACCGGACACCTTCGCCGCCTCCAGAATCTTCCCGATGACGAGGTAGGACTCCTTCGCCGGAGAAGGTCCAATGGCCACTGCCTCGTCCGCCGCCAGCACGTGCGGCGCGGCGCGGTCCGCCTCGGAGAACACCGCCACGGTGCGGTAGCCCAGCCGCTGGCACGTCCGAATCACCCGGACGGCAATCTCGCCACGGTTCGCGATGAGGACCTTCTTGAAGCGCTCCATCGTGTCCGCTCCTCTCACAGCCGCGCGACGCCGAACGTGTTGGGGTGGACCTGCCGCCGCTTCGCCTCACGGCACACCGACAGCGCGAACCCGAGCACCCGCCGCGTGTCCCGCGGGTCGATGAGCCCATCGTCGAACATCCGCGCGCTGCAGTTGAACGGGTGCGACTCCTTGTCGAACTGGTCGATGATGGGCTGGCAGAACGCCTTGAGTTGCGCTTCGTCCACCACCTGTCCCTGCCGGGCCAGCTTCTCCCCGAAGACGATGGACATCACCTTCGCCGCCTGCTCGCCGCCCATGACGGCGGTGCGTGAGTTGGGCCACCCGAAGATGAAGCGCGGATGGAACGGCCGGCCGCACATGCCGTAGTTGCCCGCGCCGAACGCACCGCCAATCAGCACCGTGAGCTGCGGCACCGTTGCGTTGGCCACGGCCTGAATCATCTTCGCGCCGTGCTTCACGATGCCACCCTGCTCCGGCTGTGTGCCCACCAGGTAGCCCGTGGTGTTCTGCAGGTAGAGGATGGGCGTGTCCTTCTGGCAGCACAGCTGGATGAACTGCGCCGCCTTCGTCGCGCCCTGGGGCGAAATGGGCCCGTTGTTGCCGATGATGCCCAGCGGGTGGCCGTACAGGTTCGCCCAGCCGCAGACGGTGTGCGCGTCGTACGCGTCCTTGAAGCCGGTGAACTCCGAGCCATCCACGATGCGCGCGATGACCTCGCGGCAGTCGTAGGGCTTGCGGTAGTCCACGGGCACGGCGCCGCAGAGCTCGTCGGGTGAGTACAGCGGCTCCGCGTAGGTGGGGCGCTCGGCGGGCGCAAGCTGCGCGTTCCACCCGAGCTTCGCCACGATTTCCCGCGCCACGCGGATGGCGTCCGCGTCGTCCTCCACCAGGTAGTCCGCGGTGCCCGCCACCGTCGCGTGCATCTGGGCCCCGCCCAGCGCCTCGTCCGTGGCGACCTCCCCCGTGGCCGCCTTGAGCAGCGGCGGCCCCGCGAGGAACACCTTCGCCTTCTTCTTCACCATCACCACGTAGTCGGACAGGCCCGGCAGGTACGCGCCGCCCGCCGTGCTGGAGCCGTGCACCACCGTCACCTGGGGGATGCCCGCCGCCGACAGCCGCGCCTGGTTGTAGAAGGTCTCCCCACCGGGGATGAAAATCTCCTGCTGGTACATCAGGTTGGCGCCGCCGCTCTCCACCAGCGACACCAGGGGCAGCTTGTTCTCCAGCGCCAGGGCCTGCGCGCGCAGCGCCTTCTGCACGCCCCACGGCGACGCGGTGCCACCCTTGATGGCGGAGTTGTTCACGAAGACGATGCACCGCACCCTGGACACGTAGCCGATGCCGATGATGCTGTTTCCGCCCGCCAGCGAGCCGTCACTGTCGTCGTGGTAGCCATAGCCACACAGCGTGGACAGCTCCAGGAAGGGCGAGCCCCGGTCCAGCAGCAGCATCAGCCGCTCCCGAGGCAAGAGCTGCCCGCGCTTGTGGAACTTCTCCTTCGCCTGGTTCTCCGTGTTCCGGACCTTCGCCTCGATGGCGCGCAGCTCCGAGACGCGGGCCAGCATGTCCGCGCGGTTCGCCTTGAAGGACTCGGAGCCCGGGTCGATTCGCGAGGTGATTCGTGGCATCGGTCTACTCCTGTCCTTCGCGCAGCAGCGCCTCGGGGATGTCCATGTGCCGCGAGCGCAGCCACTCCCCCAGCGCCTTGCCCTGCGGGTCGAAGCGGGTGGACGAGGAGACCCCCTCCCCCAGCAGGCCCTCCACGACGAAGTTCAGCCCCCGCAGGTTGGGGAAGGCGTGCCGCTCAAGGGGCAGCGGCGCGGCCTCCGGGAGCAGTTCGCGCAGCTTCTCCACGGTGAGCGCGTGCGCCAGCCACCGCCACGCCGCATCCGTGCGCGCCCAGACGCCGATGTTCGCCGTGCCGCCCTTGTCACCACTGCGCGCGGCGACGATGCGCCCCAGCGGAGCCCGGCGCGTGGGGCCGCCCGGCGCTGGCGGTGGCAGCGGCGGTGGCTCCACGGGCTCAAGCGCGCGCGTCTCGCCGGGAGGAGGGACGGCGGTGCGCGCCCCGTCCTCGAGGACGGCGACATGCTCCACGCGTCCCGCTTCGACATAGGCCGGCGTGTAGACGCCATACGGCGCGCCGTCGGACGGAGGCGCCGTCATCGTGAAGCCCGGATAGCTGCCCAGCGCCAGCTCCACCGCCGCGCCGCTGAAGGCCCGGCCCACCACCTTCGCGTCCGCGTCCTTCACCACCACGCGCAGGAAGGCGGCGGCCTGCTCCTCGGTGGCCGCGTCCTCGCGGTCCGTCCGCGTGAGCATCCACTGGAGCTCCTTCGGCTTGCGCGTCAGCGCCGCCTCCAGCTGCTCGCGCGCCAGCCGCGCCTTCTCCTCGATGTCCAACCCCACCAGGATGAACGTCGCCTCGTTCCGGTAGCCCCCCAGGTGGTTGAGGCACACCTTCACCGTGGGCGGTGGCGGCTCGCCGCGCACGCCGGAGATGCGGACGCGGTCCTCGCCATGCGACGCCAGGGCGATGGTGTCGAAGCGCGCCGTGGCGTCGGGGCCCGCGTACCGCGCCCCGGTGATTTCATAGACGAGCTGCGCCAGCACCGTGTCCACCGTCACCGCGCCGCCCGTGCCCGCGTGCTTGGTGATGACGCTGCTGCCGTCCTCGTACAGCTCCGCCAGCGGGAAGCCGGGGCGCCGCGCGTCGAGCTCCGTGAAGAAGGAGAAGTTGCCGCCCGTGGCCTGCGTGCCGCACTCCAGGACGTGGCCGGCGACCATGGCCCCCGCCAGCCGGTCCCAGTCATCCACCTTCCAGCCGAAGTGCGCCGCCGCCGGGCCCACCACCAACGACGCGTCCGTCACCCGCCCGGTGACGACGATGTCCGCCCCGGCGCGCAGGCACGCGGCGATGCCCCACCCGCCCAGGTACGCGTTCGCGGTGAGCGGCGAGCCCAGGCCCAGCGCGTCCGCCCGCGCGGAGAGGTCATCTCCCTCCACGTGCGCCACATGCACCTTCACGCCCAGCTTCGCGGCGACCTCGCGCAGCGCGGCGGCCAGCCCCGCGGGGTTCAGCCCACCCGCGTTGGTGACGACCTTGACCTTCTTCTCCACCACCAACGCCAGGCATTGCTCCATCTGCTTCAGGAACGTCTTGGCATAGCCGGTGGACGGGTCCTTCATCCGGTCCCGGCCCAGAATCAGCATCGTCAGCTCGGCCAGATAGTCGCCAGTCAGGACGTCGAGCTGGCCGCCTTCGAGCATCTCCCGGACCGCGGAGAAGCGGTCTCCATAGAAACCCGAGGCATTGCCGACACGCAGGGGGGACGCGGACATGAGCTCTCCACTCGGCAGCAACCAAAGACGCGTGAGTCTGGGCAGGCGACTCTAAAAAAGCAAGCGTGCTTGCTTTTTTAACCCTTGGCTCGCATCCTGGCCGGGTGAGTGAGGCATCCGGCACGCCCGGCAGGCAGGAGCAGGAGCGCAGCCGCGTCACGCGCCAGCGTCTGATGGAGGCGGCCATTGGCGCGCTCTCCGAGCTGGGGTGGGCCGGCGCGACCATGACGGTGATTGCCGAGCGCGCGGGCGTGTCCCGGGGCGCCTGTCAGCACCACTTCCCCACCCGCGCCGACCTGGTGGCCGCCGCCGTGGAGTACGTGGGGCACCAGCAGGTGGAGGCCGTGCTGCGCAAGGCCGCCCAGCTTCCGGCCGACGCGCGCCGCACGGAGGCCATCCTCCACATGCTGGCCGGCATCTACCTCAGCCCTGTCTTCACGGCGGCGGTACAGCTGTGGGTGGCCGCCGTGGCGGACTCGGAGCTGCGCGCGCAGCTGGCTCCGCTGGAGGCCCGCGTGGGGCGGGAGTTCCACCGGCTGACAGTGCGGCTGCTCGGCGTGGATGACAGCGTCGCGGAGGTGCGCGAGCTGATTCAGGGCACGCTCGACCTCATCCGGGGGCTCGCGCTGGCCAATCTGCTGAGGGACGACAGCGCGCGCAGGAAGAAGGTCCTCCACCGCTGGGCGCTCACCCTGGACGAGGCCCTGAGCGTCCGGCGCATCCGCGGGGGCTGAGGACCGCAGGTTTCACGAACGACCTCCACATCAGGAGCTGACCATGGGCTACCGCTCTCTCTTCGCACCGGGCTGTTTCAGCAACCGCACCCTCGTCGTCACCGGCGGCGGCAGCGGCATTGGCCGCTGCACCGCGCACGAGCTGGCCGCGCTGGGCGCCAACGTCGTCCTGGTGGGCCGCAAGCCCGACAAGCTGGAGGCCGTCGCGCGGGAAATCCAGGAGGACGGCGGCAAGGTGTCCTTCGAGGTGCTCGACATCCGCGACGAGGAGGGCGTGAAGGCCACCGTGGCGCGCATCATCGCCGCGCACGGCCCCATCCACGGCCTGGTCAACAACGCGGGCGGGCAGTTCCCCTCGCCGCTGTCGGCCATCTCCAAGAAGGGCTTTGACGCGGTGGTGTCCACCAACCTCACCGGCGGCTTCCTGATGGCGCGGGAAGTCTACCTCCAGTCCATGAGCAACCATGGAGGCGCCATCGTCAACATGCTCGCGGATTCGTGGGGCGGCATGCCGGGCATGGGGCACTCCGGCGCCGCGCGCATGGGCATGCTCAACCTGACGCAGACGGCCGCGGTGGAGTGGGCCGCGTCCGGCGTGCGCGTGAATGCCGTGGCGCCCGGCTGGGTCGCCTCCAGCGGCATGGACAGCTACAAGGACGAAGGCGTGCGGGCGATGATTCCCCTCCTCAAGAAGGAGGTGCCGCTCCAGCGGCTCGCCACCGAGTCCGAGGTGAGCGCCGCCATCGTCTTCCTGCTCACCGACGCCGCGGCCTTCATCACCGGCGAGGTCATCAAGATTGACGGGGGCGCTTCGTGCAACACGAAGATTTTCCCGCTGGAGGAGACCACCGCCTCCAAGCCCTACGAGGGCTTCCACCGCGCGGCGGCGCCGCGCATCCTCGGCGGTGAGTCGAAGGAGTAGGAGCAACGCCCCGCCTCCGTTCGCACCGCACCGCGCGGAAGCGGAGGCTGCCATCTCAGAGGCCGTCCGGGTAGCAGCAGCCGGAGGTTGAGTGCCTCCGGCCGCTGCACTTCTGTGCGACTTCTCAAAATGGAGCAGCGCTACATGATGGAAACAGCGTGCTCCTCAGGCAAGCCGAACGACGCGGCACTTCTGGCACAGAGGATACTCGGCGATGAATCCACTGAGCCTGGCCAGCATCTCTTCGTAACTGCGGCCATACATGTAGAGCGCCGTTTCCGTGGGCCCCTGCCAATAGCTATGAATCATGCCCTCTTCGCCCAGCAAGCGCTCGCATTCGTCGTGGACGTGATTGCTATCGCACGAGGCATAGACCTCCGCGGGCAAGTCCGAGCCGTTCAGGTAAAGTCCCAGCCCTTCGTGTGAGCCGAACGGAAACGAGCCTTCATCGTCGGGCAGGATGACCTCGGAGCCCTTCGGCGCCAGCATCTCCTGCACCACGTCAGCAACCTTCTCCGCCAGCTCGCGCGAGTAGTCATCAAGCTCGATTTCGATGTCGCAACGCTCGACCTCTCCATCCGGCGCCATCAGCGTTCCTCCGCCGGTGACGCGTGCGCCCAATCCCAGCGTTTCGGCAACCTCGTCGAAGGCATCCTCCAACTCGGCCCGGTGCATGGGTTGTAGCCGCGCATTCAACGAGAGCACGATGAGACCCGGTTGGAACAGGTCAATCCTGGTCCCTGCATTCACCTGACGGGACCTATGGCCGGAAGCGCACGATGCGCACGTCGAGGGCGCCGGATTCCACGTCCAGGACCTGGCGCATCAACTCAAGCGCGCGCGCTTCATCAAAGCTGCCGGAGCCCGCGCCAATGACAGGGAAGGCCACGGAGCGCAAACCCTGCTCGCCTGCCTTCGCCAGGGCATTGCGGACCGAGTCCTGGATGGAGCGCTCCGAGGCCCGCCAGAGCATGTTGATGCCCGCGACGTGGATGATGGCTTTGAATGGCAACCGCCCGGAAGAGGTCACCACTGCCGTGCCCAATGGCATGGGCCCTGCCTTCGCCACCTCACGGAAGGGCGCGAGCCCCGCCCGGCGCTTGATGGCGCCGGACACCCCCTGCGGTAACAGCAGCCACCAGGGGATGATGTTCCGGTTCCAGGCATTGACGATGGCCTCCACCGGCTGGTCCAGCAAGTCGCCTTCGACAACGGAGACGGGCATGGCGCGGACTCTAGCGCCAGCCCGTCTCGAATGGGTGTGCCTGGGTGCTCAGTCACACTCGTGCGTGTGCGTGTGCTCCGTGGCCTTGGGGCTCCAGCCTTCGTTGCCGTCCTTCTCGAAGAAGAACTTCGCGCGAGGGCGCTGGCGCGTCCCGACCTCGTTGAGCGTGGCCGCGTCGTACAGGCGCCCGTTCACCATGGTGTAGCGCACAGAGCGACTGTGCTTCAGGTCCTGCAAGGGATTTCCATCCAGCACGATGAGGTCCGCCAGCTTGCCCACCTCCAGCGAACCAATCTCCCCATCCAGGCCCAGGTAGCGCGCCCCGCTCAGCGTCGCCGAGCGCAGCGCCTGCAGCGGCTTCATGCCGCCATGGCCGAACATCCAGACCTCCCAGTGCGCCGCCAGGCCTTCACGCTGGCCGTGCGCGCCCAACTGCACGCTCACGCCCGCGTCACTCAGCTCGCGCGCCACGGTGGCGGCGGCGAAGTGGTTGAACTCGTCGTCCGGCACGTGCATGGAGGGCCGGCGGCTGCGCGAGTCCACCACCCGGCGCGGGACGAAGGACAACAGGCGCTCGTCCTCCCACACGTTCGTCTTCTGGTACCAGTAGTTCTCACCCCAGACGCCGCCGTAGGCCACGCCCAGCGTCGGCGTGTAGCCGGTGCCGCTCTTGCCCCACAGCTGCTTCACGTCCGCGTAGATGCGCGCCACCGGAATCGCGTGCTCCACGCCGGTGTGCCCGTCCACCACCATCGTCAGGTTGTGCTGGAGCAGCGAGCCCCCCTCCGGCACCACCAGCATGCCCAGCTCGCGCGCCGCCTGGAGCACCTTCTGCCGCTGATCTCTTCGCGGCTGGTTGTAGCTCTTCACGCTGAAGGCCCCCATGGCCTTCATCCGCCGCAGGTGCGAGCGCGCGTCGTCCACCGTCTCAATGGGCGCGCGGTAGCCCGCGCCGGACGCACCATAGAGGATGGTGCCCGTGGAGAAGATGCGCGGCGCCACCACGCCGCCCGCCCGGGCCAGCTCACTGGCCGCGAAGACCTCTTCCGAGGAGTTGGACGGGTCGTGCAGCGTCGTCACGCCGAAGGCCAGGGAGGACGCGTGCACCCAGCTCTGCTCGGGCATCAGCCCGTCCATGCCCATGGGCCCGTGCCAGTGCACGTCGATGAGGCCGGGCATCAACGTCTTGCCCTTCACGTCCACTACCTTCGCCCCGGGCGGCACCCGCACCTTGCCCACCGGGCCCACGGCGACGATGCGGTTGTTTCGCACCACCACCACGCCCTGCTCGAGGACCTCGTCCCCCTTCATGGTGATGACGCGGCCCCCTACCAGGGCCAGCGTGCCCTCCGGCACGTCCGCCTTCACCGGAAACGAGAGGTCCACGCCCTTCTCCGGCGCCTCCGGCAGCTTCTCCGGCGAACCGTCGATGAAGGCGAAGCTCTCCTTCAGCGCGCGCGTGAAGAGCTCGGGCCCCAGCGCCCAGTGCAAGCGCTGGCTGTCACCGGACCAGTGCAGGTACTCACCCGCGTCCCGGCTCACCTTCGCCAGCGGCAGCGCCTTCGCGCCAGGCCCCACCGTGGCCGACTTCGCGCCCAGCGCGAAGGGGACGATGAAGGCGTTGAAGTTCTCCCGGAACGCCACCCACCGCTCGTCCGGGGAGACGCGCAGCTCGGTGGCCTCGGCGCTCGTCAGGTGCGTGCGCTCCTCGCTCCCGTTCAACCCGATGCTCTTCAGCGAGCGCACGTCCTCCTTCTCCTTGCGCTCCACGTGCAGGAAGTAGACGCGGTCCGAGCGCGCGCCGAAGTGCGGCTGCTCCCCGTCACGCGCCAGGCGCTTCGGCGTGCCGCCGCCCGCGGGCATGGCGAACAGGCCCGTGTTCCGGCTCCACAACCCGGGCATCAGGTAGCCGTCCCCGGACGCGCGGTACACCAGCGTCTTGCCATCCGGGCTGAACGCGGGCTCCACGTAGTAGCCCGGCTGCTTCGTCAGCACCTTGCCCTCGCCTCCCGTGGCGGGCACCACGCGGAGGGTACCCAGCTTCTCGTCGTCCCACGTCGTGTAGACGATGGAGCGCCCGTCCCGGGAGAACGACGGGTAGAACTCCAGGTGGTCGTCCTGCTTCGTCAGGCGCCGGGGCGTGCCCGCCGGCAGCTGCTTCACGTACAGCTTGCCCAGCGACTGGTACACCACGCGGTCCCCCTTGGGAGACACCTGCACCCAGCGCAGCATCTTCGTGGAGAAGCGCTCGGGGGCCACCGCCTGCGGGCTGCGCACGGCCTCGAAAATCGTGCGCGTCCCCCGCACGCGGAAGGCAATGGGCGTCACCTTCTTCGTGGCCACGTCGATGCGGTGCAGCTTGCCGCCCGCCCAGAAGACAATCGCCTTGTTGTCCGGCGTCCACGCCATGCCCGGATACACGCCGTGAATGGCCCACGTCTCCTGCATGTCCCGGTCGAGCCCGTCGTACAGGGGGCGCTCCGCGCCGGACGCCACGTCGGTGACGTAGAGCACGCTCTTGGCGCGCACCCGGCGGACGAAGGCCAGCTGCTTGCCGTCACGCGACGGCGTGGGGCGGATGGCACCGCCCGGGCCCGTGATGAAGGGCTCGATTTCCTTCGTCTCCAAGTCCAATCGCTGGATGGCGTAAATCTGGCCGTTGGGGTCCTTGTTGTATTCGAAGGTCTTCCCCGGCGAGACGTCCTGGCTGAAGTAGACGTGGCGCCCGTCGGGTGAGAAGGCGGGCTCGCCCAAGTCCTTCTGGTCGTTGGTGCGCTCGGTGAGCTGCACGCCCTCGCCGCCGGCGCGGTGGTACATCCACACCTCGCCCGCGCCCAGCGAGCGACGCGCGGTGAAGTGCTTGCGCGCCACGATGAACTGCCCGTCCGGGCTCCACGCGGGGCTGTTGAGCAGGCGGAACTTCTCCTCCGTCACCGCCCGCGCATTCGAGCCGTCCCGGTCCACCACCCAGAGGTTGTCGCCGCCGCCCCGGTCACTGGTGAAGACGATGCGCTTGCCGTCCGGGCTGAAGCGCGGCTGCATGTCCCACGCGACGCCGGACGTCAGCGCCTTCGCTTCGCCGCCGCCCATGGGCAGCACGTAGAGGTCCCCCAGCAGGTCGAAGACGATTTCGTCTCCGCGCGGGCTGACGTCCACGTTCATCCACGTGCCCTCGGTGACGTCGATGTTCACCTGACGGGCGGGGAAGCCCGGCGCGTCCACCTTCCACGCGTCCCCCCCTTCCTTCTCCGCCTGCTGCGCGGCCTCACCGGACGGCGGACGCGGGGCGTCTACCTCGGCGGCGCGGGCCGCGTCGCGCGCGGCGTCCTTCGTGTCGGGTGCCGGCCGTGGCGGGTCCTGCCGGACCACGGGAGGCTTCGCCGGAGCCTGCTGCGCGGCCATGGGCACGGCGGGCATCAGCAGGACGGCGAGGAGGGAGGAGGTCAGTCGTTTCACCAGAAGTCCTCATTGAGGGAGAAGCCGTGTGGAGGGAGAAGCCGTGTGTCGGGTGGCGGAGACTATCCGGCCCCGAGGGGCTGTTGGATGCCGGCCGAGAACAAGCGAACAGGCGAGCCTCTTCCGGGCCGTGTAAGCTCACGCCCGTCGAGCAGCACTGATTCCGAGGGGGGAGTCTCCATGCAGACGCGTCAGAAGCTCGCCGTGCTCATCATCCACGGCATTGAAGTGGATGACCCGGGTCTCTACGACACCGCCGTGCGCCTGCTGCGCCAGCACTTCACGCAGCACGCGGGGGCCGGGCCGGACACACTCGCCGTCGAGACAGTGAACTGGGCCTCCGTGCTGGAGGGTGCGGAGAGGGACCTGCTCGCCCGCTACGCCCCGGCCGACGCGGACACGTACTGGAAATCCCTCTATGAGAGCGTGCGCACGGTGAACCAGGGTCACGAGTCCGCGCTCGTGCCGATGATGCTCCGCCTGATGCGGCCGTCCCTGCGCGGCATGGACCTGCGCTACCCCGGCCTGCGGTGGATGCTGGTGCACTTCGTGGGCGACATCATCGCCTATCAGACGAACCCCGCCGACCCGGACGTCTACACGGGCATCCACCGAAAGGTCGCCGAGGCCCTGGGCCGCCTGCGTCAGCAGGCCGGTGACACCGCTCCGCTCTGCGTCATCGCGCACAGCCTGGGCAGCGTCATCGCCAGCAACTACTTCTATGACTTGCAGGCCCAGCGGCTGGCCGGGCGGGACATCATCGAGGAGACGGTGCGCGCGGCCCAGGGCAGCTCGCCCCTGGAGCGCGGCGAGACGCTCAGCCACTTCTACACGCTGGGCAGCCCCATGGCCCTGTGGAGCCTGCGCTATCCCCACGCGGAGCTCGACCAGCCCGTGCAGGTCCCCGCGCCGGAGCTGGCACGCCACCATCCAGGGGTTGGCGGACGGTGGCTCAACTTCCACGACGAGGACGACGTCTTCGCCTGGCCGCTCCAACCCCTCAGCGCCGCCTATCACGCCTCGGTGGAGGACCGCGCCGTGCGCGTGGCGGGCCCGCTCTTCTCGTGGACGCCCCTGGTCCACCCCTTCTACTGGTCGGACGACGGCGTGATGCGGGATATCGGCACGTCGCTCGCCGGCGCGTGGAAGCAGCTCTCCAGCGCGTCGACCGTGGCCGCCTAGCGCGGCGTTCCGGACGCCACGTCAAAACGCAGTGCGCCACGCGGCCCTGAATCTGGTATCGCGCTCCTCATGTCGGACGACTTCACGCTTCCCGAGGACAAGGCCGGGCGGATGGAGCGCTGCGCGGTCTTCTACACCGACGTCGTGCCCCACAACCACGCGCTGGGGCTGCGGCTGGTGGACGTCGGCGCCGCCGAGGCCACCGTCGAGCTGCCCTACGCGGAGAACCTCGTCGGCAACCCGGAGACGGGCGTCATCGCCGGCGGCGCGGTAACGACGCTCATCGACGCCACGTGCGGCACCGCCGTGTTCCTCAAGCTGGGCCGCTTCGCTCCGCTCGTCACGCTGGACCTGCGCATCGACTACCTGCGCCCCGCGCGGCCCGGCATTGTCCTCACCTGCGTGGCCGATTGCTACCGGCTCACCCGCCAGGTGGCCTTCGTCCGCGCGCTCGTCCACCAGGGCGACCCGGGCCACCCCGTGGCTTCCGCCCAGGGCACCTTCATGCGGACGGAGGAATGACGGCCATGTCCGATTCCACGACGCCTCCCCTCGCCGAGCTGGTGCGCCAGGTGCGCAAGACGCGCGAGTACAAGCGCCTCACCGACGCCATCCCCTACACGCGCTTCATGGGCATCGGCGTGGAGAACCTCGCCGGCGAAATGCTCTGCCGCATGGCCTTCAACCCGAGGAACATCGGCAACAGCCTGCTTCCCGCTTTGCACGGCGGCACGCTCGGCGCGCTGCTGGAATCCGCCGCTGTCTTCGAGCTGCTGCTGCAGACGAACACCGAGCGCGTGCCGAAGGTCATCTCGCTCACGGTGGACTTCCTTCGCTCGGGCAAGCCGCAGGACACCTTCGCCAAGGCGTTCATCACCCGCCAGGGCCGGCGCGTGGCCAACGTCCGGGTGGATGCGTGGCAGGACGACCGCACGCGGCCCATCGCCAGCGCGCACGCGTTGTTCCTGCTGTCGGAGCCGTAAGCCTTCCGGCTGTGGCGCCGCTGACGGCGGGATGCCGCGCGGCGCCCGGGAGGCGCTGGGACAAGAGCCCCTGCCCCGCGCCGTCTTCCGCCTCCACCTTCGGCCTGATGTCTCGGGACACGAGAGGCAGCCGATGAAGCGACGGATGGGCGAGGTGGTGGCGGGCGCTCCCGCGCTGTGCGATTCGCCCTGGCGCAGCAGAACGACACGGAGAGCATGGTCCGCATGGGCCGTCCGAAGGCCAGCGACGAGGGGCAGGCCCGGAGCCGTTCGAGGAAGGCACGGGAGGCTCCGGCTCCCAGGGCACTCCGCCCGATGCGCGCGGCACTGCTGCGGCAGGGCCTGTTACCCATCCCCACCGACGAGATGGCCTTCCCCGACGAGCTCCACCACGACAACCGTCAGGAGGTGAAGCTGGGCCAGCACGATGGAGCGCGCGGAAGAAGCATCGATGGCGAAGCTCCAGTCCCTCCAGGCCCCCGCGTTCGACCGCGCCTTCCTGGCCGCCATGGGGGTGACCATGACGCGGACATCGCCAGGGACGGGAAACGCCCCTCCAGGCACGCTGGGCGCCCAGCGGACGCTGTCGTCAGTGCGCGGTGACGTCCAGGACTCGGGACTTCATCTCCCCGTCGTGACTCCACGTAATCAGGTCCGTGCTGCCCTCCTCCTTCCCCCTCAGACGCACCACGCCCTGACGCGGCACGGTGATTTCGACGAGGCTCGGTTCGCCCACCGCGATGCGCTGGAGTCCAGGAACAACCAACTCGTGCACGTCGCCGACGCGCAGGACCATCGGCGATGCGGCCATGCGCCAGGGCCTCTCGGCTCGCGACGTGGCGGCGTCGGACTGGAACAGAAAGGACGGCGTCCACAGGAGCACGCCCAGCACCACCAGGCAACCCGCTCCTGCCAGGGCCAGGATGCCCCGGCCGCCCCATGCCGACGAGGGCTGAGAGAGCACCGCCATCAGCGCCTCCATGCTGGGGAAGCGGTCCTCGGGCGCGTTCGCGAGCCCCCGCGCCAGCGCGGTACGGACGTGCCTCGGCACGCTCGACGTTCGCGGTGCCGCGGAGGCGGGAAGATGGCCTGGACGCTCACCGTGGAGCGCTTCGTGGAGCGCGACGCAGAAGCTGTACTGGTCGCTGCGGGCGTCCACGGCCCTGCCCGCGTGCTGCTCGGGAGACATGTACGCCGGCGTCCCTACGGCCTGCCCCCACTTCGTGAGCGTGGATGCCTTCGATGCGCCCTCTCCCACATCGGCATCCGTCTCGAGGGGGTTCCCCGCGCCGTGCCGCACCAGCCCGAAGTCCGTGACGCGCACCCGGCCGTCGCGCCCCACCAGCACGTTGGACGGCTTGAAGTCGCGGTGCACCATCCCCGCGCGATGGGCGGCGGACAGCCCCGCTCCTGCTGCCAGGAAGACGTCCATCACGTCCCGCCATGGACGCTCGCGTTCCCGAAGACAGTCCGCGAGCGTCGTGCCGTCCACCCACTCCATGGCCAGGAAGTCGCGCCCCTCCGCCGTCCCCAGTTCGAAGAGCGGCAACACGTTGGGATGCGACAGCCGCGCCATGGCCTGGGCCTCGCGTAGCAGCCGCTCCCGGCCCTGGCCCGCCGCACCCGCCAGCAGCGGCCTCAACAGCTTGAGCGCCACCCGCCGCCCCAGCCTCAGGTCATCCGCCGCGTAC
>NZ_JAAIYB010000290.1 GCF_010894475.1 Myxococcus vastator
CCCTTGCCCTCCCCGCGCCCGCCTGCGCTCGGTGTTGGACATGACATGAACCTGCGTGTCAGCCCGCTTCAGGATACGTAAACCCTGACGCGCTGCACCAACGCCCTGCTGCGTCCTGTCCGGGCTGTCATGCGTCGAACTCAGCAGGTTGGGTTCGGTCCGGGGCCTGACAGGGCACGGCCCCACGGTCCCGAGGGGCTGACCTTCAAGGGAGCGCCGGAGGGTTCCGCCCGAGCACGGCCTCGTGCTCGAGGCGCGCTCGGTCATCGCGCCGAGCGGGACGCTACTCCGCGCCCGCGGCGGGCGTGCCGCGTGTTCCCGACGCCTCCACGCGCGGAGACGGCCGTGGCCACGCGGCGAAGGCCACGGCGGCTCCGAGCGCCACCATCATCACCACCGTGAGCGGCGTCAGCTTCCGTTTCGGCTGGGCGGCGAGCACGCCCTGAGAGGCCGACGGGGCCACGCCCGTCTTCGAGCGCAGCAGCACGGTCGACCCCACCGCGCCCGCGTCTGGGGAGGGCGGTCCATTCCGGGCGGCGCCGGGCGCGGACGGGCCCCCGGCGACAGGCGACCGCGCGATGGGCGCGGGGACCACCTTGGGCGACGCGACACCGGCCTGCGCGCCCCCTGCTGGCGGACGTGCGGGCCGAGCCGCGTCAGGCGCCTTCGCCCCGGCCACAGCCCCGTCCCGAGGCGTCGGTTTCCGGGCACCCGGGCCTGGAGCCCCCGCGGCGGGTGGCCTCGCCACGGGCGAGCGGGCGATGGGCGCGGGCACGACGTCCGCTGGCGCCACGACGGGGCGAGCCGGGGGCGCCTCCATCTCCGGCAAGGGCATCGCCTCGGCGATGGTCGCGGCGTCATGGGAGGCAACCACCGCGGGCGCTGGCGCGGACAGGCTGACCGTCTCCGACTCCCGGAATGGCGGCTTCGCGTCGACGTCGCCGTCGTTCGTCCCTTCTCCCGAGCGCCTGCCGGGCACCGTCTCCGGCTTCGACTCCGGAGCCACCGCGAGCCGCGGCGTGCTCAGCGGCGTGAGCATCGGCACCTCGCCCATCGTCTGGAGCGCGCGCCCCGTCAGCGCGGAGATGAAGCCGCCCACGTCCGGGAAGCGGTCCTCCGGGCGCTTCTCCAGCGACTTCTCCACCGCCGCGATGACGTGGTCCGGCAGGTCCGGCACCAGCGCCTCCAGGGGCTCCGGAGGGTCATAGACGATGCGGTAGATGAGCTCCGCGAGGTTGCCGTTGTCCTGGAACGGGAGCCGGCGCGCCAGCATCTCGTAGACGAGGCACCCGAAGGCGAAGATGTCCGTGCGCGGGTCCACCTCGCCGTTCTTCCCAGTGGCCTGCTCGGGCGCCATGTACTGCGGCGTGCCCAGCAGGATGCCGCCCTGCGTGTGCACGCTCTGCGAGTCGATGACCTTGGAGATGCCGAAGTCGAGCAGCTTCACGTGCTCCATCATCACGCCGCCCACCTCGGTGGGCACGAGGAACACGTTGCCCGGCTTGAGGTCACGGTGGACGATGCCCGCGCGGTGCGCGGCCTGGAGCGCCGAGCCCATCTGCCGCGCGCAGGAGAACACCTCCTCCAGCGTCATCGGGCCCTTGCGAAGCCTGCGCGACAGCGGCTGGCCGCGCAGGCACTCCATCACCATGTAGGGAGAGCCATCCTCGAGGCTGTCGAAGTCGACCACCTCGACGATGTTCGGGTGCCCCAGCTTCGAGGCAATCTCCGCCTCGCGCCGGAAGCGCACGAGGGCCTCCGCCCCCATGCCCGCGTCGTGCCGCAGCACCTTGATGGCCACCTGCCGTCCACGCAGCCGCAGGTGGTTGGCCAGGAAGACGGTCCCCATGCCACCCCGGCCGAGGACGCCTGCAATCTCATAGGTCTCCCTCAGCACCGTGCCGAGGGGAAGGTCATTGGGTTTGGAGGGAGCCATGAGTAACCGGTTTTCAGCTTTGAACCGGATTCTATCCTGCTCCCTCTGACATGCCTTGGCCACCGCGGCCAAGGCGTCTCAGGTCTTGAGAACCGCGACTATTTCGCGGGTACGACGGCGGCGTCGCTGGCGGTGCGCAGCTCGTCCACCACGCGCTTCGCCCCGTAGACGTGCTCCAGCCCCGCCAGGATGCCCTCGCCGTGCACGGCAACCGCGCGGTTCGTGTCGGGGACGTAGGCATAGCGGCCCCCCAGCGAGTGCAGGTTCCCATCGAAGATGAGCCCCACCACGCGCCCGTCGCGGTCCACCAGGGGCGAGCCGGAGTTGCCGCCGATGATGTCGTTGGTGGTGGCCACGTCGAACGGCGTCTGGGGCGGCACCTTGCCGCGCGCCTTCAGCCAGGTGTCCGGGAGCTTGTACGGCGCCTTGCCGGTGTGCCGCGCATACGCGCCCCCAAAGGTGGTGAGCGCCGCCACGGGGCGGCCATTCTCCTCCCAGCCCTTCACCTGCCCCGCGTTGAGGCGGAGGGTGAAGGTGGCGTCCGGATAACCGGAGGTGCCGTACACCGCGAGGTGCGCCCTGGCGATGCGCTCGCCGTTGCGCTTGAGCACCGCCTCCACGGTGTCCTCGTAGCGCTTGCGCGCCGCGCGAGCCTCCGCGTCCACCTTGCGCGCGAAGAGAATCATCGGGTCCTTGGAGGCCGCGACCGCCGCCTTGCCGCCCTTGAGCAGCGCGGCGCGCACCTTCACGTCCCGCAGCTTCGTGCCACGCACCAGGGCGCGCGCCAGGTCCTCGGGCGCCTCGCGTCCGAGCACCTGCTGGACGAAGGGGTCATCCGCGCCCAGCGTCTCGCGCACGCGGGTGAGGCCGAACGTCAGCAGCGCCTGGTCCAGCTCGAGCGTCACCGGCGCGTCGCGCAGCAGTTGCTGCTCCAGCGTGGGGAGCTGGGCCTGGGTGTACTCGCGCAGCCGCTCCGCGTTGGGCTTCTCCTTCTCTTCCGCCACGCGCACCAGGTGCCGGGCCATGCGGAAGAGCTCGGAGGGGTAGGCGTCCCCGGCCTCCTTCATGCGGTAGTCGGGCAGCATGCGGCGGTACACGTCCAGCGCCTGGGAGATTTCCTCCCACGCGCCGTCGGTGGCGGCCTTCACCTGCGCGTTGGCGTCCACCTTCTGGCGCAGCGCCGCCTCGTCCTGACGCTTGCCGGCCAGCAGCGCCGGGTCCGCCAGCGCCTGGTGCCGCCCGCGCAGCGCCTTGAGCCCGTTCTCCACGCCGCGCAGCAGGGAGCGCGTGGTGCGGTAGCGCTCCGCGGAACCCCCGGCGTACTCGCGCAGCATGCCGCGCAGCTCGGCGAGCTGGAGCAGCGTGTACGGCAGGTTGACGTCGCGCTGGAACTCCAGCTCGGCGACGGTCGCCTTGCGCTCGGTGCCACCGGGGTGGCCGGAGACGAAGACGAGGTCCCCCTCCTTCGCGCCCTGCTTCGCCCACGGCAGGAAGTGCGGGCTCTTCGCGGGCGCGTTGTCCTGCCACACGCGCAGGAAGGCCGCGTCGAAGCCGAAGCGCGGGAAGTTGAAGTTGTCCGGGTCACCGCCGAAGGCGGCCATGGAGAACTCGGGCGCGAAGACGAGCCGCACGTCCTGGAAGCGGCGGTACTTGTACAGGTGATACCTGCCGCCGTTGAAGAGCGTCACCACGTCACAGCGTACGTCTCCGGACGTGGCGCAGGCGGCCTCCACCGCGGCCGTCTCCTTCTTCAGCGCGGTGTTGAAGGCCGCGCCGGTGAGGCCCTTCGTCGCCGCGTTCATCCGCGCGGTGACGTCCGTCATCTCCACCAGCTGGTTGGCCTCCACCTTCGGGCAGCGCAGCTCCCGCGCGGCGCTGGACGCGTAGAAGCCCTTGGCCAGCAGGTCCTTCTTCGGCGAGGACAGGTCCTCGATGCAGCCGCGGATGCAGTGGTGATTGGTCATCACCAGGCCCTCCGGCGACACGAAGCTGGCGGAGCAGCCGCCGGCCAGCCGCACCGAGCCGAGCCGGACGTGGTCCAGCCACGCCTGCGTGGGCGTGAAGCCATGGGCCTTGTTCACCGCGTCGGAGGGAAAGGCGTCGTAGGTCCACATCCCCTCATCCGCGGCGGCGGGGAGGGACAGGAGCAGGCCGATTGCGAGCAGTCTGCGATCCACGTGCGGGCGTCCTTCTGTCGTGACTGTGAGTGGGGGTCGCCGGTTCTGGTCTTCACGGCCGGCGCGCGTCAACCTCCGGGCGGAGGACGCATTCCCCACAGGTATCATGCGCCGCGTCAGATATGGTGGCGGCAATGTCCGGCAAGCATCGCGTCTACCTCGTCCCCGGTTTTTTCGGCTTCATCAACCTGGGCGAGCTCATCTACTTCGGCCACGCCCTGGACTACTTGAAGGCGGAGCTGGCCCGCAGGCAGGTGGAGTCGGAGGTCATCATCGTCCTCTCCCACCCCACGGCCTCCATCCGCACGCGCACCGCGGACCTGCTGAGGGCCGTGCAGGAGACGGCCGCTGGAGACGACGGGCCCATCCACCTCATCGGCCACTCGACGGGCGGGCTGGACGCGCGGCTGTTCGTCAGCCCCGGCGCGCAGGTGGCGGAGGGCCTGGACCTGGAGCCCTTCGCCAGGCGCGTGCGCTCCGTGACGTCCGTGTCCACCCCGCACGCGGGCACGCCGCTGGCCACCTTCTTCATGGGCCTGTTCGGACAGCGCATCCTCAAGCTGCTGTCGCTCTTCACCGTGTATGTGCTGCGCTTCGGCCGGCTGCCGCTGCGCGTGGTGTTCCGCTTCGGACATCTGCTGGCGCGGGCGGATGCCCAGCTCGGGTGGAAGCCCACGCTGCTGGACCAGCTCTATGACCAGCTCCTGGGGGACTTCTCCTCGGAGCGCCGCGACGCGGTGTCGAAGTTCCTGAGCGACGTGGGCAACGACACGTCGCTGATTCCGCAGCTCACGCCGGAAGGCATCGACCTGTTCAACGCCAGCACGTTGGACAGGCCCGGCGTGCGGTATGGCTCGGTGGTGACGCAGGCACGGCCGCCGTCGCTGCGCACGCGCATGGCGGCGGGGCTGGACCCGTATGCCCAGCTCACGCACACCATCTACGCGCTGACGTACGGACAGACGCAGCGGATGCCGCTCACCGCGCTGCCCCTGCACACGCCCGCGCAGACGGCGGCGCTGGTGCAGGCGTATGGCGCGATGCCCGGGCCCACGGCGTGTGACGGCATCGTCCCCACGCGCTCCCAGGTGCATGGCCGGGTGCTGGCCGCGGTGCGCGCGGACCACCTGGACGCGATTGGCCACTTCGACCAGCCCGCGCACCAGCCCCCGCACGTGGACTGGCTCATCTCCGGCTCCGGCTTCCGCAGGCCCCAGTTCGAGTCCACGTGGAAGGCCATCATCGACTTCATGCTGGAGGACGAGCGCCCCGGCCTCCGGCTGGGTCAGTAGACGCCAATCAGGTGAATCTGCACGCGCGGATTCCCAAGGTACTCCTCCAGCCGCCATCGGCTGCGCATGCCATCATCCCGGATGCCCAGGCCGCCTCCAGCCTTCGGCGCCTCGGCGCTGGCGAGCGCCTCCTGGAGCTGGGACACGGCCCAGGTGTCGAAGTTCGGATCGCCGGAGCCTTCGAGCACCTTGAGGTCGAGCAGCTTCCCGTCGCGCGCCTGCCAGACCTCGACGATGGCCGCGAGCGCGAGCACCGGCGTGGTGACGTCCGCCATGTACATGTTGGCCGCGCGCCCGGCCTCGACGGCCGCCTGCAGGCGATTGCGCTGCTCCAGACGCTGGTCCCGGGGCTCGGCGACCCTGGGGCTGCCTGTCTTTCCAAAGCGCGCGATGGCCTCCACCTGCTCGCGCTTCATCCGTGAGCCCAACACCTTCAGGTCCGGGGGTGGCGGGTTCACCAACTGCCTGGCGAAGCCTTCCCGCAGCGCCGCGAAGTAGGGATGCGTGGCGCCGCTCGACGCACGCGCGCTCGCGGCGGCGTCCTGCGCCCAGCCGTCCACCCGCACCCGGGCCTCCTCGGCCTGCCGGGCCGCCAGCGCCTTCGGGTCAGGGGCTTCACCCGGGCGGAGCGTCCGCCCCGTCGAAGGCGGGCCGCCGCGCAGCAGGCCGCCTCCCAGCAAGCCCTGGGGCTCCAGGTTGGGGCGCTGCCGTGGCCGCGGGACATCCTCTTGCGCCAGGGCTGGCGGCGGCTCGCCAGGGCCCGCGGGGGCGACGTCCGGCGGAGGCGGCGCGGACGTGACAGGCGTCTCCGGCGCGGCCGGGCGCGGACGCTCCGCGTGGCGAGGCGGGTCCTCCTTCTTCGGAGGCGCTTCGTCAGGAGGCGGCTGGCGGGGCTCCAGCGCTGGCGGCTCGGGGGGAGGCGTCACGTCCTGGTAGACGACCTCCATCTCGACGGCACGCGGTGTCACGCGGCGCTGGCGGTCGTTGGGCTCACTGCTCGACAGCGCCGCGAAGAGCGCGACGTGCAGGAGCCCCGACACCAGGAGCATGAGAATCAGTTGAGCGCGCCGCGACACGGCGGCCAGCTTGCCTTGCCGCGTCACCACAGTGAAGCAGCCCTGTGGACTGGCGCCCGGAACTGACCCCTGCCTGCCAGCTTCCCGCCTTCACGTCCCCACAAAGCACGACTGATGACCCGGCTTTATCGGATGGCCAGCAAGCCTGAGGTGGCTCAACAGGCAGGCTCAGCTGGAACGACCCCGCGCCAGGCGGCGAAGCCAATGGGCAATGGCCCGTCCGATGTCATCCGGGAGGTCCTCACTCGCGTGGTGGCCGGCCGCGCCGAGCGCCACGACCTCGAGGTTGGCGAACCGGCCACGCGCCCACTCGACGACGGACGGAGCGCCGAGCGGCGTCGGACTGTCGAAGGTGAGCAGCAGCTTGGGGACCTCCGGCGACGCGCCCATCCAAGCGACATAGCGCTCCAGCACCGCCATCATGTCCGCCGGCTGATGCTCGATGGGAATCTCCCGCGGCCACGCCAACAACGGGCGCCGTGAAGGCGCGTCAGGATAGGGCGCCGCGTACACCGCGGCTTCAGCCGCGGTCAGGCCCCGTTTGACGCCGACCCCCAGCGACCGGGCCAGGAACTGGTTCTGCTCCAGCACCAGGGTCTCCCCCACGCCGGGCGTCCGCAGGTTCTTGAACAACTCGGCGCCTTGCGGTGGGTAGTCGCTCCACTCGAGTGAGCGGAGGAAGGTCTCGTACACGACGAGGCCGCGGACCCTGTCGGGGTGGCGAGCGGCCCAGTCCATGGCCAGCGAGCCGCCCCAGTCGTAGCCCACGAGCACGACGTCGTGCAGGTCGAGCGCATCGAACCAGGCGTCGAGATACCGGGCGTGGTCGGCGAAGCGATAGGCGAGGTCCGGCTTGCCCGAGTCGCCCATGCCAATCAGGTCGGGCGCCAGCACGTGGTAGCGGTCCGAGAGATGGGGGATGACGTCGCGCCAGACATAGGACGAGGTCGGGTTTCCATGGAGCAAGACCACCGAAGGGCCGCGCCCCGCCTCCCGATAGGCCATGTGGGAATCGAGGACGTTGACGTCACGCATGGCTGTCTCCAGAGGCATGGGAGGGGTCGCCACGCGCAAGCACGCGATGAGCGCGACCGAGAGGAGCGGGAGCAGCAGGTTCATCCTTCGCATGGCCTCTTCATGGGGCGCTTCATCATTTTCGGATAGTGATTGTTCGTGAGGGGTATCCTCACCATGCATGAGCATTTCCGCCCTCGACCTCAACCTGCTGGTGGTGCTCGACGCCGTGCTCACCGAGCGCAGCGTCGCGCGGGCCGCTCGCCGCCTCCATGTCACGCCGTCGGCCATCAGCAACGCACTGGCCAGGCTGCGCGTCGCGCTTGGCGACCCGCTGTTCGCCCGCAGTGGCCGCGGCATCGTCCCCACGCCCCGCGCAGTGGCGCTGGCCCCCGTTCTGACCCGCGCCCTCCGAGACCTTGACCACGCCGTTCACGGTGCGGACTTCGACCCCGCCACCACCACGCGGGAGTTCTCGCTCGCCATCGCCGATTCCGGACAAATGGTGCGACTGCCTCGCATCGCCACGCTGCTGGCCGCTGAGATGCCTCGCGCCCGACTGCGGGTGATGGGCATCGACACCTTCCTCACGGGAGGCGGCCTGGCCAGCACCGAGGTCGACGTCGCCATCGCGGTGGGCGAGAAGTCCCCCGGCCTGCATCTGGAGCCCCTCTACCGGGAGCGCACCGTGCTGGTGGCGCGCCGCAATCATCCCCAGGCAGGAGAGCGTGTCTCCAGGAGCGCACTGGCCAGCTTGCGCCACGTCGAGGTGCAGGTGGCCCCCGGCAAGGGCTACCGCGCGCTGCCCGGCGCCTACGCCCGGCTCGGCATCGCTCGCGACGTCGCGCTGGTGGTGCCGAATTTCAGTGCCGCCGCCGCCGTGGTCGCGGAGACCAACCTGGTCGCCACCCTGCCCGCCTCACTGCTCTCTCGGCTCGGCCCTCGCCTCGGCCTCCGCAGCGTGCAGAGCCCGGTGCCATCGCTCACCCTCACCATCAACCTGTGCTGGCACGAACGAACCCACGCCGACCCCGCGATGCTTTCCTTTCGCGACCTCATCCGGCGCGCCGGTGCCGCACCGAGGCCCCGGCGCACCTCGGCCGCGACCTGAGCCAAGGCCTTAGTGTCCGACGTGCTCTTGACGAGGGCGGGCCCGCTGCTGCCCCGCAACAGGCGCAGAACCGGCGAGGGCGGCCAAAGTGCGATGAACGGTCGGCGCTCCGAGGCATCCTCTTCGTGCTGAAGACAGGCATCGCGCGAGAGAACCTGCCAGCCGAGGTGTTCGGGGCGAGTGACACCATCTGCTCGCGTAGGCTTGAGGAGTGGACCCGCGCTCGCGCGTTTGAGCGGCTCCAACAGCGGCTCCTCGACGAACCTGGCATCCGGGGTCGCAGCAACTGGAGCCGTGCGGCATTCGACTCGGGCAGCATCCGGACGAAAAAGGGGGCCCAGAAACGGGCCCGAGTCCCACCGACAGAGGGAAAGGGCAGCAAGCATCACATTGTGACAAACTGCAGAGGCAGCCCCTTGTCCGTGCTGCTGTCGGCAGCGAACCTCCACGATAACCAGCGGGCGCTGCCGCTCATCGACGCCATCCCCCCGTCCACAACGGTCGCTGCGGTCGGCCGCGCAAGCGGCCGAAGAAGGCGCACGGAGACAAGGGCTACGATTTCGCCGACATCCGGCGCGAGCTGCGTGCCTGCGACATCACTCCGTGCATTGCCCAGCGCGGTATCGAGTCCGGTCAGAGACTCGGCCGACACCGATGGGTGGTGAAGCCTACTGAAGTTGCCCGGGTTTAGCGATACGCGAATCTCTCGGGTCTGGCGTGGCCACGTCCCAGCATTTCTAGTCCGTTCCCGGTCGACGCCGAGCGTGGCAAGGCCCACCGTTCGCAGCCCAACGGCCCCTCAGACGAGCCCCCCTTGAGCAATTGATCACCTCAATCGCAGGCACTACGACAACAAATCAAACGGCTTCCTCCCGTCGCCCATTCCGGGCAAAACACAAGACCAACCTCTTGTCCTCCGGCGTTCGCAAGCGCCGAAATCTGAAAATCAGAACAATCCACAATAACACCGACCAATATTGCGACATCTACTCCTCCGCGGGTGGGTCACCCCCACACCAGGAAGGGGCACAACGACCCCTTACGAATCACAATCACGCACTGCGATGGCTACTTCCCCCGCAGCGGCACTTACGTCATGATGAAAGGACAGGAGGTGGCGGTAGGCACACGCCTTCCTCGGCAACAGCATTCACGGCACCTCACAGTAGCTAGGCACATGCTACTGAGGACATCGGGGGAATACCTTGAGCACGGGCATCCAGCAACCAGAGATGGCACCTGCGGCAGCACTGCAGCTTTCCGACCTGCTCCAGAATGTAAGCTTAGCGAGCACGGTGTGGACGACTGCGGTTGGTTACCGCGACCAGGCCCCTACTGCCCTACGCGAGTCCTTCAACACCAACGTCCTACAGTACGCGCGGCACGCACGCTTACCAATGGGCGGAATTCGCAACGAGGCTAGCGTGAAGCCTGCGTTGTTGCGCCGCAATACCCGCGACTTTATCAGTGCGGTACGCACCGGTTCACGCGTGGGATTCTCCAGCGCCGCGCTCTGGGCACACCAAAATACCGAGCTACACGCGTCTGCTCTTCGCTTCGCAACTAGCAAAGGGCTCACAGCTCGATCGTCGGAAATACTCGCCCAAGGGTCGGGGCAACGCCCGCCTCGTGGATGGCCAGCCAAATGGACTACCGACCAACTCGACGCGCTAGGGAGAGAACTTTCTGAACTAAGCGGCGCATCATTCGAAAATGCACGCCTAATGCTCTTCATGGTGTGCGTCGCACCTATCGTCCATCATAAGCTAGAAGAGAATGGAGCTGAACCCTCCACTTCCCCAGTCCTGATTGGTCCTGAGGATACACCAACTCCGAGTCCGCTAACATCCACGCTCTTTACTTCATTTCTACGCTCGATTGAGGAACTCGATGACGAGGCGCTTGAGTGGGCCCAACTGTCCTCGCTGTACGGAGCTCTCGGCGCCCTAGCGGCGCGCAGACAGGAACGTCGGACCCAGAGTATCACTCGCATTTCTGAGGCACTCGCCCGCCTCCAAGCGCCCGAGGTTCAACGAGGGCTACAACGAATACCTAAGCTTGAAGGACATCAAGCCTGGGTCAAGGGGATGTTCGTATCAGCGACTGCACATACTGCCGCCGACCACATTGAAGAACTCACAATACGAGTAGCGGAACTCGATGTACTGTTCGCGCAGTCGATGCAGGCAGCGGTGACAGTAGACGATATAGCGACAGCTCTGCAGCACAATCGACGAATCTTGGAGATCACTGAGGAGGTCACTCAAACGTATCACCGAGTGACCGCACTCCTAAAAACGGTGTCAGGCCCCGCCAACACATTAACAC
>NZ_JAAIYB010000291.1 GCF_010894475.1 Myxococcus vastator
GGTGGAGGGCGGCATGGCGGGTCAGGGGGCGAGCGAGAGAAGGTGGCGCACGCCGTCCCGGGGCAGGTCGAGGCTGATGTGGATGAACAGCCGCTCAATCAAGGCGTCGCGCTCGTGCGCCATCCTGGCTTCGACGAACCGCTCCAGCACGGCGCGGCCGCGAGCACGAGCCCTGCGCGCGGGGTCATCTCTACGGGGCGCCACGGGGTCTCCGGGAATGCGGCAGGAGGTACGAGGCCTCACGGTGCCGCTGGCGGTATGGACGAACGTACCTATCCCATGATTTCGCGGTCTGGAGGGGGCTTCCTGCGTGGGTCGCTGCTCCTCGGACCGGGTGCCGGAGGGGCAGGCATGCGGCCCCCGGTTCGCGGCGCCGTGGGTGTCCTCTGCATTTCGCGGGGAGCATGCCCACGCTCCGGAAGAACCCTGTCGGGGCGTGTGCACACCGCCCGCGAGGAGCCGCCATGAAGACATCCATTCCGTTGCAGATGAAGGCCGCCGCCATCGACCGCTTCGGTGGGCCAGAGGTGCTGGGCATGAAGACGGTGGCCGTTCCACCCGTCGGCCCGGGTGAGGTGCTCATCCAGGTGGAGACCGCGGGCGTCGGCAGCTGGGACGCCGCGGAGCGCGAGGGTGAGATGGAGTCGCTCAAGCCCGGCAAGTCGTCCTTCCCCTACGTGCTGGGGACGGATGGGGCCGGCACCATCGTGGCGGTGGGCGAGGGCGTCAAAATCCGTCAGGTGGGCGACCGGGTGTACGGCTCCGGCTTCCTCAACGACAAGGGCGGGTTCTTCGCCGAGTACGCGGTGGTGAAGGCCGAAAACACGGCGCTCGTGCCCAAGGGCTTGAGCGCGGAACAGGCGGGCGTCCTGGCGGCGGACGGCATCACCGCGCTTCAGGGCGTGCAGGACGCGCTGAACGTTCGTCAGGGCATGTCGCTGCTGGTGTACGGCGCGAGCGGCGGCGTGGGCCATCTGGCGGTGCAGCTCGCCAGCCGTCTGGGGGCGCGGGTCCTGGCGGTGGCCTCGGGGCCGGACGGCGTGGCGTTGGTGAAGCGCCTGGGCGCGGAGAAGGCGGTGGACGGGCGGGGTGGTGAGGACGTGGCGAAGGCGATTCGGGACTTCGCGCCGGACGGGCTCGACGCGGCGCTGGTGCTCGCGGGCGGAGAGGGCCGGGAGCCGGCGCTGCAAGCCGTGAAGAAGGGAGGCCACATCGCCTACCCGCATGGCGTGGAGCCGGAGCCGCGGGCCCCCGAGGGCGTCAAGCTGACGTCCTACAATGGCGAGTCGAACGCAGAGGTCCTCACGCGCCTCAACCGGCTCATCGAAGCAGCGCCCTTCCATGTCGAGGTCTTCCAGGTGTACCGGCTGGACGAGGCGGGCCGCGCGCTCGAAGCCGCCAGCAAGCACCATCTGGGCAAGCTGGCCCTGCGCATTCACTGAGCCGCCGGCTCCGGGAATCTCCCATTTGGGAGCCGGGCGGAGGGGCCCGGCCGAGGTTAGAATCCGTGGATGAACTCCAGCCCGTCCAGCCGGTCGTCCGTCGTCGTGGCGGAGCTGGGGCCCACGAACACGGGGAAGACCTACAGAGCCATCGAGCGGATGCTCGAGCACGGCTCGGGCATCATGGGGTTGCCGCTCCGCCTGCTCGCCCGTGAAGTCTACGACCGGGTGACCGCTCGGGTGGGCGAGGGCCGCGTGGCGCTGATGACGGGGGAGGAGAAGCGCGTGCCCCCGCGCCCCGACTACTGGATTTGCACCGTCGAGGCGATGCCGACCGACAGGCCCGTCGACTTCCTCGCGGTGGATGAAATCCAGCTCGCCGCTCACCGCGAGCGCGGGCACGTCTTCACGGATCGGCTGCTCCACGCCCGGGGACGCAAGGAGACCTGGTTCCTGGGCGCGGACACGATGCGGCCCATGGTCCAGACGCTCATCCCCCATGCGTCGGTGAAGCGCGCCACCCGGCTGTCGCAGCTTCGGTATGCGGGGCATCGCTCCCTGAAGAGCCTCCCGCCCCGGTCGGCGGTGGTCGCGTTCTCCGCGGACCGCGTCTATGAGCTGGCCGAATCGCTCCGGCGCCTCCGGGGCGGCGTGGCCGTGGTGCTGGGCGCGCTGTCTCCCCGGACGCGCAACGCCCAGGTGGCGATGTACCAGTCTGGAGAGGTGCAGTACCTGGTGGCCACGGATGCCATTGGCATGGGGCTGAACCTGGACCTCAACCACGTGGCCTTTGCCGCGCTGTCCAAGTTCGACGGCGCCGACCAGCGGGAGCTCTACCCGGACGAGCTGGCGCAGATCGCGGGCCGCGCCGGACGTCACTTGAACGACGGGAGCTTCGGCACGCTGAACACGCTGCCGGAGCTGTCGCCGCGGGTGGTCTCCGCCATCGAGACGCACCGCTTCCCGGCGGTCCGGAGCCTCATCTGGCGCAATGCCGCGCTCGACTTCTCGAGCCCGGAGGCCCTGCTGGACTCATTGGCGCGCGCGCCGGGCCACACGGCCTTCATCCGGGTGGAGCGCGCGGATGACTTCGATGCGCTCAAGGACCTCTCGCGTGTCCCGGCCATCCAGGACGTGGCGACCGGGCCGGCCATGGTGGAGCTGCTGTGGCAGGTCTGCCAGATACCCGACTTCCGCAAGGGGCTCTTCGGCCAGCATGTCGCGTTGCTGCGTGAGACCTTCCTGCAGCTCACCGCGGGGGACGGGAAGCTGGACGCCGCCTGGCTGAACAGGCAGGTGGCGCCGCTCGACGACGTGTCCGGAGACCTCCACACGCTGATGGACCGGCTGGCGGCCATCCGCATCTGGACGTACATCAGCCATCGGCCGGGGTGGTTGCACGAGGCGGAGCACTGGCAGGAGCGGACGCGCGGCATCGAGGATGCGCTGGGAGACGCGCTCCATGAGCGGCTCGTCGAGCGCTTCGTGCAGCGCGCCGCGAGGCGCAGCACGCGGCGCTTCGTGAAGGCCACCGCGCGGCCTCCGTCCGGTTCGGCCAGCCCCTTCGCCAGGCTGGGGCAGCTGCTGGAGGAGCTGCCGGGCGCCGAGGGCTTCGCGATGACGGAGGAGCAGTTCGTCCAGCGGGTGGTGGACGCGGGCCATGACGCCTTCCAGGTGGATGCGACGGGCGCCATCTCCTTCGAAGGCGAGCCCCTGGCGCGGCTCGTTCGCGGGACGGATCGCCGCTCCCCTTTGCTGGCGCTGGCGGAGCCGGAGGTCTGGACGGGCGGCGCGCGGCAGCGGCTGGAGCGGCGACTGCTGGCGCTGGCGCGGGACCTCGTCACCGAGGCCATGGGCGGCTTTCCCGCCGAGTCCTTCTCCGGCGCGGGGCGCAACGCGGCGGCGCGTGGGCTCGCGTACCGCCTGTCCGAGGGCCTGGGCGTGATTACGCGAGGCGAGGCGCATGAGCAGTGGCGACTGCTGGATGAGGAGGCCCACGCGCGCTTGATGGAGCAAGGCGTCCGCGAGGGACACCGCTTCGTCTATGTCGCGGAGGCCCTCACCCCGCATGCGCTGGAGCGGCGCTGCATGCTGACGTCGTTGTTCCTCCAGCGGCCAGCTCCCACCGGGGTGCCACGAGAGCCCGTGCTTCAGCGCTCCGAGCTGGACCGCCGGGACGCGCGGGCCTACGGGTACGAGGTGCTGGGGAGCGTGGCGCTGCGCATCGACATCGTCGAGCGGCTGTGCGAGGCCCTGCGCCATCCGAACGGAGGCCGGCAGGCGCAGGCGCTCATGCAGGAGCTCCGCCTGGAGGGTGGAGTCCGGGCGCGGGTGCTGCGCGAGCTGGGAGGCGCCGCTGGAAACCCTCCGCCGCGCCGCCGCCGTCGTCGACGTGGCGGCGCCGCGTCCGCGGCTGGCGAGCGCGGCGCGCACCGGAAGGCGCCGGAGCTTCGAGACGGCCCCTCGGAGTCATGAGGGCTCCTCACGGAATCGCAAACACCCGACAACGCCTCAGGCCCGCCCCCCGAACCGACACGCCCCGCCAGCCTTCGGGTGCTGGCGGCGCTCAGTCCGCTTCGTACCCATGCGGCTTCTTTCGCTGCGAGGGCATGAACGTCAGGGTGGCCGCACCGGTGCCGGCTCCAGCCGGCACGAAGACGTCAATGAAGTTCCCCGTCTTCCCGCTGAAGCGAAACACCGAGGCCGGGAGGAAGTCCGGGATGTACAGGTTGCCATCGGGACCGAACTCCATGTCCACGTAGTCAACCAGTCCAGCGCTCCCCGGCTCGGCGAAGACGTCAATGAAGGCGCCCGTCCTGGCGTTGAAGCGCAGGACGTCATCTCCGGGCGTGGTGCCAACGTAGAGCTTGTGGTCCTTGCCAATGGCAATCGTCACTGACTCGATGTCTGGGATGAGGATGGCGCCGGGCTGTCCGGCCGCGGGGAAGGGCGCGCCATTCTCGTCGTAGCGCACCACGTTGTTGCCGAGGATGCTGACGACGAACAGGTTCCCCTGCTTGTCGAACGCCATCTTCTGGGGAACGAACAGTCCGCCGCC
Source organism: Myxococcus vastator (assembly GCF_010894475.1). GTDB lineage: Bacteria > Myxococcota > Myxococcia > Myxococcales > Myxococcaceae > Myxococcus > Myxococcus vastator. The sequence goes on from NZ_JAAIYB010000291.1 coordinate 4,501, forward strand.
CGAAGCGAACACGTCGATGAAGGCGCCCGTCGTCCCGTCATAGCGCAGCACGCTGTTGGTGCCGCCAAAGCTGTCGGCGACATACAAGTTGCCATCAGGGCCGAAGACGAGGCCTCCGGGGAAGCCCAGCCCGCCACTGCCCTCGGGCACGAAGACGTCGATGAAGGCGCCCGTCTTCCCGTCGTAGCGCAGCACCTCCCTGCTGGTGAAGCTGGCGATGTAGAGTTTGCCGTCGGGGCCGTAGAGGAGCTCCTGCGGATTGTCGAGCCCGCCGGCGCCAGACGGGATGAAGACGCCCACGAAGGCGCCCGTCTTCCCGTCGTAGCGCAGCACGCTGCTGTCCACGTTGTTGCTGACCAGCAGGTCGCCCACCTTCTTCCGGACCTTCACCTTCACCGAGTCCAGGCCCCACCGTTTCTTGGACTCGCCTCGATTCGAGTCCGCGAAGCGGAGTGTCAGCCGCTCTCCGGTGTGCCGGAAGGTGAAGGACAGGGGATGGATGGTGTACTCACGGTTGCCGTGGCGTGCGTCGCGCGGCGCGGCGTCATTGGAGAAGGTGGCATCCAGCAGGACGGGACCGTTGTCCACGCTGGCGACCCAGCGGTCCGGCCCCCACGTCGCGGCGTGACCGTCCCGTGGCTTGAAGACGAACAGCTCCAGCTGGACCTCGACCTCGTCATGGTCCGGCAGGCTGGTCAGGCTGAGCGTGACTTCCTGCTCGCTGAAGGGCCCCAGGAACTTTCGTTCGCCCTTCGTCGTCCGGGACACGGTGCGGTGGCTCCACTCGGGGCCCGCGCCTCGTCCGAAGTTCTCTGAATAGACTTTCTGCTCCGCGTCCTTCCACTGCGCTTCGACGCTTCCCTGTTCGACGGACTCCGACGTCTCCTGTTCCCCGAAGCTGTCTGCCTGCTCGTCGGGTCCGCCCATGCACCCAACCCACCACCACGCCGCGAGTGCTGCACAACCCAGCCGCCAACCCTTCATGAGCCGCCTCCCTTTGACGCGAGGCCAGGGTGAGGACACGGCGGAGGGGCGGCCATTGACTGGGAGGGCTCCACGCATCCGTGCGCAGGACGCTTCAATGCCCGGCGAGCCGGAGCCGGTATTCCGGGATGCGCCGCTTCATGCGCGGGGTGGGCCAGGCAGGGGCTCGGGCGCCGGGCCTACCCTCTGCGTCCGCTGAGGTCGGAGGCGCGCGTGTTCCGTGGCATGCGGCGACAGCGGCGTGTCGCCAGGCCATGGCGCGCTACGGGGCATGCTCAGTCATCGAGCGTGCCCGCCTCGAGCGCGATGCGCGCCGTGCCGGCCATGTTCTCCGCCAGCGTTTGCACCGCGCCTGACACCCTTTGCGTCTCCTCGACGGTGCGCAGCGTGTGCTGCATCTGCGCGGACAGCTCCTGGATGGCCAGGGCAATCTGGGAGGTGCCCGCGTCCTGCTGCGCCACCGCCGCGGAGATTTGCCGCACGCTGGTGCCGGTGTCGTCGATGATGGCCGTGAGCCGCTGGAGCTGGGCGCCGGAGACGCGCACCGCGTCCAGGCTCGCCTTCACGCGCTGCTCACCCTGTTCACTCATCTTCGCCGTCTCCCGCATGCTCAGGCTCACGCCGTCGAGCACCTCGCGGATGCGGTGGGTCGCCAGGATGGACTGGTCGGCGAGGCTGCGGACCTCGCGCGACACGACGCCAAAGCCCCGGCCGTGCTCCCCGCTGCGCGCGGCCTCGATGGCGGCGTTGATGGCCAGCATATTGGATTGGTCCGCCAGGCCCTTCACGGTGTCCACGATGCTGGAGATTTCACGGGTGCGCGTGTCCAGCGCGAGGATGCTGCTCGCCATCTCGGAGACCTCCTGGCGGATGGCTTCCAGGTTGGTCAACGTGCGGGTGATGGCCGCGCCGCCGTCGCGCCCCGCCTCCTCCGCGGTCTCAATGGAGCCCGCGAGCAGGCGCGCCTTGTCCGCCGTCACCAGGGAGCCCTGCCGGATTTCCTGGACCGTCTGCTCCACCTCCCGGAGCGCCGCGGCCTGCCGGCTGACACCCGCCGTCTGCACCTCGCTGGACGTGCGCAGTTGTTGCGCCACCGTGGCCAGCTCGCCGGCGCCGCTCCCCATGTCCTGGGCGAGCCGCTTCACCTCATGGCGCCGCTCCTCGAGTTGACGCGTGTGCGACTCGAGCGCGCGCACCATCAACGCCGAGCGGCGGACGACGATGCCCACCAGCGAGAGCGTGAGCGCCACGAAGCCCCAGTGCATGAGCGAGCCCGTGGACTCCACCAGGCCGAGCACCGGCAGCGTGGTGTGGAGGACGACACCGAAGAACACGCCCAGGCCCATGGAGAAGATTCGCGCGTCGGGGTTGCCTCGCCACGCCGAGATACCCGCGACGATGACGCACCCGAGCAGGCAGGGGACCGAATAGACGACGAAGAGGCCAAGGTACCGCTGCGCCAGCCCCAGGTCGGCCATCACGATGATGACCTGAACGGCGGCCGGCACGCAGGTGGCCCAGGCGCTCCAACGGAACCAGCGCATCCGGTTCTCCAGGACGCTGTCGGAGATGAACCAGGCGAGCGCGGGCAGGATGCAGTACGAGCCCACCAACGTGAGCTGGCTTCCCTGCAGATAGGCACCCCAGAGCGCGGGAATCAGGCCGCTCGTGCCCAGCAGCATGGCCGCCGAGCCGCCCGCGAAGAGCGTGAGCGGCAGGAGCATTTGCGCCTGGCGCCGCACCAGGGCGCCCACGGCGGCGGCACCGGCGATGATGAACAGCAGCACGCCCATGACGAAGGGCGCCAGGCCCGTGCGCGTCACCGTCGCGAGCAGTTGATGGTGCGCCCCCACCCGGGCCGCGCCTCCCACGCCGATGAGCGGGCCGCTGCTCTGGATTCGCAGCAGCAGGCGCGTGCCTTCCACCGTGGGTGGCAGGGGAATGAGCCGCCACGCGAGGTTGTCTGTCTCCTCCGTGCCCGAGGGATTCAGCCGCCCGCTCGTGTAGACGCGCTGGCCGTTGGCGTAGACCTCGAAGGCACTGGCCACCGTGCCCAGGTAGAGCGCGGGTTCCAGCCACCGCTCCTGGGGAATGGGGATGCTCAGCCAGAGGAAGTTGCGCGCGCCCCGGCCCGGCGGCTCGCGGAGGGGCGCCACGGGCTGCCACGCCTGCTCATCCCCAGACTCCAGGGCCCAGGCTGGCACGTCGGCGGGGCCCGGCGGGGAGTCTCCCCAGCGGTATCGCCAGCCCTCGTTCAAGTCGACGCCGGGCCGTCCCGTGTCCGCCCACGCGGAGGTGGAGAGTATCAGGAGGAACGGCAGCACCCAGCACCACGACGCGCGTCGTGAAGACAGGCGTGCGACGGCAGGTGAGACAGGTGAAACACCGGAGGAGACGTGAAGCGCCGGCGCGTGAGTCGGAATGCGGAGGTGACGCATGGATGCGTCCATCCTCGGGTGCGGGGGACGCTCCTGTAAAATGGGTCTGCTTCACCCCGCTCGGCCGCTCGACCTCTGTCCGTATGTGTTTCATCGACAGTCGGTGATTCCCGGGTGCTGAATTGCCAGGATATTGTGTTTCACGGGCTTCGTCGCCAGGGCTCAGCGCGCGCCGCGCTTGACGCGGTCCACCGACCACTCGACGAGCTTCCGGGCCTGACGGTGAAGGGCCGTCTGTTTGAGGGCGCCGTTGAGTTTATCGGCGAGCTGGTGCCGCAGGGGCGGGGTGGCGATGTGTGCTTCCAGCTCCCGGACGCGCTGTTCCAGCGCGTGGATGCGTTGCGCCTGGGCCGCGTGGGATGTCTCGTCGACGAGGTATCGCACCGGAGGCGGCGGAGGCTGGCGGGCGATGAGGTCGGCGTTGTCGCCCTTGCGCAGGACGAAGTTGAGCGTGTTCCGGGTGAACGCCAGGGGCACGCGAGCGCCGCTCTTCTCCACGTACAGACGCAGCAGCTCTTCGTCGAGTGTGACGGGGAACATGTCGAGCACCTCCGGCTCGAAGCCCGTCCCCACCAGCACGGAGTCGATGTCCCCCAGTGCCAGCTCGAGCTCATGGTGGCTGACGCCCAGGCCCCATCGGGTCAGCAGCATGGGGGCGTCTTCGGCGGACACCTGCGCCATGGCCTCGCGGAAGTTCTCACGAGGGGAGCGCGAGGCGTATGGCCACCCGAGCTCCGGGGGCAGGAAGTGGAAGAACGGCATCAGGGACGTGTGCGCGTCGAAGTACACGAGCCGGTTGGGCGTATCCACGACGACGAGCAGGCCTCCCGGCCGCAGCAGCTCCCACCCGGTGCGGAGCGTCTCCAGGCGCTCGGCGGGCGTCTGATGTTCGAGCACCGCGTACAGCACGAAGACGTCAGCGCCGTTGGGGTTCTCCTGCTTCAGGGTCTCCAGCAACCGCGCGGGCTCCACGACGCTCATGGCGACGTTGCGCAATCCCAGGGCCTTCATGCGGCTTTCGGCCGCGCGCACGGAGGGCGCGTGGATGTCGTACCCCGTGACATGGCGGGCGACCTGAGCGAAGGCCGCGGTGCTGGAGCCCGTGCCGCAGCCCAGCTCGACGATGTCCGCCTTGCCCAGCTGCGCGTACCTCGCGAGCCAGGGCAGCACGTGGTCAACGCAGCGGTTGTACCGGCCATCCACGTGGTCCGCGATGTCCGACTGCCCCGCCGGCGTCTTGAGAAAGCCCGGGTCGAAGTCCGCGAAGTAGGATTGCAGCAGGGCCTCTTTCACGCCCGCCAGGAGCGTGGGGTCCTCCATCCTGTAAGCCTCGAAGCCCGTTGCCATGCTGCATTCTCCTCGCGATGGGGGGTGGAGCGAACTCGCGGGCACGGAAGGTACCAACCGAGGCCGCTCCGGGCGAGCGAGGGCGCGAGGGAATGGTGGCTTAATGGCGAAGCGGCGCGCCGCTGCTGGGGCGGATGTTCTGGTTCACGCGGAAAAGGTTGTCCGGGTCGTAGCGGTCCTTTACCTCCACCAGCCTGGCGTAGTTGTCCTGGTACGTCGCCTGGACGCGCGCCTGGCCCTCGTCCATGAGGAAGTTCACGTAGGCGCCGCCCGCGGAGTAGGGATGCAGGGCTTCCCAGTAGTCCTTCGTCCAGGCGGTGATGTCCCCGGCCTTGGCGGGAGCGGGGTCCACTCCGACGATGACCTCCGCCCACCGCGCGTCCCGGAAGCTGAAGGCGGTGTCGCCTGACGCCACCCGGTGCACCGCGCCGTCGATGGGATAGAGGTGCATGGTGGAGTGCATCGTGGGCAGGCGGTGGGCGAACGCCACGTGCCGAGAGATGGCTTCGTCCCCCAGCTCCCGCACGAAGTCCGCGCGCCAGTACCACTGGAGGCCCGGTGGATAGAGCGCATCGAACATGCTCTGCAGCGCGGGGTAGGGCAGGGTCTGCACGCCGTCGAGCGCGGGGCCCATGGCGCGCACGGGCTTGAAGAGCGCATCGGCCTGGGCCGGGTCTCCGGTGTAGCACCACACCACCGCGCACATCTTCTGCAAGTGGAGGTGGGGCGGGAAGGGCGCCGCGGGCGGGACGACCATGAAGGCGAAGAAGCCGGTGAGTGTCTCGGGCGCGGTGGCGATGAACTCGCGGTACCACCGCATCACCTCCTCGGCGCGCTCCAGCGGCCAGAGCGTTGGACCTCCCAGGAGGGTGTCCACCGGGTGGGCCTGGAAGAGGAAGGACGTGACGACGCCGAAGTTGCCGCCGCCGCCGCGCACGGCCCAGAACAGGTCCGGGTGCTGTTCGGCGTTCGCGGTGACGAAGCGCCCGTCCGCCAGCACCATGTCCACGCCGAGCAGGCTGTCGATGGTGAGGCCGTAGCGGCGCGTGAGGTGGCCCAGGCCGCCCCCCAGGGTGAGGCCACCCACGCCCGTGGTGGAGATGATTCCCGAGGGAACGGCGAGCCCGAAGGCGTGCGTGGCATGGTCCACCTCGCCCCAGACGCAGCCTCCCGCCACACGCACGGTGCCCGAATCTGGGGCGACCCGGACGCCGCGCATGAGCGACAGGTCGACGACGAGCCCTCCGTCGCAGGTGCCCAGGCCGGCACCGTTGTGCCCACCCCCACGGACCGCGAGCATGAGGCCCTGCTCGCGCGCGAACTCCACCGCCGCGAGGACGTCCGCCACGTCGGCGCACCGGGCAATCAGCGCCGGCCGCTTGTGAATCATGGCGTTGTAGACGCGGCTGTACTCCTCGTAGTCCGCGTCCTCGGGGCCCACGAGCCGGCCGCGCAAGCGGGCCCGTAGCTGCTTGACCCGGCCTGGGGGCAGCCCGGGCGGTCGTCCTTCGCCTGTTCGCGCAGGCTCACTTCGAGGGTCCAGGGGCATGGCTTTCTCCTCCGTGGGGCCGGTGATGGGAAAGGCCCCCTACAGCCAAGCTAGGGACGCCTGGCGAGCGCGGAGGAGCGCTCACGGC
>NZ_JAAIYB010000292.1 GCF_010894475.1 Myxococcus vastator
GGGACGCTGGGCGGGCGCTACTCGGACGCGCGGCTGCGGCGCTCGCGCGGCATCGCCCTGGTGGAGGGCAAGGACGGGCCCCAGGGCTTCGTCCTCATGGAGGACTCGTCGCCCGGCCTCTTCTGGGCGGAGTGGTACAACGCCTTCTCGCTCGTCATGGTGGAGCCGGATGCGCTGGAGGCGGAGGCCGTGCGTCAGGCGCTGGTGACACACGCGGTGGCGGACTCGGCCCGGCGGGGCCGCTCCACCGCGGAGTGCCTGGCCTCGGACGCGGACCTGCCCGCCCTGGAGGCCCTGGGTTTCCACAACCTGGGCAAGGTGATGGAGTTCACGGCCCACCGCCGGCTCGTGCGTGACTGGAACGCCTACCTGCTCGCCGTCTTCGAGCGGCTGGCGGCCCATGGCCGGGGTGGCAGCCGGGTGGAAGACAAGGACATCGCGGCATGACCTACCTGATGGAGTCGGCCCAGGAGGTGCAACGTCTGCAAGCGCAGGCGAGCGCCACGTCCTACGCGGACCGGCTGAAGCTCACCGGACTGAGGCCCGGGGACGCCGCGCTGGACGTGGGCTGTGGTCCCGGCGTCATCACCTCGGAGATGCTGGACGTGGTGGGGCCGTCAGGCCGCGTGGTGGGCATCGAGCCACAGGCCGAACACCTGGCGGCGGCCCGGGCGCTGCTGGCGGGCAGGCTCAACGTGGAATTGCGGCAGGGCGCGCTGCCGGACACGGGGCTGCCCGCCGACGCCTTCGACTACGCCTGGTGCCAGTACGTCTTCGAGTACCTGGGGGAGCCCGGCCCCGCGCTGGCGGAGCTGGTGCGCGTGGTCCGCCCCGGTGGGCGCGTGGTGGTGGCGGACATCGACGGGGTGGGGCTGTGGAACTGGCCCTTTCCGGAGGACCTCCAGGCGGAGAGCCAGAAGCTGCTGGCCGCGCTGCGCGCCGCGCGCTTCGACCTGCACGCGGGCCGCAAGCTGTTCCACCTGTTCCGCAAGGCCGGGCTCGCGGACGTGCGCGTGCACGTCTCCCCGTTCTACGTGGCGGCGGGCGCGGCCGACGCGCGGCTCCACGAGGACTGGGTCATCCGCTTCCGGACGCTGCGCCCGCTCGCCGAGCCCTTCTTCGGGGGCGCCGGCCCCTATGACGCGTTCTGCGAACGCTTCCTCGCACTCCTGGACGACGCCGACACCCTCAAATATGCGATGGTGTTGACGACCGAAGGAGTGAAGCGTTGAGCGTCCCCGCGGAACTGGCCTCCGCAACGTCAGCCCCCGACACCCCCGAGCTGAGTGTCCGGATGCTGCGCAGCGTGATGCTGTACTACGAGCGGACCTACGGCCGGGACCGACTGGTGCGGGTGTGGCAGCGCGAGGCGCTGCCGCTGTCGTTGGCGTACGTGGAGACGCTCACCAACTTCGTCTCCGTGGGGTTCACCGAGCGGCTCTTCGACGTGCTCGACAAGGACTCCGGCGATCCGGACTTCATGACCAAGGCGGGGCGCAGCATCGCCAGCCCGGAGGCGGTGGGCTTCCTCTATTACATGATGAGGGCGCTGGCCACGCCGCGCAGCGTCTACGAGCGCGCGCTGGAGCTGGACCACACGTACAACCGCGTGGGCGGCTTCCACATCGACATGCTCACCGACTCGCGGGTGCAGGTGCGCTACGTCAGCCGCATCCGCGAAGGAGACCGCAACTTCTGCCGCGCGCGGCAGGGCAACCTGTCCGCGTTCCCCGCCATCTGGAACCTGCCCCTGGCGGAGGTGAAGGAGCTGCGCTGCCAGGTGGATGGGGCGGACTGCTGCGAGTACGACATCCGCTGGCAGAGCCTGCCGCCCCTGGCGTGGCGCTACATCGTGGGGGGCATGGCGGGCATGGTGGCCGGCCTGCTGTCGGGCACGTTGGACCTGGCGCCGCCCGTCTTCGCGGTCAGCTCCCTGGGCATGGTGGGCGTGGCGGCGGGGGCGTGGCTGGACACGCGCGCGGCCCTGCTGCGCAAGGACGAGAAGCTGTCGGAGCAGCACCAGGGACTGCAGACGTCCCTGGAGGACCTGCAGCTGCGCAACGAGGAGATCTTCGCCGCCAACAAGGCGCTCGAGGACCGCGTGGCCGCGCGGACGCAGGAGCTGTCCGAGGCCAATACGAAGTTGGAGGCGTCGCTCACGCGCCAGCAGGAGCTGGACCGGCTCAAGAGCGAGTTCTTCGACAACGTGAGCCACGAGCTGCGCACGCCCCTCACGCTCATCCTGCTGACGCTGGAGGCGCTGGCGAAGCAGGCGGAGTCGCTGCCCCCGGAGGTGCCTCCGCTGGTGACGAACATGGAGCGCAGCGCGCAGCGCCTGCTGCGGCTCATCAACAACCTGCTGGACCTGGCGCAGCTGGAGTCGGGCAAGGCGCGGCTTCGCTACCAGCCGCTGGAGCTGTTCGGCTTCCTCAGCACCGTGGTGCCGCCCTTCCACACCATGGCGGACCGGCAGGGCGTGACGCTCCGGCTGGAGGGCGCCACGGTGACGCCCATCCATGTGGACCACGAGCGCATGGACATCGTCTTCCAGAACCTGCTGGGCAACGCGCTGAAGTTCACCCAGACGGGCGGGGTGACGGTGCGCGTGCGCGAGGACGACTCGGACGTGCACGTCGAGGTGGAGGACACCGGCCAGGGCATTGCCCCGCAGGACATCCCCGTCATCTTCGACCGCTTCTCCCAGGCGGACAACAGCGGCACCCGGCGCTTTGGCGGCTCGGGCATTGGCCTGGCGCTGGTGAAGGAGACGCTGGAGCTGCACGCGGGCGGCATCTGCGTGACGAGCGAGCTGGGCCAGGGCTCCACCTTCCGTGTGCGGCTGCCCAAGGGCACGGCCCACATCCGCGAGGACCTGCGCGAGCGCCGCCAGGCCGTCATGCCCGTGCGCCGGGAGCGCCGCATCTCCGGGGCCTTCCCCTCGCTGGAGCCGACGGGCTCGGACGTCCTGGGCGCCGCGCCTCCGCCGGCCAGGGACCATGCGGGGCCGGGGCCCGAAGCGGCGCGCATCATGGTGGTGGAGGACGACCCGGAGATTCGGAGCTTCCTCGCCAGGATGCTGGCCCAGCACTACCGGGTGCTGGAGGCCATCAACGGCGACGACGGGCGGCAGCGCGCGCTGCGCGAGCGGCCGGACCTCATCGTGTCGGACGTGATGATGCCTGTCATGTCCGGCCTGCAGATGCTGGTCGCCCTGCGCAATGAGCCGCAGACGGTGGACATCCCCGTCATCCTCCTCACCGCGCGCCAGGAGGTGTCGGCCAAGGTGGAGGGCCTGGGCACCGGGGCGAATGACTATCTGGGCAAGCCCTTCAGCCCGAACGAGCTGCTGGCGCGCATCGAAACCCAGCTCCGCCTGCGCGAGGCGGCGGTGCGCGCCGCGGAGAACGAGCGGCTGGCGGCCATCGGTCTGCTCACGTCCGGCTTCGCGCACGAGGTGCGCAACCCGCTCAACGGGCTGATGAACGCCCTGCTGCCGCTCAAGGACATGCTGACGGCCGGAGGCTCCGACGTGGAGCTGAGCAAGGCCATGCTGGAGGTCGTGGAGGAGTGCGGCCAGCGCATCCGCCACCTGGCCGAATCCCTGCTCTCCTTCACGCGCACCAGTGAGACGCCGGTGGTGCTGTCCCTGGATTCGTCGCTGGACTCCACGCTGAGCGTGCTGGCGTGGAAGGTGCCGCCGGGCGTCAAGGTGGAGCGCGCGTACCACTGTGGGGAGCCGGTGCGAGGCAATCCGGGCGCCCTGAATCAGGTCTGGCTCAACCTGCTGGACAACGCCTTGCGAGCGGTGGGGGACAAGGGCCGGGTTCGCATCGCCACCTCGAACACCGCCGACGAGGCCGTCGTCACCATCGGCGATGACGGGGTGGGCATCCGCCCGGAGGACATGGAGCGGCTCTTCCAGCCCTTCTTCTCCACCCGCGCGGCGGGCGAGGGGACGGGGTTGGGCCTGGCGCTCAGCCGCCGCATCATCATCCAGCACGGAGGGAACATCGCCCTGAGCAGTGTTCCAGGGGAGGGCACGCAGGTGGAGGTCCGCCTGCCGCTGCGCCCCGTGGCGCCCCGTGTCACGGGCGGCATGTCCGACGTCGCGTCCGAGCCGCGCATCGGCCGCCTGGGCTGACGCGGGACGCAAAGGCCCCGCCCGGGCCCACGGCGTCCGGGCGGCGGAGAGGGGGAATTCCCTATCCGCTCAGGTGTCCTCCTGGGCACGGCCCGCGTGTCTGCTACAGTCACGCCACTTTTTCGTCGCACCTCTCCTTTCAAGGAAACCACGGCATGCAAGGCACCGTAGCCGCGGGCGATGCCCGCAAGGGGCACCCGCGAGGGCTCTACCTCCTGTTCTTCACTGAGATGTGGGAACGCATGTCGTATTACGGCATGCGGGGCCTGCTCGTGCTCTTCCTCACGAGCAAGGTCAACGGAGGCTTTGGCTGGTCCACCGCGGACGCGCTCAGTCTCTACGGCACCTATACGGGCCTGGTGTACCTGACGCCCATCGCCGGCGGCTTCATCGCGGACCGCTTCATGGGGCAGCGCCGGGCGGTGGTGCTCGGTGGCGTGTTGATGATGATAGGCCACCTCGTCCTGGCCCTGCCCAGCGTGACGATGTTCTACGCGGGCCTGGGCTTCCTCATCATCGGCAACGGCTTCTTCAAGCCGAACATCTCCACCATGGTGGGCGGGCTGTATGCGCCCGGTGACGGCCGCCGCGACAGCGCCTTCACCATCTTCTACATGGGCATCAACCTGGGCGCGGTGCTCGGCAACTTCATCTGCGGCACGCTGGGTGAGCGCGTGGGCTGGCACTGGGGCTTCGGCGCCGCCGGCGTGGGCATGCTCCTGGGGCTGATTGCCTTCCTGTCGCTGCAGAGCAAGCTGCTGGGGCAGGTGGGCCTGGTCCCGGTGAAGATGGTCACCGACGCCGAGTCGAAGCCGGGCACCCCGAAGAAGTCGTCGGGCTTCAGCCGCGACGAAATCGACCGCATCATCGTCATCTTCATCATCGCGCTCTTCGTCGTCGCCTTCTGGACGGGCTTCGAGCAGGCCGGTGGCCTGATGAACCTCTACACGGACGCGAAGGTGGACCGCGGCGTGCTGGGCTGGGAAGTGCCCACCACCTGGTTCCAGAACTTCAACTCCATCTTCATCGTCGCGCTGGCGCCAGTCTTCGCCGGCCTGTGGAGCTGGCTGGCCGCGCGGGGCAAGGACCCGAGCATCCCCGTGAAGATGGGCCTGGGCCTGCTGTTCCTCTCCACCGGCTTCCTCTTCATGCTGGGCGCCTCCAGTGAGAGCGCCTCGGTGGGCAAGGCGGCGGCGTGGTGGGTGGCGATGGCCTACCTGTTCCACACCATGGGTGAGCTGTGCCTGTCCCCCGTGGGGCTGTCCATGGTGACCAAGGTGGCGCCGGCGCGCATCGTCTCCGCGATGATGGGCGTGTGGTTCCTCGCGAACGCGGCGGCCAACAAGCTGGCCGGCGTCTTCGGCGGCTACTCGGAGAAGCTGGGCGAGTTCGGCGTGTTCCTCTACATCACCATCGGAACGGGCATCGCCGGCGTGCTGCTGCTCATCGTGTCGCCCATCCTCAAGCGGATGATGCACGGCACGGACGAGGTGAAGCCCTCCGCGCCCCCGTCCGAGCAGCAGGGCGGCTCGGTGGCCGCGGCCTGAGCGGCCCCGGGCGGCAGGGCCTGAAGTGAAGACGCCGGCGTCCCGAAAGGGGCGCCGGCGTTTTCCATTCGCAAAGCCAGCTGGCGCCCTACGCGGACTTCGCCGAGTCCGGCGTCACCCCGGCGGCGGTGCGCTCCTCGGTGGGGATGGGCGCGGACGTCTGGTAGTAGTCGCGGACCACGTAGCGGCGGGCCACCAGGGCCATGCCCACGGCGGCCAGCAGCGCGAAGCCGGCATAGAAGAAGAACTGCCCGGAGCCGGTGAAGACGTTCAGCTTGGAGCTGATGGCCACCGCCACGTTGGCCAGCGTGTTCGTCACCAGCCACACGCTCTGGATGGTGCCCTTCATCTCCCGAGGGGCCTGCGTGTACGCGAACTCCAGGCCCGTGGTGGACATCAGGATTTCGCCCAGCGTCAGCACGATGTACGGGAGAATCTGCCACGCGATGTTCAGCGTCGTGCCGCCCTCCATCGTCACCTGGAACACGCCGGCGATGATGAACGACAGCGCGCCCACCACCAGCCCCAGGGGCATGCGCCGCAGCGGCGTCAGCTCCCAGCCGAAGCGCTGGAAGGCCGGGTAGACGACGGCCGTCAGGAAGGGGATGAGCAGCATCACCAGCAGCGGGTTGACGAACTGCATCTGGCTGGCCTGGAAGGTGAAAGGCCCCACCTGCGGGTCCATGGCCCGGGCCTGCACCACCCACGTCGAAGCCTTCTGGTCGAACAGCATCCAGAAGAAGGGCACGAAGGGGAGCAGCAGCGCGCTCACCTTGAACACCGCCTTCACACCGTCCACGGCCTCCTCGGGGTGCTCCTTCCTCGCGCCGTCCAGCCAGCCGCCGCCCTGGCCCCGGTTGCGCAGCGCGCTGAACACCACCTTGGTGAAGCTGTGCGGGTTGGCGCCCGTGGCGGGCACCCGGACGTACTTGTGGCGGCCCAGCCAGAAGATGAACGTCGCGATGAACATCAGCACCCCGGGGATGCCGAAGGCCACCGACGGCCCGAAGTGCTTGAGCAGCAGGGGGATGAACAGCGACGCGAAGAACGAGCCGAAGTTGATGGTCCAGTAGAAGATGGCGAAGACCTTCTTCACCAGGTGGCTGTTGGACTCGTTGAACTGGTCCCCCACCATGGCCGCCACGCAGGGCTTGATTCCGCCGCTGCCAATGGCGATGAGCGCCAGGCCCGTGAAGAACCCCGTGACGCTGTCCTCGAAGACGGCGAGGCACGCGTGGCCCAGGCAGTACACCAGGCTCAGCCCCAGGATGATGCGGTACTTCCCGAAGAAGCGGTCCGCCAGGTAGCCGCCGATGAGCGGGAAGAAGTACACGCCCGCCATGAACGTGTGCATCAGGCTCTTCGCTTCGGCCTCGCGCAGCGCGGTGTCCGGTATCTGCGTGCGCAGCAGGTAGTCGATGAGGAACACCGTGAGGATGTTCCGCATCCCGTAGAAGCTGAAGCGCTCACACGCCTCGTTGCCGATGATGAAGGGGATTTGCGGCGGGAACTTGCTGCGCTGCGCGGCGGTTGCCTGGGCCATACGACGGGGTGCTCCCTGGTGACGAAAGGTGGGGGCTCCTAGATTCCGAGAAGCCGCACCCTACCCAACGCGCCGCCGGGACTCCACCGAACGGAGACGGCCCCGCCGCGCTCCCCGGCGCTTCCCTGGCCGCACCCACGCCGGAAATCTCCCGCCCGACTGCCTGCGTCATTCCGGTGGGCGTGTGTATTTATTGATACAACTCAAGTCGCCTGGCTGGGTTTGACAGGAATTGGAATACCCCTATCATCTCAGATGATGTCTTTCCTCCAAGGTGGTGCGGGGGGATGGGGGTGAATGAAGGCACCCCCGCCCCCCCGCTCCATTTTCCCAGGAGGCATTGCGCGGTGCGTCGTCAGCCGCGCGCGCCCTTCTTCACGGGCGCGGGTGCCGGGTCGTCCACGCGCACGCCCACGCGGGCCCTGCGGGCCTTGGTGAGCACGTGGCCCAGGTAGCGGCCGGTGTGGCTGCCTTCGATCTCGGCGACCTGCTCGGGCGTGCCGGCGGCCAGAATCAGGCCACCGCCCGCGCCGCCCTCGGGGCCCAGGTCGATGATCCAATCCGCGCTCTTGATGACGTCCAGGTTGTGCTCGATGACGAGCACGCTGTTGCCCGCCTCCACCAGCCGGTTGAGCACGGCCAGCAGCTTGCGGATGTCCTCGAAGTGCAGGCCGGTGGTGGGCTCGTCGAGGATGTAGAGGGTGCGGCCGGTGGCCACGCGCGCCAGCTCGCGGGCCAGCTTGATGCGCTGGGCCTCGCCGCCGGACAGGGTGGGGGAGGGCTGCCCCAGGCGGATGTAGCCCAGGCCGACGTCATGGAGCGTCTGCAGCACGCGCATGATGTCGCGGTGCGCGCCGAAGTGCTCCATCGCCTCGCGCACGCTCATGTCGAGCACCTCGGCGACGTTCTTCCCCTTGTAGCGCACGCGCAGGGTGGCCTCGTTGAAGCGCTTGCCGGCGCACACCTCGCAGGGCACGTAGACGTCCGCCAGGAAGTGCATCTCCACCAGCTTCACGCCGTCGCCCTCGCACGCCTCGCAGCGGCCGCCCTTGATGTTGAAGCTGAAGCGGCCCGGCCCGTAGCCGAACGCGCGCGCCTCGGGCGTCATCGCGAACACCTCGCGGATGTTGTCGAAGAGCTTGGTGTACGTGGCCGGGTTGCTGCGCGGGGTGCGGCCAATGGGGCGCTGGTCGATGTCGATGACCTTGTCCAGGTGCTCCATGCCCAGCACGGCCTTGTGCTTGCCGGGGGACTCACGGCTCTCGTAGAGGTGCCGCGCCAGAGCGGGGAAGAGAATCTCGTTGATGAGCGTGGACTTGCCCGCGCCGGACACGCCGGTAATCGCGCTGAAGACGCCCAGCGGAATCTCCGCGTCCACGTTCTTCAGGTTGTTCTCCCGCGCGCCCTGGATGCGCAGCATGCGCTTCGGGTCCGGCTTGCGGCGCTCCTGGGGAACCTCGATTTCCTGCCGCCCGGAGAGGTACGCGCCGGTGGAGCTGGCCTCGTTCGCCATGACCTCCGCGGGTGTGCCCTGGGCCACCACCTGGCCGCCCAGCTCGCCCGCGCCCGGCCCGAAGTCCACCAGCCAGTCCGCCTCCTCCATCGTCTCCTCGTCGTGCTCCACGACGATGACGGAGTTGCCCAAATCCCTCAGGCGCTTGAGCGTCAGCAGCAGCTTGCCGTTGTCGCGCTGGTGCAGGCCGATGGAGGGCTCATCCAGGATGTAGATGACGCCCGTCAGCTCGCTGCCCATCTGCGACGCCAGCCGGATGCGCTGGCTCTCACCGCCCGACAGCGTGGACGCGGTGCGGTCCAGCATCAGGTAGCCCAGGCCCACGTCCACCAGGAAGGACAGGCGGCTGCGAATCTCCTTCAAGAGCTCGGTGGCGATCTTCCGCTCATGCGCGGACAGGGCCATGGCGCCCAGGAAGCCCAGCGAGTCGGAGATGGTCAGCCGGCTCAGCTCGACGATGCTGCGCCCGTGCACCTTCACCGCGCGGCTCTCCGGCTTCAGGCGCTCGCCCGTGCAGGACGGGCAGGGCTTGTCGCTGAAGTACTTCTGGAGTTCGGTGCGGCGCGCCTCGGAGGTGGTCGTCTTGAAGTTGCGCATCATGCGCTCGACCAGGCCCTCCCACTCCATCTTGTACTTGCCGCCCTCGCCCCACGCGACGGTGAAGGACTTGCCGCCCGCGCCGTACATCAGCGTGTCCTTCTCCCGCTTGGTCAGCTTCGCGTAGGGCACGTCCAGGTCAATCTTGAAGGCCTTGGCCAGGCTCTCCACGAAGTCGGCCGTCCAGCCCTCGCCGCGGTTCATGCTGCCGGCCCACGGCTCAATGGCGCCGTCGCGGACGCTGCGTGACGTGTCCGGGACGATGAGGTCCGGGTCCATCTCCGGCTTGGTGCCCAGGCCGTTGCAGTCCGTGCACATGCCCAGGGGGTTGTTGAAGGAGAAGGACGCGGGCGTCAACTCACCGAAGGACAGGCCGCACTTGGAGCAGGCGTTGAGCTCGCTCATCACCCGGTCGGAGGCGAGCGTGCCCTTCTCGTCGGTGATGATGAGGGTGCCCTTGCCCTCGCGCAGCGCCGTCTCCACGGAGTCGGTGAGGCGCGTCTTCACGTCCGGCTTGAGCACCACGCGGTCGATGACGAGCGCGATGTCGTGCTTGGACTTCTTGTCCAGCTCGATGCGCTCCTCCAGGCTCTTGAGCGCGCCGTCGATGCGGGCGCGGGAGAAGCCTCGCTTCTGCGCCTCGGCGAGCAGGTCCTTGTGCTCGCCCTTGCGGTTCGTCACCAGCGGCGCCAGCACCTGGAGCTTGGTGCCCGCGGGGGCCTTGAGGATTTCGTCGACAATCTGCTGCGCGCTCTGCTTGCCCACCTTCACGCCACAGTTGGGGCAGTGCTGCACCCCGATGGAGGCATAGAGCACGCGCAGGTAGTCGTGCACTTCCGTGACGGTGCCCACCGTGGAGCGGGGGTTGTTGCTGGCCGCCTTCTGCTCGATGGAGATGGTGGGCGACAGGCCGCGGATGGTGTCGTACTTCGGCTTCTCCATCTGTCCCAGGAACTGCCGGGCATAGGCGGAGAGGCTCTCCACGTAGCGGCGCTGGCCTTCCGCGTAGAGGGTGTCGAAGGCGAGCGAGCTCTTGCCCGAACCGGACACGCCGGTGAAGACGACGAGCTTCTTCTTGGGAATGTCCAAGGAGACGTTCTTGAGGTTGTGCTCCTTGGCGCCTCTG
Source organism: Myxococcus vastator (assembly GCF_010894475.1). Taxonomy (GTDB): domain Bacteria; phylum Myxococcota; class Myxococcia; order Myxococcales; family Myxococcaceae; genus Myxococcus; species Myxococcus vastator. The sequence goes on from NZ_JAAIYB010000292.1 coordinate 10,468, forward strand.
AGGGAAATGACGTCGGGCTCGGACATGGGCGGGCGATCTACCACTGAATATGCGTTCCGGTAGGGGGAAACACGTCGGAACCCATCTGGATGCAGGGGAACGTCCTGGGTTGCGCGGCGCATCCCACATCTGGCGACCCCTCCGGCGGGGAGGCCTGGCTGCCTGCCCCACCCGGACGGCGGATTCGTCTGTGTGGCACCTGGAGTTCCTGAAGGAATTTCAGGCGTGTCCTGCGAAAGGACACCTGCATTTCCCGGGTGGGCGCTGGCGTTTCCCTGCGAGGCCAGCGGGTTGCCGCGTGGGAACCCCCCTCACCACTCTGTGGACGGACCGGGCACCGGGGTTGCAAAGGGCCCCCCGCTGAGCCGTGAGGTGAACCAGGGTGTGTTCCTGGCGTCTCCCGGTGGGGCGGGGAGGACGTTATGCGC
>NZ_JAAIYB010000293.1 GCF_010894475.1 Myxococcus vastator
AGATGTGTATAAGAGACAGCCTCCAGCACCGAGCGCATGGCGGACACGGGCATGGCCAGCACCACCAGCCCGGCGCCCTCAACGGCCTGGGCCAGCGTCGATGCCCGCAGCGCCGCGGGAACGTCAGCCTGTCCCGGCTCGAACACCCGATGCCGGAGGCCCGCTCCCAGCAGGAGGCCAGACAAGGCACGGCCAAAGCGGCCGTACCCCAGCAGCGCGATGCTCTCCGTCATGTCGCCGGACTCCGAATCCAAGGTGTTCATGGAATTCTCGCATCGGCGGCATGCGAGGCGAAAGCCCCTCGGGAGGGGTGCTCAGCGCCCCTGGAAGTGAGGGGGGCGGCGTTCCGCGAATGCGGAGAAGGCTTCGGCGAGGTCATGGGATTGGAGGAACGCGGAGTTCCACACCGCCACATAACGCAGGCCATCCGCGATGGATTTGTCCGCGCAGTACTCCATGACCTGCTTGGCGCCCTGGACGACGAGCGGGGGATTCTCGGCGATGCGCCTCGCGGTCGCCCGGGCCTCCTCCAGCAGTGCCTCCGGCGTGGGGAACACCTCGTTCACCAGCCCCATGCGCAGGGCGCGCGCCGCGTCCACGTCACCACCGGTGTAGGCCAGCTCGCGTGTGTGGCCCTCGCCGATGATGCGTGGCAGGCGTTGGAGCGCGCCCAGGTCGGCGACGATGCCCACCTTCACCTCGCGCAGGGAGAACTTCGCGTCCTGGGAGCAGTACCGGAAGTCACACGCTGCGATGAGGTCCATGCCGCCGCCGATGCACCAGCCGTGCACCGCGGCGATGACGGGCTTGCGGCAACGGGCCAGGCCCTCGGTGGCCTGCTGCATGTCGCCAATCAGCGACAGCAACTTCAAGCGCTCCAGGGCCAGGTTGCCTTCGCCGGTGAGCAGCGGCCCCAGGGACTCCATCATCCCCATGAGGTCCAGGCCGAAGGTGAAGTGCTTGCCCTCGCCGCGAACCAGCACGACGCCGACGGCGTCATCCGCATCCAGCGCGCGGATGGCCTCGGGCATCTCCCGCCAGAAGTCGGGCCCCATGGCGTTGCCCTTGCCGGGGCCGGTGAGCACCAGCTCGGCGACGCCTTCGTTCTTCTCGATGCGCAGCGACTTGTAGGTCCCGTCCATTCAGGCCTCCCGGACTTCGAGTTCCTCGAACGTCACGCCATCCAGTTCGAGGTCATTCACGGCTTCGACGAATCGCTCGCTGACGATGACTGTTGCCCAGCCCTGCCGGTGACGGAAGACGTCCCGGTCTCCCGGTAACGACGCGGCGTCGAGGATGACGGTGCGGGGCCAATCCCGTTTGCTGGCACCGCATGCCGAGCATGGGGGTTCGCGCTCTTTCGGCAGACAGTCTTGATGCAGCAGACCGTGCAGCTCCAGTTGCAGTTGGAGCAACTCGGGCGGAGCCTTTCCTCGGAAACGAACCTCGACCGGCGCCCCTTGAAGCCCTCGCACGCCCGCGGTGTTCAATCGCTCGAATGCGGCCCGCTGAACAAACAGCGTGGACGCGTCCTGCATGAAGAGCGGGCCGAAACGGCCAGCGCCCTTCCCTTCACAGGGTCCGAACTGGGCTCCTGGCTCCAGCAACGCCCACGACGGAGCCAGCGGCGCAATCAACGCCTTCAACCGCGAGAACTCCTCGCGCGGCACCGGCCAGGGGTCAGACAGCTTCTTCAACTCGTCGCGAGGAAGGCTGGACAGGTCCACGCACGGGTATGCGAGCCAGGGAGCCCCTCCGCCCGCGCGGCACACGGGACAGGGCTGCACACCCGGCAGGCACCACTTGTTCACCGCGTCCAAGGAGCCCGTGTAGCTCGACGCCGTGTCTGGATGAACTCGGTAGAACTTCAAGGTTCCTCACGGAGCACGGATGGACGGCGCTGCTTGATAGGGCGCGACTGGCGCATTGTAGGGCACGACGGGCCCCGTCAACTCGAAGCGGAAGATCAACTCCACCGCCTTCCGGTGCAGTTCCTCTGACGTCATCGAACGGCCCTGCTGGCTGTCCCGAAAATCCCGCCACGCCTGGTTCCACATGCCACCACGGCCCTTGCCGCTATGGAGTTGGCGGTGGATGTGCTCGGGGATGAGGATGGTGAACTTGTGGATGTCGACGCCGTGCGACCTGAACCACCTCGCCAGTTCCGGCTGTTGCGGAAACAGGTGGTGATGCACCAACTTCCCGGGACCTCTGGGCAGCGCGGGAAGAAACCCCTCCCGGTAACGGAAGTGGAACGTCATCCGTGGTCGTGAGCCCGAGCGAATCCCGAGGCTCCGCCAGTGGCGAAACGAGGGGGCTCCGCGTACCGGGGGACGAAACGCTCCAGTCAGCACCGGCCTGAATGTGGCCTGGGCCTTGGCCTCCAGCGCGACGTCCTCGCAATCGAACAGCCCGCACGTTCCGCCTTCGCAAGCGAGGACCACACAGGCGCCCTCATCCGAGCGCACGCACTCCAGCGAGGCAGGAGACTCGGCTCGTGAACCAGACCCGGGTGCCGTCGAAGCACACCCCGCCAGGAGCAGGCTCACGAGCCCCGACAGCAGCAGCCCTCCACGACACTCAAGTCTCATGGGTCAGCCACTGTACTGGCGCTGGCCCATCAGCAGTCATGGAATCCGGCTTTGGAAGCTCAGCTCCGGCTCAGCCGAACTCCACCACGCGCATGCCGAACAGGCGGTCCACCGCGAGCAGCAGGTCGTCGTTCACCTGCACCTTGATGGACGTGTTGCCGATGAGCGCCTCGCCCTCGCCCTTGAAGAGCACGCTCACCGCCACGGGCGTGGCGCCGGCGTACTTCTTCGCCAGTTCGTGCAGCTTCGCCACCCGCTCCTCCGTGAGCAGGTCCGCCGGCACGCGCAGCTCCAGGCGCTTGGTGCGCTTCTCACGCACCGCCTTGAGGCTCTGGATGTCGTCGACGATGAGCTCCGGCGTCGGCGAGTCCTCGTCACGCTGGCTGATCTGCACCGTGCCGGACACCAGGATGGGGTCGTCCGACTTGAGCAGGTGCTCCCAGTTCTCGAAGCCCGGCTTGGGGCCCTGCTTCGCCCACTTGCCGTCCCGGCCCATCACGTTGCGCGTGCCGTCCTTGCCCGGGAAGCACACCAATTCGATGGAGCCGGACAGGTCCTCAATCGTCACCCACGCCATGCGCTTGCCCGTCTTCGTGGGCCGCTCACGCAGCACCGTGACGATGCCCGCCACCGTGAGCTTGTCGTCCCGGCGCGCGCGCTGCACCGCCGTAATCGGCCGCGCGTAGCGCTTCAGCTCCTTGTCGTACTGGTGCAGCGGATGGCCGGACACGTAGAAGCCAATGGCCTCCTTCTCCAGCGACAGCCGCTCCTTCTCCGACCAGTCCTCCACCTCGACGTAGTCGTCCTTCAGCGCGCCGCCCCCGCCGTTCGAGGACGGGCCGGCCAGCATGCCGAACAGCGAGCTCTGCCCGGCCGCCTTGTCCTTCTGGCTGGCCGAGCCGCGGTTCATCGCCTTCTCGATGGTGTCGAAGATCTGCCGGCGCGAGCGCTTCTCGAAGTCGAAGGCCCCCGCCTTCACCAGCGCCTCCATCACCTTCCGGTTCACCTTGCGGCTGTCCACGCGCTCGCAGAAGTCGAACAGGCTCTTGAAGGGGCCGTCCTTGCGCGCCTCCAGGATGGACTCGATGGCGCCCTCGCCCACGCCCTTGATGGCGCCCAGGCCGAAGCGAATCTTCCCGCTCACCGCGCCGAACTCCATGTCGGACTGGTTCACGTCCGGCGGCAGCACCTCGAGGCCCGACTCGCGCGCCTCGCCGATGTGCTTCACCACCTTGTCCGTGTTGTCCTTCTCGCTGGAGAGAAGGGCCGCCATGAACTCGCAGGGGTAGTGCGCCTTCAGCCAGGCCGTGTGGATGGTGACCAGGCCGTAGGCCGCCGAGTGGCTCTTGTTGAAGCCGTACTCGGCGAACTTCTCCATCAGGTCGAAGATTTCACCGGCGACCTTGAGGTCGACGTTGTTCTTCGCGCAGCCCTCGAGGAAGCCGGCCCGCTCGGCCTGCATGACCTCGGCCTTCTTCTTGCCCATGGCGCGGCGAAGCAGGTCCGCGCGGCCCAGGGTGTAGCCACCCAGGACCTGCGAAATCTGCATCACCTGCTCCTGGTACACGATGACGCCGTAGGTGTCCTTGAGCACCGGCTCCAGCGCGGGGTGCGGGTACGACACCTTCTCCCGGCCGTGCTTGCGGTTGATGAAGACGTCCACCATGCCGGAGTCCAGCGGACCCGGGCGGTACAGCGCGCCGGCGGCGATGACGTCTTCAAAGCAGTTCGGCTTGAGCTTCACGACCATTTCCGTGAAGCCGCTGGACTCCATCTGGAAGACGCCGGCCGTGTCGCCCTTGGCCATCAGCTCCCACGTCTTCTCGTCGTTGAGCGGAATCTCGTGCCGCGGGATGTCCTTGTCGTGGTTGCGCTTCACCAGGTTCAGCGCGTGCTGAATCACCGTGAGCGTCTTCAGTCCGAGGAAGTCGAACTTCACCAGGCCGGCCGCCTCCACCTCGTCCTTGGCGAACTGGGTGATGAGGGTCTTCTCACCCGGCGGCTGGTAGACGGGCACGAACTCCCACAGCGGCTTGTCGGCAATCACCACGCCGGCGGCGTGCATGCCGGGCTGGCGGTGCAGGCCCTCCAGCGCGAGCGCGATTTCGAGCACGTCCTTGGTGGTGACGGGCTTGCCTTCCACCTCGCCGAGGTTGGAGGGCGTCTCCATCATCTCCTTGAGGCGAGGCTCCATCTCGATGGCCTCCTTCAAGCTGATGTTGAGCACCTCCGGCACCAGCTTCGCGATGCGATCACCCTCACTGAAGGGCAGCGCGAACACGCGGCACACGTCGCGCAGCACGCTCTTCGCCTTCAGCGAGCCGAAGGTGATGATCTGCCCCACGTTCATCTCGCCGTACTTCCGGCCGACGTACTGGATGACCTCGTCCCGGCGGTCCTGGCAGAAGTCGATATCGAAGTCGGGCATCGACACGCGCTCCGGGTTCAGGAAGCGCTCGAACAGGAGGTTGTACGGGATGGGGTCCACGTCGGTGATGCGCAGCGCGTAGGCCACCAGGCTCCCGGCGCCGGAGCCACGGCCCGGGCCCACCGGGATGTTCATCTTCTTCGCCCAGTTGATGAAGTCCTGGACGATGAGGAAGTAGCCGCTGAACCCCATCTTCTGGATGACGCCCAGCTCCAGCGACAGGCGCGCCTGGTACTGCTCGCGGTCGATGGGATAGGTGACGGTGGCCGCCAGCTCCTTGAAGCGCTCGCGCAGGCCCTCATACGCCAGCTCCGCCATGAAGCTGTCCGGCGTGTGGCTGTCGGGCACCTTGAAGGTGGGCAGCATCGGCTTGCCCAGCTTGAGCTCCAGGTTGCACTGCTCGGCGATGCGCTGGGTGTTGTGGACCGCCTCGGGGATGTCCTTGAAGAACTCCAGCATCTCCGTGGGGCTGGTGACGTAGAGCTTGTCCGTGGAGTGCTTCATGCGCTTGCCGTCCGCCAGCGTCTTGCCGCTGGCGATGCACATGAGCAGCTCGTGGGCGCGCGCGTCCTCGCGCTTGATGTAGTGCGCGTCCGCGGTGGCGCACAGCGGGATGTCCAAATCTCGCGAGAGCTGCTTGAGGTTCTCGTTCGCCTTGTCCTGCTCCGGCATCCCGTTGGACTGCACCTCCAGGAAGAAGTGCCCCGGGTCGAAGATGTCCTTGTACTCCTGCGCCGCGCGCCGGGCGTGGTCCATGTCGCCGCGGAAGCACGCGCTGGTGACTTCACCGCCCAGGCACGCGGTGAGCGCGAAGAGGCCCTTGCTGTGCTCGGCGAGCACCTTCTTGTCGATGCGCGGGTGGTAGTAGAACCCGTGCATGTACGCGGTGGAGGAGAGGTAGCGCAGGTTGGCGTAGCCCTCCGCGTCCTTCGCCACCAGGATGAGGTGGTGGGAGACCTTCTCGGAGCGGTCCTCACGCCCCTTGGGCCCGGCGACGTAGGCCTCCATGCCCAGAATCGGCTTGATGCCGGCGTCCTTCGCCTTCTTGTAGAAGTCGATGGCGCCGAACATGTTGCCGTGGTCCGTCACGGCGACGCTGCTCATCCCCTTCTCCTTCACCGTCTTGATGAGGTCCTTCATCCGGATCGCCCCATCGAGGAGCGAGTAGAGGGTGTGCAGGTGGAGGTGGGTGAAGGACATAAGCGCGTTCCGCTCCTGGAGGCCGGGGTGCAACCGAACACCGAACACTAGGGCGGTGTTCTGCTGCTCGCCAGTCCAGTGTTGCCCTTGGTGGAGAAGCGCGCGCGGGCCAGAAAATCGGCCTCGGGACGACGTTCCGCCATGAGCGGAAGCGCTGGACAAGACGCCCGCGGGCGGCTCCTGGCCCGCTGAGCGTGCGGGCGGCTTCATACTTCTTCACGCCTCGTACAAGTCCCAGCAACGGAGGGTCGGCACATTGGCCACCGTCGCCCCAGGTGGTGGCGACGTCACGTGGAGCCATCCCGCGCTCCACCCAGGAGAGAACGCCATGATGAAAAGGTTCGCCGTCGTCGGCTCCGCGATGCTCGCCGTCGCCCTGCTCAGCGGCTTCGCGCTGCGAGGAGGCCCCCGCTGGGGCAAGGACCCGGAGCGCGTGAAGCAGCTGGTGACGTGGAAGCTGGACGACAAGCTGGACACCCTGGACGCCACCGACTCACAGCGCCAGTCCATCCACGCCGTGAAGGAGCGCCTGTTCTCCGACGGGATGCAGCTGATGAAGGAGCACCGCGCGGTGCGCGAGAAGGCCTTCCAGCAGCTCTCTTCGGACACGCCGGACCGGCAGAAGCTCCACGCCCTCGTGGACGCGCGCATCGAGGCCATGCGCGCCTTCGCTCACCAGGCGACAGACGCCGCCCTGGAGGTCCACGGCACGCTGACGCCACGGCAGCGCCAGGAGCTGGCCGAGCAGTTCCGCCAGCACGTAGGCCCGTAGGCCGCGCGCGCGCCACCGTGGCGTCAGGGCAGGTGGGGTGTGTGCTTGCGGGAAAGGGTGGGCGGGGCGGCGGCGCACGGCTAGTTTAGATGCGTGAATTACACCGACTACGCAAAGCGGATCCGCGCCCACGCCCACGTCGCGGACGTGTCCGAATACGGCCGCGTGACGGAGGGGGACCAGGACTACCCCCTCCTCCGGCTCGTCGTCCCGGGAGCGCGTTGGCTGGTCATCACCTCCGGCTTCCACGGAGAGGAGCCCGCCGGCCCGCTCACGCTGGCCGAGCACTTCCCGGCGGTGGCGGCGTACGCGGTGGAGCGCGGCGTGGGGCTGCGCGTCTACCCCTGCATCAACCCGTCCGGCTTCGAGGCGGGCACGCGCTACAACCGCAGCGGCGAGAAGCCCAACAACGACTTCCTCCGCTACGAAGTCGCCCCCGGGGAGTGGGTGGGCGAGCTGAACGTCGCGCGGCCCATCCTCCGCTGGGCGCTGTATGACGGCGGCCCCAAGGAGACGCGCGCGATACGCAGCGAGCTGGCGCGCTATTCCGCTCCGGCCGCCGCGCTCGACATCCACCAGGACGACTACCTGGGTGGGGCGTCGACGTACGCGTACACCTTCGGAGACAAGGCCGCCTACCGCCCGCTGGTGGAGGCCAGCGCGAAGCACGTCGCGGTGGTGCGCAGCCAGAAGGTGGACGACCACAGCTTCACCGACGCGGACGGCCTCATCGAGTACCACGACGGCAGCGTCACCGACTGGTACTCGCGCCAGGGCGTGCCCTACACGGCCGCACTGGAGACGACGACGCCGACGCCGCGTGACGTCTGCGACGCCGTGAATCTCATCTGGATTCGCGGCTTCATCGACCTGGCGGCGCGCGGCGGCTGACGGCGGCGCACCGGACGCAGCGGCGGGCTACGGCGAGCGCGCGTTGCCCACCCGCCGCGACCACAGCGTGAGGAGGTTGCGGACCACCGCGCCCTCGGGGACCTCCGCGCTGTCCGGCACGTCCACCCGGAGGCCGCGCGCGGCCAGCGGGAGGAAGGGGCTGTGCTCGCCGGGCGACGTCAGCGGCACCGAGGCATCCGCGGGGCGGAAGCCGAAGGCCAGCGCGCGCTGCTGCACCGGCCGGCTGTGCAGATGGCGCAGCCACTCCAGCGCGGCCTCACGCTGGCGGGGCAGCACCCAGTCCGCTTCCAGCACCGCCGCCGGATGGTCGCTCCAGGACGTGAGCGTCGGGTACAGGACCTTCAGCGCCCCCCACTTCCCCGGGGGCTGGGAGAGCTGGGAGATGGCCAGGTTCTCGTACACCACGGCGATGTCGTAGCGGGACGGGCCGAAGCGGACCATGTCCGCCATCAGCGCGCCCGTGGACCGCTCGAAGCGGCCCGCGCCCCGCTCCAGCTGGCTCAGCCACGTCTGGAACCGCGGCTCCAGCAGGTCGGCCACCGTCAGGCCACGCTGTTTGCCGTAGAACTCCAACGACGCCAGCAGCAGCGCCTGGAGCCCGGAGTTGGAGCGCGTGGGGTCCGTGTGGCCCAGCTTCACGAAGCCCCACTCCGGCAGGCCACCCACCGCGGGCCAGCCCTGGTCGCTGGCCACCGCTTCGTGGATGACCTTCCAGGACACCGCGCCTCCGCCGCTGGCGCGCTGGAGCACCTCCGCCCGGTCCTCCCACGCCACGAAGACAAGCGGCGTCTTCACCAACGGCCGCGGCGCCGCGGCGCCCTCCGAGGCGAACAGCGGCGCGCGCGTGGCGTCCGTGGCCCAGTCCGACGCCAGCATCCGCAGCACCGCGCTGTCGGCGGGGCTCCACACGGTGGGCCGCTCACGGCCTTCGAGGATGGCCCGCGCGGCCTCCAGCGAGCCCTGGCCCACCAGATTCACCCGGATGAGCGGGTGCGCCTTCTGGAAGGCCGCCGCCGCCTCCTCCACCCACGCCTGCTTCTCCGTGCTGTAGAGGAACGTGATTTCCGTCCGCACCGCGCGGGTGGCCACGGGCGCCCGCGCCGCCGGACGCGCCTCCTCCGTGCCGCGCTCCGCGGCGCGCCGCGAGGACAGGTAGAGGGCCCCCCCCAACGCCGTGAACACCCCGATGATGATGAGGACCGCGGGCTTCATGTACCGGCTCGCACTTCTGGGAACAGGTGCTCGGCTCCTGGGCAGCCTTGTAGGCAACCTCCGTGACGCCGTACAGGGGAGGACCGTCCGCCTCGGAATCCGGGCCTGCCCCAAAGCGTCCGCTTCCGCACGTTTGTTTGAACACAAATGACATGCCAGAATGGGGGGATGACGGCAAACATTCGGAAGCTCGTGCTTGCGGGCCTGGGCACGGCGTTGAGTGCGTGCGCGACCAAGCCCGCTCCTCCGGTGGAGCATTACTCGCTCGGCATGTCCCGAGCGGACTACCGGGATTACAAGAAGGCGAAGGCGGACCCCTGTGCGTCCTCGGAGCCGCGGTGGCTGGCGGACGAGCTGACGACGGTGAACGGCGCGATGGCGCGCTTCCTCCGGGAGACGGAGCAGGTCTCCAAGCTGGACGCGCCGGACCACGCGCGGCAACTGGCGATGATGCGGGAGGCCACCGCGACACTGCCGCCCCTCATGGAGGTGCACCGCTACACGCTGAACCGGTTGAAGGAGTGCAGCTTCCGCGACACCGGGGCCTTCCCGGAGATTGTCCGGCGTGGCCGCGAGCTGTTGCCGGAGGTGGAAGCCCGGCTGGAAGAGGGCCCCAAGGTGCTGGCGGCGGTGGCGCTGAAGGATGCCCGTCGGCGGTGGCGCGCGGAGATGCCCGAGCGGGAGGAGACCGCCCGCCGCACCTGGTGCCCGCCCAAGCCCCAGGTGGGGCAGACGGACCTGTTCTACGCGCGGCAGGAGGTGGACGGCCGCAAGCTGTGGCGCTTCTGCGACGGACACCTGGTGGAGCAGCGTGCCAACGGGGAGCCCGTGCTCGTGCAGCCCGACAACCTGACGTGGCGCATGCGCCGGCGCATCAAGCCCCAGTCCTACCTGGATGCCGCGCGCGACTACCCGATGGCGGAGATGGACCGGCAGCCCGACAGCGTCCCGTCCTCGGGCAAGGGCGCCGCCAAGAAGTCGTCCGCGTCCAGCAGCGGCGGCCCGGGCTAGCCCACCGCGCCTCGAGGAGCGCGTGGGACAACTCCACGCGCTCCTGGCACCCCGCGACGTCGGCGCCTCACGCCTCCAGCCGGGCCAACCGGCTGGCCAGGTGCGCGTCCTTCGAGGCCTCGACGGACTGGGCCCAGGTCGCTAGCGAACCGCCGCTGGAGGACAGCTGCTCCTCCACGTGTGGCCGCAGGCGCGTCCACCGCTTGCTCCACCCCTCCTCGGAGGGCGCGCCCGTTTGACCGGGACGCTCCGCCAGCAGCATGCCCATGCGCAGCGCCAGCTCGGGCTGCCCCAGCGCCGACGCCTGCCGGGCCACGGCCGTCGCGGCGGGGACGGCGTCCGGCGCGGCGAGCCACGCCGCTGCCGCGCGGGTGAAGGCCGCCACGTCCAGCTCGCCCAGCAACGCCAGCGCGTGCCGCAGCGGGAGCCGGCCATCCTTCCTGGGAGCGACGACGCGCTCCATCAGCGCGGTGAAGGTGCCCGCCAGCTCCGCGTGGGCCGCGGGGTCCACGCCGCCCAGGGCCCGCAGCGCGCGCTTCGCACGCCGGGCCCGCGACGTCACCTCCCAGCTCCGCCACCCCAGTCGGGCGCGGAGCGCGGCCAGGGCCTCGGCGGCGGCCTTCAGCGACTCGGGCGTGGGCGTGGCCGCGGGCACGCGGCGGGGGAGCTCCGCCTTCTTC
>NZ_JAAIYB010000294.1 GCF_010894475.1 Myxococcus vastator
GGGTGGGGCGGTGGCTGACTCGAGGCGGTGGTCCAACTTTGTATTCGCCGGGCTCTTCGCCCTGGCGCTGATTCTCTTCTCCAGGATTCTGCTGCCGTTCCTGATGCCGGTGTTGCTGGGCGGCTTCCTGGTGGTGCTGTTCATGCCGGTGCAGGACTCCCTGTGCCACAAGCTGGGGGGACGCAAGTCTCTCAGCGCCGGGGTGTCCACCGTCACCGTGTTCGTCCTCATCCTGGCGCCGCTGGCGCTGGTGGGGTGGATGGTGGCGCGCGAGGTGTTCCAGCTCGTGGGCCAGGCGCAGACCCTGCTGGAGCAGCAGCACCTGCGTCACCCGTTCCTCGCCAGCCTGCCGCTGGGCCTGGAGCGCTACCTCCGGCTGGACGCGGACAGCGCGGAGACGGAGCGGGCGCTCCTGGCCGCGGTGACGGGCGGCGCGTCGCTGCTGCGCGACGTGGCGGCGGCGGGCACGGACCTGGTCATCAACCTGTTCCTGATGTCCGTGGCCATGTACTACTTCTTCCTCGACGGGCGCCGGCTGGTGGCCGAGGTCATGCGGCTCATCCCGCTGGACCGGCGCTACTTCGAGGCCTTCGCGCGCGAGTTCACCGACGTCGCCTACGCCATCATCTATGGCAACACCCTCACCGCGCTCATCCAGGGCGCCGTGGGCTTCGTCGGGCTGCTCATCGCGGGGGTGCCGCACGCCGGCGTGTGGGGCGCCGCCATGGTGCTGGTGGCGCTGGTGCCCGTGGGCGGCACGGCCTTGGTGTGGGGCCCCATTGGCGTGGTGCTCATCGCCGCCAACCAGGTGGGCGAGGGCGTCTTCCTCCTGGCCTGGGGCGCCTTCCTGGTGGGCAGCATCGACAACGTCATCCGGCCCCGGCTGTGTGGCTCGCGCATGGCGCTGCACCCGCTGCTCGTCTTCCTGTCCATGTTCGGCGGGCTGGCGGTGTTCGGGATGATGGGCCTGCTGGTGGGGCCGCTCATCGCCTCCATCTTCATGGCCATGGTCCGCATCTACCGCCGCGACTTCCTGGGCATCGGACGCGCCGAGGACCTGTCCACCGATGAGGAGAGCACGTCGACGCCTCCCATGTCCTCCCGCAGGTCACCCGCGGCGCAGGCGATGGGGCCCGCGGCGACGTTCAACGCCTGAGCGGCGGGAGCACCGCCGAGCCTGGACTTCCCCGACAGGGTGGGTGAACCTCCCCGGAGAATGACGACCGCCCGACACTCGATGGTTCGCTGGGGACTGTGGTGTGCCCTGGTGGTGGCGCTGGCCTCGCCGCAGGCCCTTTCCGCCGCGGTGAAGCGGAGGGGCATGGCGGTGGCCCCGGAGTCGCACACCACCACCACCACCACCACCGCCCCTTTCCTGGAGGTGTCGCTGGACACGGGCTCGGGCGGCACGGTGGGGGATGGGCCGGCGCGCCCGCCCCTGGCGCGGCTGACGCTGGGGGGCACGACGACGTGGCGCAACTACTGCGCGCGGCCCGGCGTGAAGTCCTGTGGCGAATATGACCGGCTCCCGGCGAACGAGCGCCTGGGCGACACGGTGAGTTATGCGTCGTCGGTGCCGTACCTGGGCATTTCCGCCGAGCTGGAGCTGCTGCCGCTGGCGCACAGCGCGTCACTGTTGCGGGGACTGGGTCTGTCGCTGGGCTACCGGCGCGGGTTTTCCTCCACGAACGTGACGCTGGTGGGTGACGCCGGCCAGTCGACCACGCGCGAGGTGGTGGCCACGGACTCGGTGCTCACGGCGCAGGCGCTGTACCGCCATGACTTCGGCACGGGAGCGTCGAGCGCGCCGCCAGGCTACGCGGGGCTGCGCGCGGGCCTGCTCACCCGCGCCTTCGACGTGGACGCGTCCGCCAACAGCCCGCTCACCGGGACGCACCGTTTGTTCCCCGCCGTGGGGCTGGAGGTGTCGGTGCCGCTGCTGCGCTGGGTCCGGCTGGAGGGCGCGGGACAGTTCTTCCTGAGCCCGAAGCCGGGCAAGGGCCTGGGCGGCGGCGGCGCGGCGCTGGACGCGGAGGTCAGCGACTACGGCACGTCGGTGTCCAGCTTCGGCTGGGAGGCGGAGCTGGGCGTCGGGGGCGACCTCTGGGGGCCCTTCGGCTACTCGGTCCGCTTCCGCCTGTCCCGCTTCCAGGACACGTTCTCCGGCGCCGGAGCCAAGCTGGGCTGGGATGAGGGCGGGGTGGCGGCGGAGACGTACTCCAGTCTGCACTGGGGCATCACCGCGTCCTACTGAGGCGCGTTGCCGGCTCCCACTCCGGCGCGGCGGAGGCGTAGGGTGCGGACATGTCCGAGCACGTGTCCCCCCAGGAGCTGCGCAGGAAGTGGAAGCTGGCGAACGCGGAGCCGCTGGAGGGAGGTCACCGGCTCGACGCGTACCGCGCGCTGGCGCACGGCTGTCCCGCGTTCGTCCCCAACCTCTTGTCGTTGAGCCGCACGTTGCTGGCCGGAGGGCACGAGGCGGCGGACGCGGAGGCCGCGGCGACCGAGGCCGAGCAGGTGCTCCGCTCCGCGTCGGACGTCTCCGCGGGGGCTCCGGAGCCCCTGCTGGCGCTGGGACACTTCCTGGTCTCCGTGCGACAGGCGCCCGACGAGGCGGAGCGGGCCTTCTCCTCCGCGGCCAGCGCGGCGATGGCCTTGCTGGAGGAGGCGTGGGCGGGGTGGATTCACGCGCTGGGCGCGCAGGGACAATTGGACGCGGCGCTGGAGGTGGAGGAGCGGGCGCGGAGCCTCTTTCCCAGCTCCAAGGCGGTGACCCAGGCGGTGGCGTTCGCGCGCGCGCGGTCGGGTACGCGCTGACGCGGATTCCACCCCGTCAGGACATGCGCTCCAGCGAGCTCCGGCCGCCGGCCCGCACGGCCTGACGGTGCTGGGCAATCCGGTTGCGAGCCCACTCCGGGGCCAGCTCCAGCTCCTCCGGGAAGAAGAGGTCCTCGCCCATCCCCTTGACGCGCACCTGGATGAGCGGGTCATCGGGGTACTGCGTGGCCGGGTCGTCGAACACCAGCCCCACGACGATGCCCGTCTTGCCCAGGAAGCGCTGGCTGATGGTGCCGTCCCCGGAGTGCGGCACGACCTTCACCGTCGCGCCAATGCGCACCGGGGCGCCGTCCACGTCCTGACAGATGATGAGTGAGGGGTCCTGGGTCATGGCGCGTAGGAGCGGGGCTTGAGCGACTTCGAGATGACCACCAGCACGGCGGTGATGACGACCCATGCGAGCAGGTGGTGGGTGAGGACGTGCTGCGCGTCCTTTTCGCAGGCGAGCTCGCCGAGCAGCGCGCCCGTCGCACCCACGGACAGGCCCGCCACCACGGCGCGCAGCGGCTGGAAGAAGGCGCCCCGCAGCGCGAGCAGCGCGACCCCCAGCGGCACCACGTCGATGGCCAGGTGACTGACGGTGCAGACCCAGCCCGGGAGCGAAGAGGGGGCGTGCGGCGTGGCCCGGGCGAGCACCAGCGCGGCCGCGGTGACCACCGCCAGCCCCACGCCCAGCCGGCGCATCCAGCGGCCCTTGGGGGACAGCGCGCCCCACGCGCACACCGCGCTGGTTCCCACCAGCATGGCCAACAGCGGCGCGCGCGCCAGGAGCAGCGGGCTGGTGACGGCGCCCACCGCGAGCATCACCGCGGCCGCCAGCAGGCCCAGCCCCGCGGACGCCGCCATCAGCCAGACGGCCTGCGTGCGCCAGCGCCGCACCGGACGACGCAGCGCCAGCTCGCCCCGGGCCGCGGCGAGCACGCGCTCCAGCGCGGCGCTGTCCTTCGCGGGCGCCTGGGTGAGCAGCGGATCCAGGTCCATCGGTGGCTTCATCGCGCCACCTCCAACGCCAGCTCGCCCAGCAGCTCGCGCAGCTTCTCGTAGCCCCGGTGCGCCCGCAGCCGCGCGGCGCCAGGGCTGATGCCCCGCAGCGCGCCAATCTCCTCGAAGGACCAGCCCTCCACCTTGCTGAGCACCACGGCTTCACGGTGGTCCGGGGGGAGTCGTTGCAAGGCATCCAGCAGGTGCCTGCGCAGCGCCGGGTCGCTGTCATCCGGCGCCGGGGACGCGGGCGTCGCGGTGTCCTCCCGGGAGGCGTAGGCGTCCACGTGTCGTTGGTGCCTCAGCGCGTCGCGCGCGGCGTTCGCGGCGATGGTCATCAGCCAGGGCGTGAAGCGGGTGCCGGGCTCATAGCGGCCTCGCGAGCGGATGACGGACAAGAAGGTGGCCTGGAGCAGGTCTTCCGCGAGCGCGCCGTTGCGCACCATCCGGGCCAGGAAGCCTTGGACCCGAGGCGCGTGCCGCGCGAAGAGGTCCTCGAAGGCGTCCGATGCTCCGTCGCGAAACCGTTCCATGAGCTCTTCGTCCGTTTGGCTCCGCATCACCCGGCTCCTCTACGGGCCACCCGCGAAAGTGTTTCCAGCGGTCGCGATTCTCAAGGTCCAGCGGGAAAATCGTTGAAAGGTCGCGGGGTTGTGTGCGCCGTCAACATCCCGTCCTGCCCCGGAGGGCGAGGCCGTTAGTGTTGGGCGCGGAGGCACCTCGGACGCGTGGACCATTGGAGCATCGAAGGCATGGGGGCGGGGTTGGTGGCAAGCCTGCTGGCGGGCACGGCGACGGGACTGGGCGCGCTGCCCGTGCTCGTCACCTCGGAGCTCAGCCGGAAGGCCCAGGACCGGATGTTGGGCTTCAGCGCGGGGGTGATGCTGGCGGCCACGTCCTTCTCACTGGTCATCCCCGCGATGGAGTTGGTGAGAGGGCAGGGCCATGGCGGGCTCTCGGCGGCGCTGCGCGTGGCGGCGGGGGTGTTGCTGGGTGGACTGTTCCTGCGCGTATGGCACGACCTGATGCCGCACGAACATTCCCTCAAGGGCCATGAAGGCCACGGCGGCGCGAAGTGGAACAGCGTGCTGCTGTTCGTGCTGGCCATGACGCTGCACAACTTCCCGGAGGGCCTGGCGGTGGGCGTGTCCTTCGCCGCGCCGCAGCCGGAGCTGGGCCTGTCGGTGGCGCTGGGCATCGGCGCGCAGAACATTCCCGAAGGCCTGGTGGTGGCGCTGGCGCTGCGAGCCACGGGCGCGTCCTCGGCGCGCGCCGCGTTCCTGGCGCTGCTCACCGGCCTGGTGGAGCCAGTGGGGGCGCTGTTCGGCCTCCTGGCCTTGTCCCTCAGCGCCGCGCTGCTGCCGTGGGGACTGGCCTTCGCGGGCGGAGCGATGCTCTACGTCATCAGCCACGAGATGATTCCGGAGAGCCACCGCGGCGGCTTCGAGCGCGAGGCCACCACCGGCCTCATGTGGGGCTTCGTGCTCGCGCTGGTGCTGGACATGTCGCTGGGCTGACGGCGCCCGGTGGGACTTACGCGGGCAGCAGCACCAGGCGGGCAATCTCCGGGGGCGCGCCCACGCGCATGGGCGGGCCCACGAAGCCGCAGCCCCGGCTGACGTAGATGAGCGAGTCGCCCGTGCGGCTCAGGCCCGCGTTGCGCGCTCCCCAGATGAGGTCGCCCATCAGGTTGGCCGGGAACATCTGTCCGCCGTGCGTGTGCCCTGAAACCTGGAGCCCCACGCCGCGCCGGGCCACCTCGTCGAAGTTGGACGGCTGGTGCGCCAGCAGCACGGAGGCCCTGTCGGCCCGCACGTCGCGCAGCGCCGCGTCCAGGTCATAGCCGCGCTCGCCCAAGCGGTGCGCGCTCCAGTCGTCCACGCCCGCGAGCTGGAAGGACGCCGCGCCGTCTCCAATGGACACGGCGCGGTTGCGCAGCACGTGGATGCCCAGCCCCTCCAGGAAGGCGACCCACGAGTCGGCGCCCGAGTAGTAGTCGTGGTTGCCGGTGACGAAGTAGGTGCCGTACCGCGCGCTCAGCTTCCCCAGGCTGGCGGCGAAGACACCGAGCGAAGCCACGGAGCCGTCCACCAGGTCCCCGGTGATGGCGATGACGTCCGGCTTGAGGGCGTTGGTGCGGGCCACCAGCTCCTCCATGAAGCGGCGCTGAATCACCCCGCCGATGTGGATGTCGGTGAGCTGCACCAGCGTCAGGCCCTCCAGCGCGCGCGGCAGGTGGGGCAGCCGCACGGGGATGTCGCGCACATCGGGTGGGTGGTACGCGCGCCAGCCGCCGTAGGAGCTCACCGCCACGCCCGCGAGTCCCGCGCCCACCGCGAGCCCTTGCCCCAGCAAGGCCCGGCGCTCCGGCGAGGCGGGCACGGTGGGGAGGGTCGTCTCCGCGCGGGCCCTGCGGCGCTCACGCCACGCGGCCAGGGCCCGCACCGCGTCCACCGCCAGGGTGAACATGAGCAGGTAGAGGACCAGGCCAATCCACAGGAGGAAGACGATGCCCAGGCGCCGAGCGCCCTCGGAGGGCAGCACGGCGCCAATGGCCCGCGCGCCCAGGGCGCCCACGAAGCCCACGGCGAACAGCCCCTGGGCGGTGCGCCGCAGCCACTTGCGCTTCGTCACGTCACGGACGAGCCGGCGGTAGAGATAGACATGGCCCACCGACAGCACGGCGAGCACGGGAACGATGAAGAGGAGCAGGCTGACCCAGCGTGGCATCGGGAACCCTGCATAACGGACGCCTCCCCGCCGCGCTCCAGGATTCCAGGGGGGCAGGCAGGAAGATGGCGCGGGCGCACCCCAGGCCCCTTTCCCACGCCGCCGGGCCGGGGCAGGCTGCGCCGTCCCGCGAGGCCGATACCCGGTCCGCGCACCCCTTCGAGGTCGTCATGCTCCGCTCCCTGCTGGCTCCCATGCTCCTGGCTGTCTCGCTGCTCGGCTGTGGCGACGACGAGAGCGTCAACCCCGACTCGGGAGACCCGACCAAGGTGACGTACGCGGAGTCGCTCAACGTGGACCTCGCCGCGATGACCCGCCTGCAGAGCGGGCTCTACATCCAGGACACGTTCCTCGTGGAGGACGGCGCGGTGGCCGAGTCGGGCAAGCGCGTGCAGGTGCGCTACACGGGCTACCTGCCGGACGGCCGGAGCTTCGACGCCACCGGAAATGGGCCCGCCCTTGGCTTCACCCTGGGCGTGGGGCAGGTCATCGCCGGTTGGGATGAAGGCATCGTCGGCATGCGCGTGGGGGGCCGCCGCCGCCTCATCATCCCGTCGTCCCTGGGCTACGGCGCCACCGGCTCGGGCGGCCGGATTCCGCCGTACACGGTCCTCATCTTCGACACCGAGCTCGTGTCCGTCCGCTGACGCAGGCGAAGAACTCCGCTCGCCGACGTGTTATAGGATTTCCGTGTCTTCCGGGAAGTCCGGGCCGGCGTGGACCGGCCCGGAGGTGCGTGGTGACCCGGAATGGGGGAGGCGCGTGATGTCGCGGTCCGAAGCGGAGATGAGTCTGGAAGGTCCCCGAGCAGCCGTCTTGGGGGAGGGCGCGTTCCACGTGCTGCTCATGCAGCCGTCGTCCGAGGTGGCGGCGCAGCTCTACGAGGAGCTGGGGAGCTCCCAGCGCGAGCGGCTTCAGAAGGAGGCCGCGCAGGCCGCGGTGGCGGAGCGCCAGCGGCTGGCGGAGGTCCTGCGCCAGGCCCGCGACTTCTCGGGGGCCGCGCGCCTGCTGGATGGCTGCGGCGCGGCGGCCCTGGTGGCGGAGCTGTACGTCCAGGGCGGGCGCTACGTGGACGCGGCGGAGGCGTACCTGCGCGCCGGTGAAGTGGAGCGCGCCGCGGCCGCCTTCGAGCGGGGCGGGGCCATGGAGCGCGCGCTGGAGGCCTACCGCGGCCTGGGCGCGCGCGAGGCCATGGCGCACTGCCTGGTGCGCCTGGGCCGTCCGTATGAGGCGGCGCAAATCTACCGCGACCTGGGCCAGCCGCACGCGGAGGTGGAGGCGCTCGCGAGCGTGCCCTCGGGTGACCCGCGTCACCTGGAGTCCGTGCTGCGCATGTGCAAGCTGCTGGACGGGGAGGGCTTCACGCGGCGCGCGCTGGCGCTCCTGGCCGACACGATGCGCGGCTCGGAGACCGCCCGGGGAGACCCGGCGCTCGCCGCGGAGAAGGCCCGGCTGCTGCACCGCCTGGGCATGGACGCGGAGGCGAAGGCCGTCATCGCGCGCCTGCCCTCGAACTCGGCGGCGCCGGAGTCCAATGGCTACCACTACCTGAAGGCCATTCCCATCTTCGGGGAGCTGTCGCTCGACGACATGAAGGACCTGTACCGCGTGGCGCGGCAGGTGCTCATCCCGGCCGGCGCGGTGCTGCTGGAGAAGGGTTCGCCGGGCAGCGGCCTCTTCGTGCTCCTGGAGGGCGCGGTGGACGTGTTCAGCGGCCCGGAGCCGGAGGCGCGCCAGCTCAACACGCTGGGGCCTGGCGCGTACCTGGGGGAAATCTCCCTGGTGCAGGATGCCCCGGTGTCCGCGCAGGTCCGCGCGCGCACGGCGGTCCGCGCGCTGCGCATCACCCGCGCGGGGTTCCAGCACTACCTGGACACGCATGACGCGGCGGCGCTGCGCATCTTCCGCCTCTTCACGCACAACCTCGCGGCGCGGGTGCGGGCGCTCAGCACCTGACGGCGCGCATGTCTGTCATTCCGGGCTCGCGTATTCACACGCGCGCCCGGATTGACAGCGCGGCGTCTGTGCATTACTTCAAACGCATCATGAGGCCCGTCTTCTTCAACGCCCTGCTGAGTGCGCGCGCTTTCGCGCCGGCGGCGGACGTGCGCCTCGCCCCCCGTCACGAGGTTCTGCTCGACATTTGAGTGGGCGGACCGGTGTCCTCCGGCGCGCGGGTTGGCTGGTTCCCGTGTGCCGTGAGTCCCGGCTCCGCCCTCTCTCTCATGCCGCGTCCTCGTGTGTCCTCATGCGTCCCTGAGCGGGCCTGACGCGCCCCTCCGGCGAGCCGCGTGTGTGTGCCGCCGGGGCCTTCGCGGCGTCGTCCCTTCGCTTCAACCAGCGCCTCAACTCAACCCGCGGGCCTCGCTGCCCGACGGGAACGGGAGTCCTTCATGTCTCGCCACACACGCATCGAGCGGTACCGCAACATCGGCATCATGGCGCACATCGACGCGGGGAAGACGACGCTCACCGAGCGCGTCCTCTACTTCACCGGGCGCATCCACGCCGTGGGAGAGGTGCACGACGGCTCCACGGAGCTGGACTGGCTGCCGCAGGAGAAGCAGCGCGGCATCACCATCACCTCCGCGGCCACCACCGCGTTCTGGCAACCCCGGCAGGGGATGGGCGCGGGTGTGCCCCACCGCATCAACATCCTGGACACCCCGGGGCACGTGGACTTCACCATCGAGGTGGAGCGCTCGCTGCGCGTGCTGGACGGCGCGGTCGCCGTCTTCGACGCGAGCCAGGGCGTGGAGCCCCAGTCGGAGGCGGTGTGGCGGCAGGCGGACCGGTACAACGTCCCGCGCATCGCCTTCATCAACAAGATGGACAAGGTGGGCGCGGACTTCGCCATGAGCGTCGCGTCCATCCAGGCGCGGCTGGGCGCGCGTCCGGTGGCCGTGCAGTGGCCCCTGGGTGAAGGCTCGGCGTTCCGCGGGCTGGTGGACCTGGTCCGCATGCGGGCCGTGACGTTCGACGGGGAAGACGGAGGCTTCGTCGGCGAGCAGGCCGTGCCGGAGGCGGTGCGCGCGGAGGTGGAGGCGCAGCGGCTGCGGCTCATCGAGGCGTGCGCGGACGCGGACGCCGCCGTGCTGAAGAAGTTCGTGGACGGGCGGCTGGAGGACATCACCGCGGAGGACCTGGAGCGCGCGCTGCGCTCGGGCACCCTCGCGCGGACGCTGGTGCCGGTGCTGTGCGGGTCGGCCTTCAAGAAGAAGGGAGTGCAGATGTTGCTGGACGCCATCGTCAACTACCTGCCGGCGCCGTCGGACATGCCCGCCGTGGAGGGCTTTGTCCCGGGCACGGAGGCGCGTGTGTCCCGGCCCGTGTCCGATTCGGGGCCGCCCTGCGCCCTGGCCTTCAAGCTCATGAGCGACAAGGCCGTGGGCGGCATCGTGTTCCTCCGCGTCTATTCGGGCACGTTGCGCGCGGGCACCGTCCTGCTCAACCCCGCCACCGGGCGGCGTGAGCGGGTGGGGCGCTTGATGTTCATGCACGCCAACCGCCGCGAAGAAGTGGCGGAGGTCCATGCGGGGGACCTCTGCGCGGCGCTCGGCCTGAAGGGCGTGCGCACGGGCGACACGTTGTGCGACCTGGCGGAGCCCGTGGTGCTGGAGTCGCTGGGGGTCATGGAGCCCGTGGTGCAACTCGCCGTGGAGGCGCGCTCGCCCGCGGAGCTGACGAAGCTGGAGGCCGGCCTTCACCGGCTGGCGGCGGAGGACCCGTCGCTGCGGGTGGGCGTGGATCCGGAGAGCGGCCAGGTGCTGCTGTCCGGCATGGGTGAGCTGCACCTGGAGGTGGTGGTGGACCGCTTGAGGACAGAGCACGGCGTGGAGGCCCGCGTGGGCCAGCCCCAGGTGGCCTGGCGCGACACGCTCCGGCGCCCGGTGCGTCAGGCGTACCGCCACGTCCGCCAGTCGGGCGGGCCCGGACAGTACGCGTACGTGGTGCTGGACGTGGGGCCGGCGCCGCGTGGCGCGGGGCTCGTCTTCACGGACGACACGCGCGGGGGCACCATCCCCAAGGAGCTGGTGCCCGCCATCGAGAAGGGCGTGGCCGGGGCCATGGCCCGAGGCGTGCGGGACGGCGTGCCGCTGGTGGACGTGGAGGTGCGGCTGGTGGATGGGGACACGCACGTGCGTGACTCCACGCCCCAGGCCTTCGCCGTGGCCGGCTCCCTGGCGCTCCAGGCGGCGGTGCACAGGGCGGGCGTGCAGCAACTGGAGCCGGTGATGGAGGTGGAGGTCACCACGCCCGAGG
>NZ_JAAIYB010000295.1 GCF_010894475.1 Myxococcus vastator
CCGCCGCGCTCACGACGGTCCGGACCCACCGCCACCCTGGATGCATGAAGTCCCCCGCTCCCGCCCAGGGGAGGGTCGACATGCGTGTCTGTGTCAGCAACACCCACTGGGGCGTCTGCCTGCCTGGTCGCCCAGGGCCGTGCGCCCGGGGGGCCTCAGCGCCAGAAGCCCACGGACAGGCCCACGTTGGTGTAGCGGCGCGCCAGGTCGAAGGAGGCCGTCACGGACCAGTCCTCCCAGTAGCGGAAGACGAACACCTCGAAGCCGCCGGTAACGTGGGGGCGCGCGGGCCGCTTGTCGAAGGGGGAGGGCTCCGCGTACGTGCCGGCCCGCAGCCGAATCATGCCCGGCACCGTGTCATGCTCCACGCCGATGCGCGGCGCGAAGGAGGTGCCCTTGCCCACCGTGGCCTCGTCCGCCGTGGACGCGAAGGTGCGCGCGGGCACCGCGTTGTCCACGCTGGAGATGAGGTCCACCTGGGCGCTGATGAGCCAGCGTCCGGCGGGCGCGTCCAGGGGCTCGGCCTCCGGCACCGGCAGCGCGTCTCCTTCCACGAGCAGTTGCCGCCGCGCCGCGGGAGACAGGCGGTTGTAGCGCTCGGAGCCTTCTCCGAAGCGCCAGCTCGCCCCCACCGACAGCACGGCGGGCGACACCACCGCGCCGAAGAGGGTGCGCCCTGCCAGCTCCGGGACCTGGTCCTGCTCGCGCCGCCAGTCACCGACCACCTCGGGCCGCACCGTCACGCCCATGCGCCAGGGGCGCCCATGGGGCCGGTACAGGATGTCCACCGCCACGCCCGTGTCACCGTAGCGCAGCTCCGTGCCCCCGGAGTCCAGCCGGAAGGAGGCCTGCGCCGCGTAGATGCCCAGCGCGAGGATGAAGTCGTCCTGGCCAAAGGACATGGCCCCGGCCAGCACCGACTGCGTGAGCGACACGCGGATGCGCTCCCCCGGCCCCGCGCACGCGACCGTGGCGCAGTAGGACACCACGCTGTTGCGCATCGCGAAGCCGATGCCGAAGCGCTTGTACTGGAGCAGCAGGCCGCCCAGGAGCTGCCGGCTGTCGTGGGACTCGTCGGGCTGTCCGTCGTTGTCCACGTCCCGCTTGCGCGAGCCGGTGAAGGGCAAATCCAGCCAGGACAGGGTGACGCCCAGGTCCCAGTCCTTCTCCAAGGCCGGACCCCGGTGCGCCAGCGAGGCCAGGTTGCTGGGCAGCCCCGCGGCGCCCTCGGCGATGCCCACGTACGCGCCGCCCATCGCCACCATGCGCGCGGAGCCCAGCAGCGCGCCGGGGTTGAGGTACAGCCGCTCCGGGCGAGGCTCCAGCGGCGGGGGCGTCTCCTGCGCCCATGCCGCCGGTGTGGCGCCCAGCACCAGCGCACACCCGAACGCGCTCCACCCCCCGCCACCGCGTCTCGCCGGACGCGCCACCGACCTGGAAGGACTCACCGCGCGCGCGTGGCCTCCGTGAAGAGCCGGTCCGCCTCGGTGGCCAGCGCGGTGTCGCGGTCGGTGAGGCCCCCGGCGTCGTGGGTGACCAGCGCCAGCGTCACCTTGCGCCAGCGGATGTCGATGTCCGGGTGGTGGTCCGCCTTCTCCGCCGCCTGCGCCACCTGCTCCACGAAGGCGATGCCGGCGAGGAAGGTGGGGGCCTCGAAGGTGCGGCGAATCATCCCGCCCTCGTGCTTCCACTCGGTGTGCCGCGAGAGGAAGGACTGGAGCGCCTCGGGGGCGAGCAGCGTGGGTTTGGATGCCATGGTCGCCTTTCTACCCGCTCCCAGGCTTGAGGGAAGACACCCGCCGTCCATCGTCAAAGGGTGGACGGCCGCGCGTACACTTTCACGCCGTACAGAATGTTCCAGTGCTCCAGGTGGAAGTAGCGCCCGCTGACGAAGGGCGGCTGGCGCTCGGGAGGGGACGGCAGCAGCTCCAGGACGACGGTGCCCGTCTCCGCGCGCCAGCGGGGCACGGCGTAGGCGCCCGAGGCGCTCGTGGCCGCGGAAATCACGGGGACTCCGAAGCCCGTCGTCCGCAGACGCCTGGCGCCCTGCACCTGGAAGGAGGCGGTCATCTCCAGGACGCCTTCCAGGCGCAGGCGGCCGCTCGCCGCCGTGTACCGGAGCAGCTCCAGGCGCTCCGTGCTGGAGGCGGCGCGCGCCCACAGCACGCCGTCTTCGTGGCCCGCGGGCAGGCCAGGGACGCTGTGGCAGGGCTCGTCCGGGACAGCTTCCGGCGCGCCCGCGGCGTCGAGCTGATAGGGGCAGGCCTCGATGGCCATCGTGGCGGGGGGCGGCGCCTCGGCGATGCGCACCACCAGCAGCCGCTCGCCCGCGCGCATCAGCAGCGAGGGCATGTCATCGCTGAACGTGGCCAGCCGCGAGGGGGGCACGGGGGTGGAGCCCATGGCGCGCAGCCCCTCTTCCTCCGAGAAGACGTAGCGGTGCAGTTGTGTGTCGTCCAGCAGCAGCAGCTCGGTCGGGGTGGCGAGCCGCGCATGGGGCGGCGCCTCGGCGGGCGCGCCCGTGGCGGGAAAGGGCGCGGTGGCGGAGGTCGCCAGGGGCCCGCTTCCCGGGTCGACATAGCGGTGCACCCGCGCGGCTTCCGTCACCCACACCACGTCGTCTGCCACGACGGCGGGGGCGAAGTAGTCGCCCAGGGGCTGGGGCTCCTGATCCGGCGTGCGCAGCGCCCGGCTGCCGCACAGCCACGTTCCCGACGCGGTCCGGTCCACGCCGAGGCACTCCACCACGGTGGAGAAGTCCGCCAGGGGCGCCGCGTCGCCGTGGTCCTCCACCACGTAGAGGGAGGACTGGCGGACGCTGCCCACCGGAGCGAAGGAGACGACGAGGTGGTGGCGCCCCGTCTGCTCCGGCGTGAACCGCACGATGGCGGACGCGCCATGCACCCCCAGCTCCGCGGTGGCGGGGACCACGCGGTTCTGTGGGTCCCTCACCTCCACTGTGACGGATTGCGCCCGGTCCTCCCTCGTGGAGGCGCACTCGTTGAAGACGCCGGGGACGGTGAGCTCCAGCGGCTGGCCCACGCCGACCAACGCGCTGTCGAAGAGGGGGGATGGCGGGTGCTGCTCGCAGGGGCGCATGGGGCACCCCACCCCCATGCCCACCGCCAGCAGCGCCGTCAGCAACCGAAGGACCTGGGGCGCCCGCATCACGCGCGCTCCACGGCCCGTTTCCACTTGGCCAGGTGCCGCTCGCGGGCCTCCGGCTTCATCTTTGGCTTGAACGTCTTCTCCGCCTTCCACGCGCGGCGGATGGCGTCCGGGCTGTCCCAGATGCCGGCGCCCAGGCCGCCGAGGAAGGCCGCGCCCAGGCTGGTCGTCTCCAGGTTGCGCGGGCGCACCAGCGGCACGCCCAGCACGTCCGCCTGGAACTGCATGAGGAGGTTGTTGGCCGCCGCGCCGCCGTCCGCCTTGAACACGGGGATGTCCCGCCCGCTGTCGCGGCGCATGGCCTCCGCCAGGTCATGAATCTGCAGCGCGATGCCCTCCAGCACCGCGCGCGCCATGTGGGCCACGGTGGTGGAGCGGTCGAGTCCGGCGAAGAGGCCGCGTGCTTCAGGCCGCCAGTGCGGCGCGCCCAGGCCGGCCAGCGCGGGCACGAAGACGACGTCCCCGGAGTCCTTCACGCTGGCGGCCAGCGCCTCGATGTCCGGCGCGCGCTTGATGACCTTGAGCCCGTCGCGCATCCACTGCACCGCCGCGCCGGCGATGAAGCTGCTGCCCTCCAGCGCGTACGTGGTGGTGCCCGTGCCGCCCAGCCGCCACGCCACGGTGGTGAGCAGGCCCGCCGACGAGCGCACCGGCTCCGAGCCGGTGTTCATCAGCAGGAAGGCGCCGGTGCCATAGGTGCACTTGGATTCGCCGGGCTCGAAGCACGCCTGCCCGAAGAGCGCGGACTGCTGGTCACCCGCCATGCCCGCCACGGGGATGCCGTCCGGCAGGCTGCGCATGCCGCGCGTGGTGCCGTACACCTCCGCGGAGCCGCGAATCTGCGGCAGGCACGCGGCCGGGACGGACAGCAGCGAGCGCATCTCGTCGCTCCACTGGAGCGTCGTCAAATCCATCAGCAGCGTGCGGCTGGCGTTGGACACGTCGGTGACGTGCGCCGCGCCGCCGGTGAGCTTGTAGACAAGCCAGGTGTCGATGGTGCCGAAGCACACGTCGCCCTTCTCCGCCTTCGCGCGCGCGCCCTTCAGGTGGTCGAACATCCACGTCAGCTTGGTGCCGGAGAAGTACGGGTCCACCACCAGCCCCGTCACCTCGCGCACGCGCGGCTCCACGCCCTGCTCCTTGAGCCGGCGGCACTGCTCGGCGGTGCGGCGGTCCTGCCAGACGATGGCGTGGGACAGCGGCTGTCCGCTGCCGCGCATCCACAGGCCCGTCGTCTCGCGCTGGTTGGTGATGCCAATGGCGGCGATGTCCTTGCCGCGAAGGCCCGCGTCCTTCAGTGCCCGGGCGATACACCACTCACTGCTGGCCCAGATTTCATCCAGGTCGTGCTCCACCCAGGACGGCTTGGGGAAGTGCTGGGTGAACTCCTTGTAGGAGCGGCCCACCACCTGCAGCTTCGTGTCGAGAATGGAGACGTGCGTTCCAGTGGTGCCCTGGTCCAGGGCCAGGACGTACTTCGCCTTCGGCATGGGGTGTGCCCTCCCTATGGTGGATGCCAGCGGGGAGGGACCCTACTCCAGTCGAAGGGCCGGGCAGGCGAGCTTCCTGCCCGGCGGCGCGGCTAGTAGCCGGCGGCGCGACGGTTCCCGAGCACCCTCCGGAGGCCGAACGCGGCCAGCCCGCCCAGGGCGATGCGGCCCAGCGAGCCGCCGAGCAGCCCGCCCGAGGCCGCCCGGCCACGGCCGTACCCCCGGCGTCCATACCTGCTCCGGCCGCGGCCCCATCCCCCGAAGCCCGAGCTGCGACGATTCCCCAAGATGTTGCCCAGTAGCGACATGGTGGCTCCTTTTGTCCGTCACTGCGTTGAAAGCCCCCGCTGGTGCGGAAGACGCCCCGCGGGCGAGGAGTGCCCTCAAGTTGACGCTTCTTTCCGCTGAGGGCAGCCCTTGCCGAAGGAAGTGCCTCCCGCGCCCCTGGCAGGCACGGGAGGCAGCCAGGCGGTCTGCCTACTTCCCGCTGTAGATGCCGATGGCGCCGGGGCGGACGATGGTGCCCGCCGCGTCCCGCTGGGCGCTGAAGGCCACCAGCACCTTGCGGGTGTCACCGCTGCCCACCATCTGGATGTCCCAGACGGGCAGGGCGGACAGGCCGCCGAGCTCCCGGTTGTGGCTGCTGAGCTGCCCGTCCGGGTGCAGGCGCGTCAGGCCCCTGCCCCAGCGGTGGCCAACCCAGAGGCTGCCGTCGCGCGAGTCCAGCTCCAGCGAGGAGACGTTGCGGTCGCCGTCGCCCTCCAGCAGGTAGCCCGTCACCAGCCCGGCGTCGTTCAGCTTCGCCAGGCCCCACGCGAAGCTGGACACCCAGACGGTGCCATCCGGCATCAGCACCAGGTCGCTCACCAGGTCGTCCTTGCGCTGCGCGTGGGTGGGGTACTGGGGCTCGGCCACGGCGTCCGGCCACAGGTCGATGCGGTTGGCGCGGTGCTTCTTCTCCTCGCTCTGCTTGCGCGCCGCCTCGAAGTTCCACGGGGCGCCGGTGTCTTCGTGGCCCACGGCGTTGGTCATGATCTTGAACCGCGTGGTCCGGATGTGCGTGCCCAGCCAGACGTCGCCGTCTGGCCGCACCGCCACGCCCCAGACGTCTCCGGCGAGCCGGCTGTCCTCGCTGGTGCCGTCGCCCATGGCGATGGCGGGATGGATGTGCTCCATGACGCCGAACTTGCAGCGCTGGCGCTTCTCGCCCCCCGTGTAGACCCACGCGTTGGCGGCGATGACCTCGGCGTTGGAGCACGCCTCGCCGCCCTGGTAGTCGGGCTCACCCCACGCCAGGCCGTGGTTGGACGCGAACCACAGGCTGTTGCGTGCCTTGTCCCAGACGATGCGGTTCACCGAGCAGAGCTTCTCGCGGTGGCCATAGCCGGGCACCGAGTGCGCGGGCGAGTGGAGGTCGTAGTGCACCACGCGGAGCGTCCCGTCCGACTGGAGCTCCACGCGGTCCGCGTCACCGCTCTTGAAGATGGCGGGGTCCTCGAACACGCCGGGGGCCTTGTAGAACTCGCTCTCGCAGTTGGGCCGGCCCTCGTAGCCAACGAAGACGGTGTCCGCGGGCCCCCCCGTCACCGAGAGGACCTTGAGGTAGCGCGCTTCGGGCGCCGGGTCCTTGCCCTTCCACGGGGCCCAGGGCTTCAGGCCGTCCGCCAGGGTGTAGCAGCGCAGGGCGGTGGCGCCCGGACGCAGGAGGCACAGGCCGTCCTCGCCGCCCGCGACCCAGAGGTTGCCGCCCTCGTCCTGGGTGACACCCAGCACCTCGCGAGGGCCGCCCTCGGCGGTGCCCCAGAAGCGCCAGCTCTCGCTGTCCGGAGGAATGGGTTCGCCGCCGTCGCCCACGGGGCCATTCGTGCCCGCGTCGGGCTCCACGGGCGGCGGGTCCTCGCCTTCGTCCGGAGGCGGGTCTCCCGGCTGCTCGGGGGGTGGGGGCTCGTTCTCGTCGCCAATCCCGTCGTCCGTGGGCGGCGGCGACTGGAGCTGCTCGCCGCCATGACAACTTAGCAGCAACGCCAGCCCGAGCACGCCCGCCCACCACTTGCCCTGTTCAAGTCCGCTCATACCTGGGTCCGCCTCCGGAGTCTGTCTTTGGACGCGTCACTTCGCGTCCTGACTCCAGAGGCAAGCAAGGTGCCAGGGATTGAATGGCGAGCCGTGAAGGGGGAGGGAAAGGCCGGGGAAGCGGCAGGGCCCCGCGCTGCCCTCACGAGGAACCCGGACGCCTCACCCCCGGGGCCGTGCCGTGTGTCCGCTGGCCGCGGAGGACAGGGCGCGAGGCCTGCGCACGGGCGGGAGCGCGTCGGGGTCCACGTGGTGCGCCACGCAGCCGGGCCGGAGCCGCTCGAGCTTCCGGGCCTCCTGGAGTCCCAGGCCCGGGTTGCCGTCGAACCAGACCTCCCGCAGGTTCCTGAAGGCGGCCAGGACTTCGACGCCCTCCGCGCTCACGCGCGTCTGGACCAGCCGGAGCCTCGGGACGGCGCCGATGTCCGTCTGCTCCCGCAGCGTGTGCAGCATCGCCGTGTCGAACGCGCCGCCGAGCAGTTGGAGCTCCTCCGTCGGTGTCAGCGCGCTCAACAGCTCCATGTCCAGGAAGCTCGCGTCCCGGAGCACCAGCTCCCGCAGGTGGCCGTCGTCCCGCGTGTTGAGGCCGTAGACGAGCTCGCCCTTCAAGCCCCGGCGCTGGAGGCGTCCGTCGGGGAACCAGGACGTGTACTCACCGCCGTCCACGCGCATCTTGGGTTGCCCCGACACGTACCAGCGCCGCTCGGCCAGCTCGGTGGCGAAGCCCCCCGCGTATTCCACCTCGGAGGTGCAGTAGCCGTTGCGCGTGAAGGCATGGGCGACGCCCGTGAAGGGCCGGCCCTGGAAGAGGCGAGGGCCGTAGTCCTCGGGCAGCTCCAGCAGCGCGCTGTTCACGCGCAGCCCGCCTTCGGGCAGCGGGAGCCAGTCGGTGGAGGGGCCGGTGAGGACCCCTTCAGAGACGGCCATCAGCGAGTCCAGCGTGCCGTCGTGCCTCAAGGAATACGCCAGGCCCGAGAAGAGCGACTTGCCGTGTCGCAGCCTGCCGTCCACGCCCCGAATCAGAAAGCTCGCTCGCATCCGTTGCATGGTCCGCTCCCGTTCTCACCGGGCACACGCCGGTGAAGGCCCCTGACACCTCCTTCGTGCCACTGGAGCGGAGGCCCGGGCAATCCAGGCAGGCGGCAAAGCGTTTGTCCTGGCCGTTCGGCGATTCCGGCTGTCTGGAGTTGGCGAACGGGATGCCCCCGGGTTGGAGGCGAGGATTGGCTACCGGATGTTCCGCGGGGCTTCCGCATCCGGCGTGCCGCGCGCCTGGGACTCCCTGCGCCGGGCCCCCTGCGTGTCCGCGTAGCCCGTCAACTCCACGTAGCCGCGCCCCGTGACGGGCTGGCCCGCGCGCGTCCCTTCCAGGCCCACCGTGCCCTCCCAGTAGCGCACGGTGACGGGGAGCTCCTGGTCCGCCAGGCGCGGTGTCACGGTGAGGTCCAGGCCCAGCGACTCCACCTGCATGCGCCAGCGTGACGGGTACTCGCCGCCACTGCGCGGGCTCTTCCAGGTGTCCAGCACCGTGAGCTTCATGTCGTCGCGGCCGACGTGCACCGCTTCACCCGCGCCTTCGGGGGGCACCCACAGGCCGGAGCTGAACGCGTCCGGCGAGCCGTCCCGGTGACGGAGCTGGTAGTACATCAGCTCGCTGCCGTCGGAGAGCTGGAGCGAGAACCAATCCCAGCCCACCTGGTCCGCGCCGAGCGCGCTGGTGCTCCACTCGCGGTCCATCCAGCTGTGGCCCGTCACCGGGTACGTGCGCCCGTCCACCCGCACCGTGCCGCGCGAGGGCATGCGCGTCATGGAGTAGTAGTAGGACGCGTTGCCGCGCTCCGCGCTCTTCTGGCTCAGGCCCCGCTCGCCGTGGAGCACCGGCGGCTTGCCCGGCTCCAGCAGCAGCTCCAGCGCCACGGTGTCCGTCTGCGCGCGCAGCCGCAGGGGCCAGGTGGACGGGCCCGCGCTGACTGCCTCCCAGTCCTCCAGCCACACCTTGAGGGGTTGCGCGGTGGCGCCGGACAGGCCCAGCGCCACGCGGCTGAAGCGCTCCGAGGCGTGGAAGCCGCCGCCGTCCACGTCCGTCACCGTGAAGTGCCCCATGTAGACCTGGCTCGTGCCCCAGGCGGAGTCACGCGGGGTGGCCTTGGGGGCCAGCGCGTTGCGGAACAGGGTGAACTGGTAGCCGAAGGCGCGCCCGTCCTCGGTCTCCAGGTTGCCCGTCCAGTACCACCACTCCGTGCGGTACTCCGGATGCGGGCCGTGGTCCTGGGGGAAGTGGAAGTCCCGGGGCTCCACCGCGCGCGCGTAGCCCTCCGTGCTGCCGCTCATGGCGCCGGCCACGGTCAGCGTGCCGCCCTGGCGCAGCGCGGGCAGGGGCTGCTCGCGCGTGAGGGCCACCACCGCCGCCGCCAGTCCCACCAGCACCACCGCCGTTCCCACGAGGAGTCCCCGGCCGTTGCTCATGTGTCACTCCTCCCGCAGCGCCAGCGCGGGGTTGGCGCGCGCCATCTTCCAGGCGGGGTAGAGGCCCGCCAGCGCCGACGCCACCAGCGCCAGCACCACGGCCTGCACCAGCGTCTGGGGTGTCAGGGCCAGCTGCAGCGTCCAGCCGAAGGAGCGCTGGTTGATGACGTGCACCAGCACGTAGGCCAGCCCCACGCCCAGCGGCACGGAGAACAGCCCCGCCAGCAGCCCCAGCAGCCCTGTCTGCAGCGACACCAGTCCCCAGAGTTGCTCCGGCGTCAGGCCGGTGGCGCGCAGCACGGCGAACTCGCGCGCCCGCTCCAGTTGCAGCGCCATCAGCGCGCTCAGCACGCCCACGAAGGCCACGCCGATGGCGAGCAGCCGCAGCACCTGCGTAATCGTGAAGGTGCGGTCGAAGACGTCCAGGGACGCCTGCCGCAGCGAGCGGTTGGCGCGCACCAGCAGCGCCTGGGTGTCTCCGGCGCGCGCGCGCACCGAGGCCACCAGCGCGTCCACGTCCTGGCCGGGCGCCGCGTACAGCGCCACGCCGCTGATGCCCCGGTCGTCGAACCAGCGCTCGTAGGTGGTGCGCGGCAGCAGCAGCGTGCCCACGTCGGAGCCGTAGTCGAAGTACACGCCCACCACGCGGAAGTCGCGGGGCCCCTTGTCGGTGGCCAGTCGCACGGTGTCCCCCAGGCCCACGCCGCGGTGGAAGCCGAAGGGCTCCGAGACGAGAATCGTGTCGGGCGAGGACTCCAGCGCGCGCCACGCCGTCTCCGCGTCGCCCTGCTTGAAAGTGTAGGGCCGCACCGGCGTGCGGGAGAAGTCGACGGCCATCAGGTCCGTGGGCACGCCGTCCACGCGCACGTTCGCCACGCGCAGGGTGCTGCTGCCCGCGACGCCCGGCGTGTCGCGCAGCGTCTCCGCCAGGCCGGGGAGCAGCGTCGCGCCGCCGCGCCGCGCCACGAGCGAGGGCGGCGAGATGAACACGTCCGCCTGGAGCGAGGTGTCCAGCCACGACACCACCGTGCCCCGGAAGCTGGACACCATGAGGCCCACGCCCACCGTGGTGGCCACCGCCACCATCAGCGCCGCCAGCGCCACGGACGTGCGGCTGAGGCTGGTGTGCACGCCGCGCGCGGCCATGCGCCCCAGCAGGCCAAAGGCCAGGCCCAGCGGCCGTGCCGCCAGCGAGGACACCGTCTGCGTGGCCCAGGGCACCAGCAGCGCCGCGCCCAGCAGCACCGAGAAGAGGCCGCCGTAGGCGGGCAGCAGCGCCTGGGTGGGCCACCGCAGCAGCACGGCGCCCGCGGCCAGCACGCCCAGGCCCAGCAGCGCCAGCCGGGGCGCCCGTCCGCGCGACACGTCCTCCAGCGTGGACCTGCGCATCGTCGTCACCGGGGGCGAGCGCGCGGCCTCCCACGCGGGCACCAGCGCCGCCAGCAGCGTCGCGCCCAGCCCCAGCGCCAGCCCCTTGAACAGGGTGAAGGGCTCCAGCGCCAGCCGCCGCACGCTCACCACGAAGTACAAGTCATTGAGCGTCTGGGTGACGAGCTCCACCAGCCCTCGCGCCAGCAACACGCCCAGCAGCAGCCCCGCCACCGTCCCCACCG
>NZ_JAAIYB010000296.1 GCF_010894475.1 Myxococcus vastator
GGCCTGGGCGGGCGCGGCCGGGCGGTTGAGCTGACCCAGCACGTCGTCCTTGTGCACGCGGCCACCCGCGCCGCTGCCCTTCACCTGGGAGAGGTCCACCCGGTTCTCCTCGGCCACCTTGCGCGCGGTGGGTGTGGCGCGCGCGTCGGACGCGGCGGGCGCCTCCGCGGCGGCGGGAGCGGGCGCGGCGGCCGGAGCCGCGGCGGCGGGCTTCGCGGCGGGAGCGCCGGCGCCCGCCTCGATGAGGCCCAGCACCTCGCCCACGCGGACCTTGTCGCCCTCCTGGAAGGCGATGCTGGACAGCGAGCCCGCGGACGGGGCCGGCACGTCGATGGTGACCTTGTCGGTCTCCAGGACGACGAGCGGCTCGTCGGCGCTGACGGCCTCACCTTGCTTCTTGTTCCACTTGCCGACGACGGCTTCGGTGATGGATTCGCCCAGGGGGGGCACCTTGATTTCAACGGCCATGCTTGGTCCCTCGGAGGATGGCTTCCTCGATGATGAGCTGCTGCTCGTATTCGTGTGTCTTGGGGAAGCCCGTGGCGGGGCTGGCGGCTTCGGCGCGACCGATGTAGCCGATCTTCACCTGCTGCTTCGACTGCGCGGAGGCCAGGTCGTGCAGGCGGGGGAACATGAAGTGCCACGCGCCGGCGTTGCGCGGCTCTTCCTGCACCCACAGCAGCTCGGCCAGCTTCGGCATCTTCGCGATGAGCCCCGCCAGCACGTCCGCGGCGAACGGGTAGAGCTGCTCCAGCCGGACGATGGCGATGCTGTCGTCCTTGCGCTCGTCCCGCGCCTTCACCAGGTCGTAGTACACCTTGCCGCTGCACAGGAGCAGCCGCGTCACGCCCGCCGGCTCCACCCGGTCCAGGATGACTTCCTGGAAGGTGCCCGTGGCCAGCTCGTCCACCTTGCTGGTGGCCTCCGGCCGGCGCAGCAGGCTCTTGGGCGACATGATGACCAGCGGCTTGCGCACCGGGCGCAGCACCTGGCGGCGCAGCAGGTGGAAGATCTGCGCGGGCGTGGTGGGGTAGCAGACCTGGATGTTGTCCTCGGCGCACAGGTCCAGGAAGCGCTCCAGGCGCGCGCTGGAGTGCTCCGGGCCCTGGCCTTCGTAGCCGTGCGGCAACAGCAGGGTGAGGCCGCTGAGGCGGCGCCACTTGCTCTCACCGGCGGCGATGAACTGGTCGATGATGATCTGCGCGCCGTTGCCGAAGTCGCCGAACTGCGCTTCCCAGGCCGTCAGGCCGTCCGGCACGTCCAGGCTGTAGCCGTACTCGAAGCCGAGCACGCCCATCTCCGACAGCGGGCTGTTGTAGACGTGGAAGCCGTTCTTCCCCTTGCCGCTGACGAACTGGCGCAGCGGGACGAACTTCTCGCCCGTCTTCACGTCGTGCACCACCGCGTGGCGGTGGCTGAAGGTGCCGCGCTCGCTGTCCTGGCCGGTGATGCGGATGTTGTAGCCCTCGGAGAGCAGCGTGGCGTAGGCCAGCGACTCGCCCTCGCTCCACTGCAGCTCGCCGCTGTCCAGCATGCCCAGGCGCTTCTTGATGACGGTGCGCTCCACGTCGCGGTGGACGTTGAAGCCCTCCGGCAGCGTGGACAGCTTGCGCAGCGCATCGCACAGCACCTGCTTGTCCACCGCGGTGGACACGTCCGCCGCGCTCTTCAGCGAGCCGCCCTGGTAGGGCTTCCACAGGCCCTCCAGCGCGCTGGGCTCCTTGAACTGGCTCTCCTGGCGCGCGCGGGTGAGCGCCGCGTCGAAGTCCTGCTGGCACTGCTGCTTGATGGCCTCGGACGCCTCGGCCGGAATCTTGCCCTGCGCCGCCAGCTTCGCCGCGTAGAGCGTGCGCACCGTCGGGTGCTTGCGGATGATGTCGTACATCGCCGGCTGCGTGAAGGCGGGCTCGTCACCCTCGTTGTGGCCGTAGCGGCGGTAGCAGACCAGGTCGATGACGACGTCCGTCTTGAACGTCTGGCGGTACTCGGCCACCAGCTTCGCGATGTGGACGCAGGCCTCCGGATCATCCCCGTTCACGTGGAAGATGGGGATGTCCAGCATCTGCGCGATGGCGGTGGAGTAGAGGGACGAGCGCGAGTCATGCGGGTCGGTGGTGAAGCCGACCTGGTTGTTGATGACGACGTGGACCGTGCCGCCCGTGGTGTAGCCCTTGAGGCCGGACAGGTTGAGCGTCTCCGGCACCACGCCCTGGCCGATGAAGGCCGCGTCGCCGTGGATGAGCAGCGGCATCACGCTGGTGCGCTCGGTGTCGCCGGCGCGGTCCTGCTTGGCGCGCACGCGGCCCTCCACCACCGGGTCCACCGCCTCCAGGTGGCTGGGGTTGAAGGCCAGCGACAGGTGCAGCTTGCGGCCCTGGCGCGTGGTGTGGTCCGACGAGAAGCCCATGTGGTACTTCACGTCGCCGCGGCCCAGGTAGGCCTGCGGGTTGCGGGGCCCGTCGAACTCGCTGAAGATCTGATCCGGCTGCTTGCCCAGGATGTTCGTCAGCACGTTGAGGCGGCCGCGGTGGGCCATGCCGATGACGATTTCCCTCAGGCCCAGGCCGGTGGCCACTTCGCCCAGCGCGTCCAGCATGGGGATGAGCGCCTCGCCGCCGTCCAGGCTGAAGCGCTTGGCGCCCACGTACTTGGTGTGGAGGAAGTGCTCGAAGCCCTCCGCGTAGGACAGCTTGGTGAGGATGTGCCGGCACTCGTCCGGGGAGAGGTCGGTGCGGTTCTCGCTGAACTCCATCCGGTGCATCAGCCAGCGGCGGCGCTGGCTGTCGAGCATGTGCATGTACTCGACGCCGATGGTGTCCGTGTACGTGCGGCGCAGGCGCGCCAGCAGGTCCGCCAGGCGCACGCGCTGCTCGCCGAACACGCCGTTGGTCTCCACGAGCTGCTCGGACTCGGCGTCGGTGAAGTGGCTGTCATCCACCAGGGCCACGTCCGCCACGTGCTCCAGCGCCGGGCGCGGGCGGCCCAGCGGATCCAGCTTCGCGCGCAGGTGGCCGCGCAGGCGGAAGGCGAAGATGACGTGGTCCACGCGCGCCTGCAGCGAGATGTCCTGGGCGGTCTGTCCGGGCGCGGCCACCGGGGCGGCCTGCGGCGCCGCCGCGGGCTGGGCCTTGGCCGCGGCGCCCTTGCCGCCACCCTTGGCCGCCGTGGGGGCCGGTACCGGCTCCAGCAGCCGGGTGCTGAAGATGGGTCGGCCGGCGCCGTTGCTGCGGTCGAAGACCTCCCGCCAGCTCGCATCCACGCTGGCGGGGTCCTCCAGATAACGGGCGTAGAGGCCCTCGATGAAGTCGATGTTGGCGCCGGAAAGGAACGTGTCCTGGAAATTCGCCATGGCGGTGTCGTCTTTTACTGGATGGGCGCCCCGTTGGGGGGTTTTCGCAGCAACTTTTGTAGCGCCCGCCCGCTGGCCGATAAGCGGCACCCCTTGCCGTGGAGCAGGTGGATTCATGCCCCGGGTGAGCGCAACTTCAACCGTTCCATCCAGAAGGAATGGTAGAGAACGCGTTTCCTGTCTTCCCCTTCCGCAACGAGGCCGTCTCCATGCTGCTCCAAGGCAAGAAGCTGCTCATCACCGGAGTGCTCACGCCTCAGTCCCTCGCCTACGGCATCACCGAGCACGCGCTGGCCCAGGGCGCCGAGGTCCTCCTCACCGGCTTCGGCCGGGCCAGGTCCCTCACCGAGCGGAGCGCCAGGCGCCTCAAGCCGGGGCTGGAGGTGCTGGAGCTGGACGTCACCAACTCCGCCCACTTCCCCGCGCTCACGGACGCCCTGCGCCAGCGCTGGGACCGGGTGGACGGCGTGTTGCACTCCATCGCCTACGCGCCCGAGGATGCTTTGGGTGGCAACTTCCTCAACACCCCGTGGGAGAGCGTGCAGACGGCGTTCCGCGTCTCCACCTTCTCGCTGAAGGAGCTGTCGGTGGCGTGCCTGCCGCTGATGACGCAGGGCGGTTCCATCGTCACGCTGGACTTCGACAACCGCGTCGCCTGGCCCATCTACGACTGGATGGGGGTGTGCAAGGCGGCGCTGGAGTCCACGGTGCGTTACCTGGCGCGCGATCTGGGCCCCAAGGGCATCCGCGTCAACGCGCTGGCCGCCGGGCCGCTGGCCACCATCGCCGCCAAGGGAATTCCGGGCTTCAAGGCCCTGGAGCGTGGCTGGAGCCAGCAGGCCCCCCTGGGCTGGAGCGCCAAGGACAGCCACGACCTGGTGGCCCGCACCGCATGTGCCCTGTTGTCGGATTGGCTGCCCTCCACCACCGGTGAAATGATCCACGTGGACGGTGGCTACCACGCCATTGGCGCCCCCCCGGCGACGCCGGACGCGGACGAGCTCCCGCCCAAGTCGGCCGGCGAGTAGGCCCTTTCCCCCGGGAGCATCTGGACCCAGGGGGGCGCCCTGAGGTCATCCGACACCTGCCTGCCCGGATGGATGTCGGGCCGGACCGCCCCCTGTTCTCACGTGAGCGCCCTCACGGTAGAGTCGTGAACGTTTCGCAGGACTCTCCGCGCGTCGCGGGGCCTGCGCAGGAGCCGCCGCACAGTGAGCACCCACAGCACCAACGTCTTGCTGGTGGACGACAGCCCGACGGTTCGCAACATCGTCAAGATCTACCTGATGAACCTCAAGGTCTCGACGCTCGAAGCCGACGATGCGACCCGGGGGCTGCAGATTCTCCGGCTGGTGCCGGTGAGCCTCGTCATCGCGGACATCAACATGCCGGGGATGGACGGCATCACCTTCGTCAAGGAGGTGCGCGCCAGCGCGATGCCGCAGGTGCGCTCGGTGCCCATCCTGCTGCTGACGGCGGAGAAGAACGTGGACCTGCGTCAGCGTGGCACTGAGGCCGGCGCCAACGCCTTCATCCAGAAGCCGGTGTCCCACCACGAGCTGACGGAAACGGTCCGCCAGTTCCTCGCGAAGGCCTGACCGCCGTGAGCCTGCCGTCCCTGCTGCTCGTCGACGACAGCGATGCGATTCTCGCGCTGGAGCGGGCCATCCTCTCCGGCCACTACACCATCCACACCGCCAGCAACGGCCGCGAGGCCCTGGAGAAGGTGGGGCGCCTGCGTCCGGTGGCGGTGCTGCTCGACTTGTCCATGCCGGAGATGGACGGCGACGAGGTCCTCCAGCGGATGAAGGCGGATCCGGCCACGGCCGACATCCCCGTCATCATCATCTCCTCGGAGAAGTCCCGCGCGGAGGCGTGCCTGGGGCTGGGCGCGGAGGCCTTCCTGGCCAAGCCGTTCCGCGCGGATGAGCTGCTGCAGACGGTGGGCGAGGCCATGACCAGCGCGCGGCAGCGGGCGCGCACGGGCTCGCTGCTGGTGCTGCGCGTGGCGGTGGGCGAGCTGGAGTTCGCCATTCCGCTGGACGCGGTGCGGGAGGTGCTGCTGCATCCGGCGACCCGGCCGCTGCCCACCGGGCCGACGTACCTGCGCGAATACGTGGAGGTGCGGGGCGCGGCGCTGTGCGTGCTGGACGTGGCGCGCCGGCTGGGCGTGGAGCACAAGCTGACGCGCGTGGAGCGCATGCTCGTCGTCATCGAGGCGGAGGGCCTGTCGCTGGCGCTCGCCGTGGACGCGGTGAAGGACCCCGAGGAGTACGCGGCGGCGGACATCGACCGGCGCGAGCGCGTGGGCGGCGCCGACCATGGTCCGCTGCGCGATGGGCTCATCGGCATGCTGCGGTCGGGAGGGCGCTCGCTGCCCATCCTGGATCCGCGGGTATTCATCGCGCGGGGGCTCCTGCGGGAGCTGCCCGCGATGCTCGAGGCCGCGGAGGCCGGGCGGAACGCATGAGCGGAGCGCTCGACCCGCGGCTGCTGGCCCGCGCGCGGGAGGTGGTGGCCAGCATCACTGGCTTTCGCAATGACGCCATCGCCTCCGAGGCGGTGGAGCGCGTGGTTCGCGCGGAGCTGACCCGCGGGCGCACCGCGCCCGACCTGCTGGGCGAGCTGCTCCACCCCGTCTCCCACCTGGGCACCGCGCTGGTGAAGGCCGTCCTGGTGGGGGAGACGTACTTCTTCCGCCACCCGGAGCACTTCCGCTTCATCTCCCACGCGGCCGTGCCCGCGGCGCTCCATCGCGGCGCCTTGGCCCTGCGGGGCTGGAGCGCGGGCTGCGCGTCCGGCGAGGAGGCGTATTCGCTGGCCGCGTGTCTCCAGGCGTCGCTGCCGCACGGCTTCCCGGTGGAGGTGCTGGGCACGGACATCCACGAGGCCAGCCTGGAGGCGGCGCGCCGCGCCACCTACGGGACGTGGTCCCGCCGCGAGTCCGCGCCGCGCCTCTTCCCGCTCTACTCGGAGACGGGCGAGCGCGAGGTCACCATCCTTCCCCCCGTCCGCCGCATCACCACCTTCGCCCAGGCGAACCTGCTGGCGCCGCTGCCCGAGCGCTTCGGCCGCTTCGACTTCATCCTCTGCCGCAACGTGCTGACCTACTTCACTCCCGCCGCGCGTGACGCGGCCATCTCCCTCCTGTCTCGCACGCTCAACCCCGGCGGCTGGTTGTTCCTGGGCGCCGTGGAGGTGGACCGCGTCCCCGCGGGCATGGTCCGCGAGGGGCCGCCGGAGCTGCAGGCCTTCCGCCTCCTCACGCCGGAGGAGCTGAGCGCCCGCGAAGTCGCCGCGTCGCGCGCCGCCGCCCGCGCCCATCCGGTGGCGGCGCCGTCCCGTCGTCCGGCGGCGCCGCGGATGCCCGCGCCGGCGCGCGAGGTGCCCGTGGCGCCTCCGCCGCCGCCCACGCGGCTGCACCTGAACGCGCTGGAGCGCATCGAGGAAGGCGACGAGGCGGGCGCGTCCTCCGTGCTGGAGGCCCTGGTCCGCCAGGCGCCGGACTATCTGCCGGGGCTGCTGGAGCTGGCCCTGCTGCGGGAGCGCTCCGGGGCGCGGGAAGGCGCGGTGCCGCTGATGCGCGCCCTGCGCTCGCGCGCCGAGCGGCTTCCACCCGACCACCTCGTGGAGGGGCCAGAGGCCCTGCCCGCGCGTTTCTACCAGGCGTCCGCTGACGCCTACCTCAACCAGGGGGCGCTCGAATGAAGGTCACTCCGCGGACGTTGGAAGAGTCCCAGGAGGCCGAGGCGCGCGAGCTGCTGGAGCGGCGCGCGTCCCGCCTGCGAGAGCAGGGCGAGAACACCGTCGAGGAGGCGGTCCACTGGATTGCCGAGTTTCCCCTCGGTGAGGAGCGCTACGCGCTCTCCCTGGAGTCGCTGCGCGCCGCGCTGCCCCTGAAGATGGTGTCGCCGGTGCCGCTGTCGGCGCCGCACGTCGTCGGGGTGCTGCGCTTCCAGGGCCAGGTGCTGGCCGCGCTCAGCCTGGCGTCGCTGCTGGGCGGCCACGGCTGGCGGCAGGACCCGGCGGTGCTGCTGGTGGTGGACCGCGGAGACGGCGAGCTGTGCGCGCTGGACTGCGAGGCCATCCCCCGGCCCACCACGCTGCCCATGAGCGCGGTGGAGGCCGCGCGGGCGCGCGCGGAGGGGGCGGTGATGGAGGTCTTCACGCAGGACCGGCAGCTCATCCACCTCATCGACCTGAAGCGACTGTTCTCCGCCACGCGCGGCACGGGAGCCCGTCATGCCCGTTGATCCGATGCTGCAGGGGCTCGTCGCGGGCTTCGCCGTCGAGGCCCAGGAAGTGGTCCAGAAGGTCACCATGGACCTGCTGGAGCTGGAGCGCGAGGGCCTGGAGACGGACGCCCTCACCCGGCTCTACATCCGGCTGGGCCGTCACCTGCACACCCTGAAGGGGAGCGCCGCCTCGCTGGGCATGCAGGACCTGAGCGACATCGCCCACAAGCTGGAGGACGCGCTCGCCCCGCTGAAGGCCAACGCCCAGAAGATGCCGCGGTCGGTGGTGGACATCCTGCTCCACGGCCTGGACCTCTTCCTGCTGCGCGCGCAGGCCCACGCGGATGGGCGGGGGGACGCGCTGCCGGACCCGGCCGCCGCCCTGGCGCAGCTGGTGGCGGACGCGCCGCCGCCCGACGAGGCCGCGGCCATGGTCGCCGCCTCCGGGGAGGAGGCCGCCGTCGCCGCGCCGACTCCGGCCGCGCCCTCGGAGTCC
Organism: Myxococcus vastator; assembly: GCF_010894475.1. Lineage (GTDB taxonomy): Bacteria > Myxococcota > Myxococcia > Myxococcales > Myxococcaceae > Myxococcus > Myxococcus vastator. The sequence goes on from NZ_JAAIYB010000296.1 coordinate 8,081, forward strand.
GTGTCCGTGCCGGACGCGCTGCCGGAGTCCGCGGACGCGGGCTGGCGGGTGTCGTCGTGGCAGGTGACGTCGCTGATGCGCGAGGTGGAGCGCCTGCGCGAGGTGCGCCTGCGCGTGGAGGAGCGGGGCCGCGAGCTGGAGCGGGTGGCCGTGCTGCTCGCGAAGGAGGGGCTGCTGGCGGAGACGGCGGAGGCGCGCACGGCGCTGTCCGGCACCGCGCGCTCGCTGCGCACCGACGGCGAGGAGACCAGTGACATCGTCGACGCGCTGGAGGACGGCCTCAAGGCCATCACCACGCGCCCGGTGCGCACCATCCTGGACCCGCTCCAGCGCATGGTGCGCGACCTGTCCCGCCAGCTGGGCAAGGAGGCGCGGCTGTCGGTGGTGGGCGCGGAGGTGTCGCTGGACCGGCGCCTGCTGGAGAAGCTGCAGGGCGCGCTGGTGCACCTGCTGCGCAACGCCGTGGACCACGGGCTGGAGCTGCCGGCGGACCGCGAGCGCGCGGGCAAGCACCACGAGGGCGCGCTCACCCTGCGCGTGGAGCAGCAGGGCAACCTGCTCTACCTGGAGGCGTCCGACGACGGCGCCGGCATCGACGTGGAGGTGGTGCGCCGCCTGGCCGAGCAGCGCGGCGTCGTCACGCCGGAGGAGACGGCGCGCCTCAACGAAAACCAGCTGAGAGACCTCATCTTCCGGCCCGGCTTCAGCACCCGCACGGACGTGACGGACACGTCCGGCCGCGGCGTGGGCCTGGACGCGGTGCGCGCGTCGGTGGAGGGGCTGCAGGGCCGCATCGAGGTGGCGAGCACGCCGGGACAGGGCACGCGCTTCATGCTGACGCTGCCCACGGACCTGGGCAGCTCCCCGGTGCTGGTGGTGCGCGTGCTGGAGCAGCTGGTGGGCCTGCCGATGCTGGCGGTGGAGGCCACGCAGCTGGCGCGCGCGGAGTCGCTGCGCCTGGGCAAGCGCCGGGCACACCTGGAGTACCAGGGGCAGCTGTTGTCGGTGGTGGACCTGGGGGCGCGGCTGGGCCTGCGCGCCCTGGCGCCGCCGGCCGAAGGGCAGCCGCTGCTGATTGTCCAGAGCGGCGGCAAGCGCGTGGCGCTGGTGGTGGACGCGGTGGTGGGGGACCGGGACCTGGTCATCCGCCCGCTGCCGTCGGAGGTTCGCGACGTGCCGGCCTGGCAGGGCGCGGCCACGCTCAGCCGCGGCGAGCTGCTGCTCATCTGCCGTCCGGACTGGCTGGTGACGGAGACGGTGCAGGCGCAGGTGTCGGCGCAGCGGCGGGCGCTGGTGGTGGACGACTCGCTGACCGCGCGGGCGCTGCACCGGGCCATGCTGGAGGCCGGCGGCTTCACGGTGCACCTGGCGGCCAGCGGGGCCCGGGGCCTGGACCGGCTCCAGTCGGACACCTACGACGTCGTCATCTGCGACCTGGACATGGAGGAGATGGACGGCATCCAGCTCATCGCGAAGCTGCGGGAGCGCCCGGAGACGGCGTCGCTGCCCGTCATCCTCGTCTCCGCGCATGACAGCGCGGTGGCGCGCGAGCGGGGCCTGAAGGCGGGCGCGGACGGCTACCTCAGCAAGCGCGAGTGCGCCGCGGGCCGGCTGCTGGCGGAGGTGCTGGACGTCATGAGCCGCCGGGGGAGTCGCGCGTGAGCGACAAGCGGCCCATCCGGGTCCTCGTGGTGGACGACTCGCCCACCATGGCGAACATGCTGACGGCCCTCCTCACGGAGGAGCCGCGCATCGAAGTCGTGGGCCGCGCGGGAGACGGCAACCGCGCCGTGCAGCTGGCGCGCCTCTTGCGGCCTGATGTCATCACCATGGACCTGCTGCTGCCCGGCCTGGATGGACCGGGGGCCATCGCCGCCATCATGTCCCAGTCCCCCGCGCGCATCCTCGTGGTGAGCGCGGTGGCGGAGCAGCGCGGCGTGGACCTGGGCTTCCAGGCGATGAGCGCCGGCGCGCTGGAGCTCATCGGCAAGCCCAACGTGACGAACGCGGAGGAGCTGCGCCGCTGGGGCAAGGAGCTGGCGCACTCGGTGTGCCTGATGGCGGAGGTGCCCGTCATCTCCCGCCGGCCGCGCGCGGCCACCGCGCCGCCGCCGCCCACCGGCGCGCGGGTGGACATCTTCGGCGTGGTGGCCTCCACGGGCGGGCCGCCCGCGCTGGCGGACGTGCTGTCCAAGCTGCCGCGCTCGCTGCCGGTGCCGCTGCTCATCGCCCAGCACATCACCGTGGGCTTCACCCAGGGCATGGTGCGCTGGCTGTCCCAGGTGACGCCGCTGCCGGTGGCCATCGCCAAGGACGGCGAGCGGCTGGAGCCGGGCCGCGTGTACTTCCCGCTGGACGGCAACGACTTGCTGGTGGACGAGTCGGGGCTGGCGCGCCTGCGGCCCAGCCGGGGCGGACCGTGCCCCAGCGGGGATGTGATGCTGACGTCGCTGGCCTCCGCCTTTGGCCGGCGCAGCGGCGGGGTGGTGCTCACCGGCATGGGCGAGGACGGCGCGCGGGGTCTCCTGGCCATCCGCAGGGCGGGCGGCGTCACCTTCTCCCAGGACGAGGCGTCGTCGGTCGTCTTCGGCATGCCGCGCGCCGCGCTGGATGTGAAGGCCACCGACCAGGGCGTGCCCCTGGCCTCGCTGCCGGAGCTCATCCTCCAGAGTTGTACCTTCGCCCCCTTCCGGGGCGGACGCCCCGAGGGAGGGCCCACCCGGTGAGCCC
>NZ_JAAIYB010000297.1 GCF_010894475.1 Myxococcus vastator
TGGGGAGGTCATCTACCGGCTGTCCTCCATGCTGCTGGACCCGCGCGCCACGGGGACCCGGCGCGTCGCCCGCGAGGTGAGCGCGGGGTTGCTCAATCCCGTCCGGGGCTTCAACCGCGTGGTGCGCGGGGAGGCCTGGCGCAGCGCCCCCACTCCGGAGGACTGGCAGCCGCCCGTGTTCGCCGCGCTGACGCGCACCGGCTACCTGAACATCGACGCGGGCCCGCCGCTGAACCAGTTCTTCGCGGAGCTGGACCTGCGCTACGGCGACGCCCTGCGCTTCCCGGTGGACGCGCCCTTCGACGCCTTCAACCTGGGCGTGCAGTTCACCACCGGCGAGAGCCGGCTCATCAGCCGCGCCGAGGTGAAGGGCGCGCTGGCGGTGCTCCCGCTGGAGAACGGCGGGAACGAGCGCGTGCTGCTCGGCGCCTTCCAGCACTTCGACTACAACGACACGCAGGCCTACGAGCTGGGTGGCCAGTCGATAGGCGCGGGGCTCCTGTACCGCTACCTGACGCGCGGTGGCCGTGAGCTGCGCCTGGCGCTGCACCTGCGCGGCGTGGTGCTCGCGGGCATCACCTCCGAGTACGCCGACGAGGTGGGCCGCGACTACGACTACGGCCCGGGCCTGGGCCTCCACCTCGAGCTGTCCTACGGGCGCTGGCCCTGGGAGTACCTCAAGCTGCACGCGGGCAGCACGTGGCTGCACTCGCTCAACGGCGCGGACGGCAACCACCTGGTCCATGAGGGCACCTTGCTGCTGGACGTGCCGTTGTTCGCCAACCTGGGCCTGGGCGCCAGCTTCACCTTCTTCGAGCGCAACAGCTTCTTCCGCGACTTCGATACCGTCTCACGCGGCATCCCGCAGGCCCGGGTGTTCCTCTCCGTGCACTGAGCCTCCACGCCGGCTCGAGTCCAGGGAGGCCCGCTCCGGTCGCGCACGGCTACGGCGTGGGGCCGCCCGCCGCGTGACGCAGCCGCCGCCGGCGCCACGCCGTGTACGAGACGACCAGCGCTCCCGCCAGGGTACCAGCCAGCGCGCCCAGCACGCGGCGTGGGACGAGGCCTCCCGCGCTCGGCGGCTCGTGGCGGAACGTCTCCAGCGAGGCCCGCACCCGCGGCTCCAGCGCCTGCCACCGCACCGCGGGCGCGCTGACCATCACCACCGCGTGCGCTCCCTCGGACGCCAGGCCCGCGACGAGCACCGTGCGGACCTGCCCCGCCTCGCGCAGCGTGCCCAGCACCTCCACGCGCGGTGACACCCCGCCCAGGCGCTCCACGCGCTCGGCGGAGAGCGAGAGCCCCAGCTCGCGCTGGGCGTGCTGCATCACCGCGGACGCGAACTCTTCCCGGTCGGAGGGGCTCGCGCTGAAGCCGCGCCCCACCACGGACACGAGCAGCGTGGCCGCGTCCGGACCCTCACCGTCGGTGAGCGCCGCTGACAGGGCCCGCGGCGCGTCCGGGTCCAACGCCACCGCGCCCACGCGCGAGCCGGCGTACGGCTCCCACCGCACCATGTGGAAGCCCTCCGGCGGGCGAAACGAATAGCCATCCCGGCGCAGCTCGGTTCCGAGCGCGCCCGGCAGCGTCAGCAGTCCGACGGCCAGGAAGGTGGCGTGCACCAACGCATCATAGCCGCCCCCCCACGCCCGCGCCCGCCCGGAGGGAGAAGCTGGCGCCGCGGTTCACGCGCGGAGCAGGCGCGGCGGGCTCACTCAATCGCGGCGATCCGGTACTCGCCCTCTTCCAGCACCAGCCGGACGGCGCGCCCGTCACCCAGCGGGAACACGGCCTCGCCCGCGCCGACGCGGACGTGCGTATTGAGTGCGAGCCGGGCACGCCGGAGACGCTCCCTCGCGAGGGGTTCTCGCTCGAAATCCTCGCGAAGGCGCTCCGGGGTGTAACGCGCGCGCAGGGGCCCGGCGAGCTGGCTCCAGGCGGACTTCCAATCACGAGCCTCCACCCTGTCGATGAAGTGACGAAGGGCGGCCCGAGGCACGTCCGCGGGCCGGGCCTCGACGACACGCCACCCCTGGGGAGACTGCGCGACCGTCAGGGAGGGCGCTCGCGCCTCGAGGTTCGCCGCGCCGGCCCGGACGTCCGCGGCCCTGGCGCCGCGAGCCCCCGCGTCCGAATAGCGCTCCAGGAACGCCACCTCCTCCTCGGGCCCACCCGTCGTCAGCGCGTACGCGTCCTCGACACGCCCCTCCTCGAGGGCGCGGGCATACGCCTCCGCGACGGACGCGGGCTCTCGCGGCGTGGTCGCACAGCCTGTCAGCAGGAGACAGAACGCCAGGGAACGGTTCATGCGCATCGCGGGGAGAATAATGCCTCCGCCGCCGCGCGCCATGGCCACGTTTGTTCGCCATTCCCAAGCGGACAGCGCCTCCGAGCAGTGACGCCGCACGCGGCTGGCGATTATTTCTCCGCGATAGATTCGGTGGGGAGACAGGGAACATGGCGAGCACGATGAGCCGATGTTTCAGGGGCGTGCTGTTCGGAGCCGTGCTGCTCTCCTGGAGCGCGGCGGCGCGGGAAGCCCCGGCGCGACTCCAGGAGTCCTTCGGTCCGGTGCTGAATCTGAGCGGGACGCCCACCTTCAACTTCGAATTCCAGACAGCCGTCTCCGACAGCAACGTCTACATCGTCTGGAGTGACACCTCATCCCTGGACGTCACCCAGGTCTACCTGCGCAGGAGCTCGGACCAGGGAAAGCGCTTCGAGCCGCCCCTGAGGTTGAGCAACAACACCGGGCCCGCCTACCTCCCCACCGTGGTCGCGGAGGGAAAGAAGGTCTACGTCGCCTGGCGCGAACAGGGCATCCAGCTCCGCGTGAGCCACGACAACGGGAGGAACTTCGAGCCCGCGGTGACCCTGGCCGCGCACGGCGATTCGCCCCGGCTCGCGGCGGAGAACAGCGATGTGTACGTAACCTGGACCGTCCCCACGGGCATGCGGTCAGCGCTCCAGCACTTCCGGGCGAGTCACGACAAGGGGCTGACCTTCGGCCCCACGCTGGCGCTGGATGACCGTCCTGGCATCGGGGTGACGGAGCTGACCGCGTCCAACAATCGCGTCTACCTGGTGGGCGACGACATCGGCGCGGATGACCGGCCCGACGTGTACGTGAGGACCAGCCCCGACGAGGGGAAGGCCTTCGCACCGCGGCTCAACCTCAGCGCCGACCAGGGCCCGGGGCAGCCGTCACTGCTCGCCCGCATCGCCGTCAAGGACCAGAAGGTCCACGTCGTCTGGGAGGAATGCGACGACCTCTTCCCGGAGACCTGCGCCATTCTCTACCGCCGCAGCACGGACCGGGGGGCGAGCTTTGGCCCCACCCACGCCATGAGCGGGAACCCAGGGTACGCGTTCGCGCCGGACCTTGAAATCTCGGGTCAGCACGTCTTCGTGGCGTGGCAGGACGACAGCCCCGGCAACTTCGACATCCTCCTGCGCACCAGCGACGACCACGGCGCCACGTTCTCCGCGCCACGCAACCTGAGCCACTCCTCGGGATACTCCGGCGCCGTGAGCCTCTCCGCGGCCCAGTCGCACCTGCGCGTCGCGTGGGAGGACACCACCGCCGGCTCGGTCGACATCTTCTACCGGGCCAGCGGTGACCTGGGCGCTTCGTTCACGCCCGTGACGAACCTGAGCAACACGCCGACGCGCTCCTCAGCGCCACAGGTCTTCGCCTCCAGCGGCGGCTCACATGGCTACCTGGCCTGGCTGGAAGACCTGTCCAACGAAAACACCGACGTGTTCTTCCGCCGCACCGAGGCGAGGTAGCCCGCGACTACCGCGAGCCCGTCCGGGTCATCGACACGGAGGACACCTTGTCGTGCCACGAGCCACCCGGCATCGCGTTGACGTCACTCACCGTCTGGGACGTGGTGAAGCAGCGGCCCGACAGGTTCGCGTGCTCGCACAGCGTCGCCTGGTACGGCCCCAACACGGTGACGGAGCTCAGCACGTCATTGAACCCCACGCCGCGCAGGTCGCCCACGCCGCCGCCGAGCCAGACGAGGTTGCCCTCGAAGCCCGAGTGCTCGTGGAGGTAGACACCCTCCGAGGCGGAGTGCCCCTGGACCGCGTACGTGTAGTCACCCGACGACAGGTGCGCGCCCCTGCCGTAGTCCGAGTACGCCCAGTTGCTCAGCCCACCCGGCGACTGCTTCACCAGCACGGACCAGCGCTGGAATGGGAACCGGGTGCTCAGGCGACCATGCAGCGTGAGCGCCCGGTTCGCCGCGTTCCCTGACAGGCCTCCGAGCTGCCCTCTCACGTAGTTGGACAGGAAGTCCCTGCCCACCACGCTCGTCACCGAGTGCGTCAGGTAGGCGATGTGGGTGTAATCATCCATGGCGTCGGACTGGTAGAAGTTCCCCTGGTGGTTGATCCACCCGCCCCAGGACTTCTTCAGCGCGGCGACGTGCCAGCTGCGTCCGGGCACGGCGTTGTGGACGAAGGTCCGGATGCCGTGCCACCGCTCCTCCGCGTTGCCGCCGATGGTGTGCGCGGTGTTCCTGAAGATGACGTTGAAGTCCTCCGGCAGCCACGTCGTCGACGACAAGAGGCGGAAGTTGAGGGCCAGGATGGCGTCAATCAAGCCCGCGCCCGGGAAGTCCATCATCAGGATGCCCGCGCGCTGGACGTGCCCCGCCACCAGGTGGTCGATGGCGAAGTCATTCACGCCGCGGATGCTCATCCCGTCTCCGCCCGCCACCGTGAAGGGATGCGCGAGCGCGGAGGCGCCGCTCAGGAAGTTGACGAACAGCGTGGACGGCGAGCCCGTGTTGGTGCGCCCCAGGTGCGCGCGGACCTTGTTCCACTTGTCGTCGATGTCGAAGAGGGTGGACACCGTCCAGTCGTCCTGGAGGTCCAGCCCTCCCCAGGGGATGCCGTAGGCGCCACCGCCAAAGCCATCCAGGATGACAATCCTCCCGCGGACCTCGCCCAGGGAGGGCACGTGGCTCCCGGTCCAGAGGTAGGGCCTGTAGGCCGGGTTGTTCCGGTACGCCTCGAACGTCGCGGCGAAGCTGCGCGTGACGTTCTCCTCGGTGTGCTCCTTCTTCACGCGCATCACCAGCGTCTCGCTGGGGTTCGCGTTCAGGAACTGGATGGCGGTCCGCAGCACATCATCGAAGTTGACGTGCAGGTAGACGACGCCGTGGTGGATGGTGAAGCTGTCAGCGATGTGCCGGCAGCGGATGTCCAGCGCGCGGATGCCCGCGTCGAGCTGACGGCGCAGGTCCAGGGACTGGGTCTGCGTCAAGGAGCCGCCGTAGGACTGATACGCCATCGTGTCATGCGTCCCCGGCAAGGACAGGGCGGCGAGGCTCGTCGAGTCGGGGACCCAGCTCATCCAGCTGGGATGGTGCGTCTCGATGCTGCCCGAATCGTTGTAGTAGCGCCCTCGCGCGGAGGCGGGGGAAGCGCTGGCGACGAGGCCCACGGCGAGCATCACCACCGCGTGACGGAGGCGGAGGAAGGGATGAGACGTGTCTGACATGAATGGCTTCCAGGAAAGAGTCGCGGCAACACAGACGCCGGGCAGGCCGCGGCCCGGCGTCTTCATTCCTGGCGATTCGAGTCGAACCGTCAGGCAATCAGCCTTCGCTCACTGCCGCGTCGCGGGGGCGTCCGCTTCCACGATGGGGCAGTTCATGACGCACTCATCGAAGCGCTGGAAGCAAAGCGAGAGGTTCCCTCCCGCGGTCATGCACTGCTCGAGCCGCAGGTCACACTTGGCGACACAGACATTGGGGTGAACCACGGCCGCCTCGACTTCGGCGGACGAGGCGTCCTCCAGGCCGCCGTCGACGCCACCACAGCCCGCCAGCATCCCCGTCGCCAACACCACGGCCATGACAATGGACTTCACCTGCATGACGCCTCCTTTTGAGACCTTTCCGGTATGGAAGGTATTCTCAGGATACAGGTTTCACCGTCTTGGCTCGAAGACGAAACAGGTCGCATCGGGCGCAATCCCTCACATTCCGGCTCGGCGGCGGAGCGCGGGCGCCGCCGGTGTCCCCGAAGCCGCGCCTGGGTGTCGGCCACCCCGACACAGCGTGTGGCCTCCCGGAAGCCGCGCCCTGTCGCGGCGGCGCCCTGCGTGTTCTTCGTTGTGACATCCCCGCGCGGCGCGGGTAACCTGCCGGGGAGATGAACCCCGCCGCCAGGGCCGACATGGAGTCACGTGCCGATCGCGCCCTGCGCCGCGGCGAGCTCACCGAAGCGCTCGACCTGTACGAGTCGCTCGCGCGTGCCTTTCCGCACGACGCGGCGCTCGCCCTCAAGCTCGCCAACGCGCGCGAGCTGCTCCAACCCGCGGAGTTGGCGGTGCTCGAGGCCGCCCGGGCCGAGGCCAGCATCCCCCTCCCCGTGGGCCCTTCCTCCCCCGTCCAGGAAGGCGAGCGCCTCTTCGCGCTGGGCGACTATGCGGGCGCCGCGGCCTGCTACCGGCGCGCGCTCCAGGAACGCCCGGACAGCGAGCTGCTCAAGGAGCGGCTGATCGAGATTTTTGGCCTCGCGAAGGCCATGCCCCTACAGTCACCGACAGATAGGGCGCTCCCCGACAAGCCCGAGCCCCGCCTCCAGGCCCTGCTGGACCGGGTGGCCTCGCGCCGCCGCTTGAAGCGGGACTGAGGAAAAGGCCCGTTTCCACTCGCGAATCCGCCCTGGCCGGTGATTCGCGCGTTGCACCCCCCGGGGGCCCCCCCTACAATCAGGTCCGACGTTTCTGTCATGGTGAAGCACCCTCCCTCTGACACCCGCGTCCGACCTGTATGCCCCGTCCCATGAGACTCGGAGTCCTGACCGGCGGTGGCGACTGCCCCGGCCTCAACGCGCTCATTCGCGGCCTCGTGAAGCGGGGCACGCACGAATTCGGCCACACGTTCGTGGGCATCGAAAACGGCTACATGGGGCTGGTGGAGCCAGGGCTCACCCACCCGCTCACCGAGGAGGACACCCGCGGCATCCTCCCCAAGGGCGGCACCATCCTGGGCACGTCCAACAAGGCCAACCCCTTCAGCTACGCGACCCGTGAGGACGGGCAGTGGGTGGAGCGGGACGTGTCCGACCAGGTCCTGCGCCGCTGCGAGGAGCTGGGCCTGGACGGGCTCATCGCCGTGGGCGGCGATGGGACGCTGTCCATCGCCCACCGGCTCGTGGAGAAGGGGCTCAAGGTCGTCGGCTGTCCGAAGACCATCGACAACGATTTGTCCGGGACGGATCAGACGTTCGGCTTCGACACCGCGCGGCTCATCGTCACCGAGGCGCTCGACCGACTGCACTCCACCGCCGAGGCCCATGACCGGGTGATGGTGGTGGAGATCATGGGCCGCCACGCCGGCTTCCTCACCCTGGAGAGCGGCATCGCCGGGGGCGCGGACGTCATCCTGATTCCGGAGATTCCGTACAGCGTGGAGGCCGTGGTGGAGAAGCTCCGCCGCCGCTCCACCCGCCGTCGCAGCTTCTCCATCATCGCCATCTCCGAAGGCGCGTTCCCCCAGGGCGGCGAGTTGGCCGTGCTGGACGCGGCGGAGGCCATCCCCGGCCGGGGCGTGGTGCGGCTCGGCGGCTCCGGCAAGGCGCTGGCGGACCTGCTGGCGCGACACATCGAAGCGGAGATTCGCGTGACGGTGCTGGGCCACCTCCAGCGCGGGGGCAGCCCCAGCGCGGCGGACCGGGTGCTGGCCACCCGCTACGGCTGCAAGGTGCTGGACCTGGTGAGCGCGGGCCAGTGGGACCACATGGTGGCCCTGCGCGCGGGCGAAATCATCGCGGTCCCGTTGAGCGAGTCGCGCAAGGAGCGCCGGGTGGATCCAGCGGGCGAGCTGGTGCGCTTCACCAAGAGCATGGGCATCAGCTTCGGGGACTGAGGGGACCGCCAACACGCCATGACGACGCTCGTCGGCCGCCATATCGGTCGCTACCGCATCCTCGAGCAGCTGGGCTCGGGGGGCATGAGCGTCGTGTACAAGGGGCTCGACACCGCCCTGGACCGTGAGGTCGCGGTGAAGGTGCTGCACCCGCACCTGGCCGGCAAGGACGAGTCCCGCCGGCGGCTGGCCCGCGAGGCCCGCGCGGTGGCCAAGCTGCACCACCCCAACATCCTGGAGGTCTTCGACTTCTCCGCCGCGGATGCCCAGGACGCGTTCATCGTCACCGAGTACATCCGCGGGCAGACGCTGAAGACGTTCATGGACCAGGGGCCCATGGACCCGCCGGAGCTGGCGGCCATGGTCATCCACGAGCTGGCCGCGGCGCTGGCGCACGCGCACGAGTCCGGCGTCATCCACCGCGACCTCAAGCCGGAGAACGTCATGGTGCGCGAGGACGGCGTCCTCAAGCTCATGGACTTCGGCATCGCGCGGCTGATGGACATTGAAGAGCGGATGACCGTCACCGGCACGCTGGTGGGCTCGCCGGCCCACATGGCTCCGGAGATCATCGAAGGCCTGGAGGCGGGCCCCGCAGCGGATGTCTTCAGCGTGGGCATCATGTTCTACGCGGCGATGACGGGACGGCTGCCCTTCAGCGCGTCCAACACCACCGCCACGCTCAAGCGCATCCTGGACGGGGACTACGAGGACGCGCGTCGACGCGTGCCCGCGCTGTCCGACGAGCTGGCGGACATCTGCGCCACCTGCCTCCAGCGTGAGCCGGAGCGGCGCTACCCCGACGCGGCCCGGCTGCGGGACGCCCTGGCGGACTACCTGGCCGGCCTGGGCTTCGCCCGCGTGGGCGAGGAGCTGGTGTCGTACTTCGCGGACCCGCCGTCATACCGGAAGCTGGCCCGTCAGCGCCTCGTCGCCACCCTGCTGGAGCGCAGCGAGCGGCTGCTCGCGGAGAAGCGCACCCCACGCGCCCTGGCCAGCCTCAACCAGGTGCTGGCGCTGGACGCCACCAACGCGCGGGCGCTGGCGCTCCTCAAAGGACTCCAGCGCGCCCAGCGCCTCAAGACGTGGCGCCGCCGGGGCCTGCGCCTGGGCGTGGGCGTGGCCGCCGCTGGGCTGCTGGGCCTGGGCGGCTGGCGGGCCCGCCACGCGAACGTCGCCGAAGCCACCCCGCCGCCCGACGCCACCACGCCCGGACAGGTCGCGGCCACGCCGCCTTCGGCCCCGCCTCCCGAGCCGCTCGCCCCCGTCGCGCCTCCCGACACGACTCCGGCCCCGAAGGAGAGCGCCGGGCGTCCGGCGCCAGGCACGGCGCAGCCGCCCCGCCCGGGGGGAGCGGCGCCGCGCGTGGTCAAGGACACGACGGCACCGGGAGGCCTGGCGCCGCGGACGGACGGCGCGCTGGCCGTGGGCGGCGCCGTGCGCGGCCTGGGCACACGCCCCGAGGACGAGGAGGCGCCGCGCAAGCCGCTGGTGCGCAAGCTGCCGGTGTCCATCCTGGTGCGCCCGTATGGCAGCATCCGCGTGGATGACGGCGCGGCCAGCGCCCAGCCGCTGCAGAAGCATGACGTGGAGGTGACGCCGGGCCGGCACACCGTCACCATCTCCTGCGACTACTGCGAGGACGTGGTGGACACCATCGACGTGCAGCCGGACGGTGAAAACGTCTTCCACCTGCGCGCCCAGCCCAAGACGTCCCGCCTGTCGGTGGACTTCGAGCCCGCGGGCGCGCTGGTGCGCGTGGGCGACCAGCTCCGCTCCGCGGAGGACAGCGTGAGGACGCCCTTCGAGGTCCGCTCTCCGCGAGGCCCGGCGGGCTTCCAGCACACCGTGGTGGTGGAGGTCTCCCACCCCGGCTACGTGCCGGAGCGCCGGGTGGTGCAGCTGCGGCCGGGCGAACCGACCACGCTGCGCGGGAGCCTCCGCCCAGAATGAGCCGCCGCCTCCCGCTCTTGCTCACGGCGCTGATGCTGTTCGCTCCGGCCGCCACGCTCGCCCAGGACGCCGGGGATCCGGAGGTCGCCGCGCTGCGCGCCAGCTTCGAGTACGGCAAGTACGCGGAGGTGATGGACCGCGCGGGCTCGCGCATCGACCGGGGCGGCCTGGCCGAGGACGACCTGGCGGAGCTGCACAAGCTCGCGGGCCTGGCGGCCTTCAACCTGGGCCGCACCGACGACGCCCGCCGTCACCTGCGCGCGCTGCTCCGGTTGGATCCAGACTTCAGCCTGGACCCCTTCGTCGTCCCGCCGCCCGCGGTGGCCTTCTTCGACACGCTCAAGGAGGACATGGACACGGAGCTGGACTTCCTGCGCCAGGAGCGGCGGCTGCGCCAGGAGCGCGAGAAGGCGGAGGCCGAGCGCCGCGAGCGCGAGCGCCTGGAGGCGGAGGTGCAGCGCCGCCGCGCCGAGGAGCTGGCGTCCCAGGTGACGGTGCGCACGGTGGAGAAGCGCAGCTTCCTGGTCAACTTCGTCCCCTTCGGCGCCGGCCAGTTCCAGCAGGGCCGCAACAGCCTGGGCATCGTCTTCGCCGCCACCGAAGGCGTGCTGGCGGTGACGAGCATCATCTCCTTCTTCGCCTACGAGGGGCTGTTCGAGGAGCGCACCATCGACTTGGACAACGTGCTGGACCCGGACGGCCGGGCCTCCGTCACGGTGCGCTACATCCCCACCAGCCGGGCCCAGCAGCGCGACGCGTGGCAGCTGCTCAAGCTGTCGTCGGCCGCGGGCTTCTACGCCATCTACGCCGTGGGCGTGGTGGACGCGCTGTTCCACCACGAGGACCAGGTGGTCCGCAGCACGGTGGAGCCTCGCGCCGCCCCCCCCACGGCGCCGTCCTCC
>NZ_JAAIYB010000298.1 GCF_010894475.1 Myxococcus vastator
GGCGGGAGGGCGGCCGCCTGGAGCGGATGTGGGTTGGCGCGAGGATGCCGCTCGCCATCTTTCTCCTGGGACGCGCATGACGACGGGAGGCATCCAATGAGATTTCGAGCGGGATGGTTGATGGCGGGCGCCGCTGCATTGACGCTGGGCACGGCGTGTGAAGAACGCGACCGGGGGACCCAGGGGCAGGCAAGTGGGCAGTCCGCGGTGAATGAACAGTTGGCGCAGGCGCAGCAGCGCACGGAGAGCGCCTTCGGCTCGGCCCGCCAGGCCCAAGAGCAGGCGAGCGAGAAGCAGGAGCAGGCCGCCAACGCCCAACAAGAGCTCCACGAGAAGCAGCAGGCGTATCAGGAGGCCCGGACCCAGGCGCATACGGCCTCGCAGGAAGCCCAGCAGGCCCAGCAGCGCGCTCAGCAGCAGGCGCAGCAGGCCCGGCAGGAGGCGCAGCAGGCCCAGCAGCAGGCGCAGCAGGCCCAGCAGCAGCAAAGCGAGACGCTGGCGCAGCAGAACCAGCAGGCCCGCCAGCAGACCGAGCAGCTTCGCCAGCAGTCGCAGCAGCCGGTGGCCGTGGCGCCCGCGCCCCAGGCGCAGCAGCAGCAGCAGCAGGGCACCGAGCAGCAAATCGTCGGTGAGGTGCTGAGCGCCAACGACGACGAGCTGTTGCTCAGCTCACAGGGCGAGCCGCAGCTGCGCCTCCAGATGTCGCCGCAGACGCAGGTCACGGTGGACGGGCGCCAGGCCAGCGCTGGGGACATCCAGGAGGGCAGCCAGGTCCGGGCCTCGTACCGGACCGACGCGCAGAGCGGGGAGCCCCAGGCGGTGCGCATCGAGGCGACCTCGCAGGTGCAGCCCACGGCGCCGGCCGCTCCGGAGAGTGGCCAGTCCACCCCGGGTTCCCAGCAGCCCACGCAGTAGGTGGCATGGGCCGTCCGTCCTTCCCCCACGGTGAAGGGCGGACGCGTCATCGTCAGTCAGGCTGCACTCGTGCTTTGACCCGTTGAGCCGGTGCGCGCGTCGTGCTCTAGGGCATGCGCATGATGCGTACGGCGACCTGGATTCCCCTCATCAGTCTGTTGCTCGTCATTCCCCTTCGCACCGTGGAGGCCCGGCCCGTCAGCGCGGAGGCCCAGCTCTGGTACACGGTGTCGGCGCAAGGGGACATCGGGGAGCACTTCCTCTACTACCTGGAAGCCCAGCCGCGCTTCGGCAAGGACGACGCCCGCGCCATCCTCCGCTCGGCGGCGGGGGTGCGGGTGGGCCAGGACCTGTCGCTGTGGCTGGGGCCGGCCTGGATTCCGCTGTGGCAGTGGGAGGGTGACCCGGCCCTGCGCCAGGGCGAAAGCCGCCTCTTCCAGCAGCTCCTCTACACGCCGAAGTTCGGCCGGGTGGCGAGCACGCTCCGCGCCCGCCTGGAGCAGCGCTTCCTGTCAGGCACGACGGAGGTCTCCCACCGTGCCCGCGTCATGCTGCGCGGGGCGCACCCCGTGGCCGCGGAGGGGCGGCTGTCGCTGATTGTCTGGGATGAGGTCTTCTACCACCTCAACTCGGTGACGAACGGCCCCAGCGCCGGCTTCGACATGAACCGCGCGTTCGTCGGTGCGGGCTGGAAGTTCGGAGACCACTCCTCCATCGAGGTGGGCTACCTCAACGTCTTCACGCGCAGGCCCTCTGAGCGGACCGACCAGCTCATCCACACGCTCTCCGTCTCCATGCCGTTCAATTACATGTAACGGAATGCGCTACAAAACGCGGGGACCGGGTCAGGACCGACGCGGCCTCCGCGCCTTGCACCTGTGTCGCGGTGGTTGTTGACACCGCGTTTCAGGAGCTTGGGTGTTGTCTGTTTATTCAGAATGCGCTGACATGCGTGGCCTCGTTCCCCCAAGGAGGTACACGTGAAGTCTCGTCTGGTCGTCATGCTGGCTGGGTTGTCGCTGGGGCTGTTCGCCGCGTGCGGGCCCGTGGAGTCGGAGCCGGAGCGGGTGGAGGTGGGGCAGTCCGAGGCGGAGGTTCAGCGCTATCTGTGTGGCGACGGTTTCTGTGACACCCTCAACGGGGAGAACGGCGACAACTGTCCCTGGGACTGCAACGTGCTCACGTGGTGCGGGGACGGGGTGTGCAACGGGCGCGAGACGAGTCGCACCTGCCCCGAGGACTGCGGCCTCATCCTCACCTACTGTGGTGATGGCATCTGCAACGGCAACGAGACCACCAACACCTGCCCCCAGGATTGCGGCCCCCTCACCTGGTGCGGCGACGGCATCTGCAACGGCTCGGAGACGACCGCGACCTGCGACTTCGACTGTGGCTCCCTCTGTGGCGACGGCGTCTGCAATGGCCTGGAGACGCCCCGGAGCTGCCGGGCGGACTGCAGCCTCATCCTCGCCTGCGGTGACGGCATCTGCGGTCCGGGCGAGGACGTCACGACGTGCTACGTCGACTGCTGCGTCGGCCCGCGCTGCCTGGATCCGAACCCGGACCCGGCCCCCTGGCCGTAATACACAGGTCCGCCACGCCTGGGCCTTCGCCTGGGCGTGGTGGGCGGGTCAGGTCGTTTCAACTGATTAGACAGACTGTGTGTCATTGGTCGTTTGCCACACACGCGCCGGGGCCTTCAGGTCAACATGCGGCGCAGGCGCTTGGGAATCTCCTCCGTGCGCCAGCGCTGGACCTCGCGGGCAATCTCCGCCGCGCGCTTCGTCCGCTCCTCCCGGACCAGGGGGAGCAGCGCCCGCGCGGACTTGCGCTCGCGCGGCGCGGACTCCGCGGCCAGCCGCTCGAACAGCTCCAGCCTCACGTCGGCGTCATGCAGCTCGCCCAGGCCGTCCTGGAGCGGGACGAGCACCTCCAGCAGCGCGTCCAGGGTGCGGCGGAAGGCCGGCTGGAAGATTTCCAGCTCGTAGCGCAGCCGCTTCAGCTCCTTGCGCAGCTCGTGGGCGGACGCCGCGTCGGCCGCGTCCACGTACGTGTCGATTCGCCTCTGCACGCGCTTGAGGCGCTGGCGCAGCGAGTCCCGGACGCGGCGGCCGGCGAAGCGGTGCCCGTCATCCAGCCCGTCCAGCTTGCGCAAGAGCCGGGGCACCGTCTTGTCCACCCAGCGCTCCAGCTCCGCGTGCAGGCGCGTCTCGTGCGTCTCCAGCTCGGACAGCCGCTTCTTGCGCAGCGTTTGGATGCCGGCGCGCACCTGGGGCTTCTTGCTCGCCTTCCGGGCCACGCCCTCCAGCCACGCGGACTGGACGTGCACGTCGCGAACGCCCCCCAGCGCGTCCTGGATGCGCTTCACGTCGCGCTCCAGCTTCTTCAGGCCGCCCAGGGAGCGGAACACCTTGAGGGCGGCGCGAAGCCGCCGGGTGGCCACGCGCATGTCATGGACGGACTCGTCATCCACGGCGTCCTGGAAGCCGGCCTCTGGCTTGCGGACGTCCGCGAGCCGGCCCGCGAGGATGCGGCGCGCGGCGTCTCCCAGTCGGCTGTCGGGCCCGAGTCCTCGGATGGGCGTGGGGTGAGCCATCTATTCCTCCATACGTGCGTGTTGGCGGAGCATCCGCTCGACACCCTCCGGCCCCTCCCAGCCCAGGATGCGCGCGTCCTTGTCCTCGAAGCGCACGGCGGCGAGGAAGAAGTGCTCCAGCTCCTCTCGCTCGCGCCGTGGCAGTTGCTGGGAGTCCGTCAGGTGTCCGGCGCGGGACGGAGTGACGGGGACCGCGAGGATGCGGTCATTGCGCTCGCGTCCACCGTCGCCCGTGTTCTGCTCCACCTGGAGCACGCCGAGCGCGCGGCAGGGCAGCACCACGCCGGGAAAGCTCGCGTCGTCCCAGTACACCATGGCATCCAGCGGGTCCCCATCCGGCCCCTGGGTGGAGGGGATGAAGCCCCAGTCGAAGGGATAGCTCAGGCCCCTGGGAAGGGGCCGTGAGAGGCTGAAGGCCTTGAGCGCCGTGTCGTACTTGAGCTTCAGCGTGGAGCCTCGGGGAGACTCGACGACGACGTGAAAGGCGCCGTCTTTCCCTCGCAGGGGCAACCGGGTGAGGTCTGTCACCATGGACAGCAAAGGTTGGGCCTGCCGTGGGTTCCGGCAAGCGCGCCCGGGCGGAAGCTTCGCCTCTTCAACCTTCGCCCGTGGCGCGGCCTCAGGAGCTGCAGCTCACCTCGAGGTGCCGGCCCCAGGCGGGTGGCGCCGCCGCGTAGGACTCCGCGTCGGGGTGCTCGGCGAACGGGTCCGACAGCACGCCGAGCAGCCGGTCCACGAGCGAGAAGTCCCCGGCCTCCGCGCGGGAAATCGCCTCCTGCGCCACCCAGTTGCGCAGCACGTACCTGGGGTTCACCCGGGCCATGCGCGCGTGGCGCTCGGCGTCCACGCTGCCCTCGGCGGCCAGCCGCGCCCGGTAGCGCCCGGCCCAGGCGTCGAAGCCCTCGGGGGCGGGGAACATGTCACGCACGGGACGGGCGTCCGAGTCCAGCGCGCGGAAGAAGCGCGTGTAGTCCACGGGGGCCTCGGCCATGCGGGCGAACAAGTCGCTCACCAGCTCGCGGTCCTCGTCGCGCGCCTCCCGCAGGCCCAGCTTCGCGCGCATCCGGTCCATGAAGTGCGCGTTGAAGGCGGGCTGGTAGGTGGCCAGCGCCGCGCGGGCCTCGTCCTCCGAGATGAGGGTGAGCAGCGCCTCGCCCAGGCACGCGAGGTTCCACAGGCCGATGCGCGGCTGCTGGTCGAACGCGTAGCGGCCCCGGTCGTCGGAGTGATTGCAGATGAAGCCCGGCTCGAAGTCGTCCAGGAAGCCGAAGGGCCCGTAGTCCAGCGTGAGGCCCAGGATGGACATGTTGTCCGTGTTCATCACCCCGTGCGCGAAGCCCACCGCCTGCCACTGCGCCATCAGCCGCGCCGTGCGCTCCACCACCTCCGTGTAGAAGCGCGCGTAGCGGCCCTCCTGGCCCGCCAGGTGCGGGAAGTGCTCGGCGATGACGTGGTCGGCCAGCGTGGCCACGTGCTCACGCTGTTCGGTGTAGTGGAAGAACTCGAAGGTGCCGAAGCGCACGTGCGAGGGCGCCATGCGCACCAGCATCGCGCCCGTCTCCACCGTCTCGCGGTACACCGGCGCCTGGCTGCCGAGGATGCCCAGGCCCCGCGTGGTGGGGATGCCCAGGCCGTGCAGGGCCTCACCGCACAGGTACTCACGGATGGTGGAGCGCAGCACCGCGCGTCCGTCGCCCCCGCGCGAGAAGGGCGTGGGGCCGCCGCCCTTGAGGTGCAGGTCCCACTTCTCACCGGCGGCGTTGCGGACCTCTCCGAGCAGCAGGGCGCGGCCGTCTCCCAGCCGGGGCACGTACACGCCGAACTGGTGCCCCGCGTACACCATGGCGAAGGGCTCCATGCCCGGCAGGGGCGCTTCGCCGCCCATCGCCGCGACGAACTCCGGCCGCCGCGCTTCCTCGGGCGTCAGGTCCAGGAGCTTCAAGGCGGCGGGGTTGACGCTCACCAGCTTCGCGTCCGGGAAGGGACTGGGGTGGACGCGCGCGCCAAACCCAGCGGGCAGGCGGGCGTAGGTGTTGTCGAAGCGGAGCTGTTCGAGCGTGGTGGCCATGACGGGGGAGAACACACGAAAGCGCGGCGGCCATCCAGCCACCGCGCTTCCAGGGAAGCTGCGTGGGACTACTTGAGCTCGGGGACCTTCATGCCGCGCTCCACGGCGGGACGGCTGCCCACACGGTGGAGCCACTGCACGACGTTGCTGGAGCCCTGGAGCAGCTCGGGGAAGTACGCGCGGGTGCCGGCCACCCAGGGGTACAGGGCGATGTCCGCGATGGAGTAGCGGCCCGCGACGTAGTCCCCCCCGCCCAGCTTTCCGTCAAGCACGCCGATGAGCCGCCGGGACTCGGCGTGGTAGCGCTCGATACCGTAGGGGACCTTCTTGGGGGCGAAGCGGGCGAAGTGGTTGAGCTGGCCGAACATGGGGCCCACGCCGCCCATCTGGAACATCAGCCACTCCAGCACCTCCGCCCGGCCGCGCGGGTGGGAGGGCAGGAGCTGGCCCGTCTTCTCCGCCAGGTAGATGAGGATGGCGCCGGATTCGATGACGGTGAGCGGGCGGTGGTCCAGCGCCGCGTGGTCCACGATGGCCGGAATCTTGTTGTTGGGGTTGATGGCCAGGAACTCGGGCTTGAACTGCTCACCCTTCGTGATGTCCACCACGTGCGTCTTGTACTGGAGGCCCAGCTCCTCCAGGGCGATGGAGACCTTCTGCCCGTTGGGCGTTGCGAACGTGTACAGGTCAATCATTCCGTGACTCCCGTGAGCTGCGCGCTCACCTGCCAGAGCCGCTCCGCGAGCGCGTCGTTCCGCGCGGCGGAGGACGGCTTCTTCGGACGGCATTTGTAGAAGTACTGCCCGGACACTGCTTCCACTTCGGGCGAGGACGCCAGGTAGATGGACGTCCGCGCTCCCTTCTCCGCCGAAAGCATGAACGCCGCGCCCAGCTTGACGATGTGGCGGAAGAACCCCTGGGTGTTGTGACCGAAGCCCGTGCGCACCACGCCCGGGTGCAGGGCGTTGGCCGTCACCTGCGTGCCCTCCAGCCGCTTCGCCAGCGCGCGGGTGAACAGGATGTTGGCCAGCTTCGACGTGCCGTACACGCGGAAGCCGATGAAGCTCCGCTCGCTCTGCAGGTCATCGAAGTCGAGCTTGCCCGCGGCGTGGGCATCCGACGAGACGTTGATGATGCGGGCCGGGCCGGTGGCCTTCATCACGTCCAGCAGCAGGTTCGTCAGGAGGAAGGGCGCGAAGTGGTTGGTGGCCAGGGTGGCCTCCAGTCCGTCCTCCGTCACCTGGCGCTGGTCCAGGATGAGCCCCGCGTTGTTCAGCAGCACGTCCAGCCGCGGGTAGCGGGAGCGGAAGCGCTCCGCCAGCGCCCGCACGGACTTCAGGGAGGTGAGGTCGGCGCGGAGCCAGTCCACCTGGGCGCTGGGGGCGGCCTCCTTCACGGCGGCCACGGCGGCCTCGGTGCGGCCCGCGTCCCGTCCCACCAGCACCACCGTGGCGCCCATGCGCGCGAGCGCCTTGGCGGCCTCCAGGCCAATGCCACCCGTGGCCCCGGTGATGAGGCACACCTTCCCGTCCATGCGCGTCTGTGAAGTCAAAAGGCGTCCTCCATCGTGAGAGGACGCCTTCTATACGCTGGAGCCCGCCCGCGCGCTTGCTCTTGAGCAGGCCCGCGGGGGTCTTCCAGTGGTCAACGCTCCGCTCAGGCGTTGGACGGGGGGGTGGAGGCGTCCTGGGCGCGGACGTCACCGCCGCGGCGCACCCCCGCGCGAGGCTCACCGTGCAGGTGGCTCTCCAGGAACCACAGGTCCAGCTCGACCTCGCCCAGCGTCTGGGTGAGCAGGTCCGCGGTGACGGGGTCGTTCAGCTCGTCGGAGCGGTGGATGCCGCTGCGGATGCTGGCCCCATAGCGGGCGAAGCGGTCCACCAGGGCCTTGAGGTGGTCGTCACCGTCCACGGCCTTCAGGTCGTATTCGGGCAGCTCGCTGTTCTTGGCCGCCAGCCGGATGGTGCCCTCGGCGTAGCCGCCCAGCGTGCCCGCGCGCTCGGCGAACTCGTCGGCTTGCTTGCGGACGTGCTTGGCCAGGTCGTCGAACAGCTCGTGGCGGCTGTAGAAGTGCCGGCCGCGGATGTTCCAGTGCGCTTGCTTGATTTGCCAATGCAGGTCGATGGCGTCGGCCAGCAGGGTGTTGAGCGAATCGATGAGCTCTTCACGGGCGTCGGTGGGGAGATTGACATGGCTTGGAAAGTTCATGGTCATCCCAAGGTGGGGATTCCTTCCGGGAATGCCAGTCCGTGCGTGACGCCTGGGGGGCAGGCGGCCGGGCTCCCGGCCGGTATGATGGGTGGACCATGCTTGCTCTCGACCTCGTGGAACGGCTGCGTCAGGTGTCCCCCAGCGCGGCGAACGCGCTGCTGACGGTGGCGGTGAAGAACATCATCCCGCTGTCCTCGGTGATGGGCGTCCGGGTGGAGGACGCCTCGGATGCCCGGGCGAAGGTGTCCGTGCCGCTGAAGCGGCGCACGCGCAACCACGTGGGCAGCGTGTACCTGGGCGTGCAGGTGACGGTGATGGAGCTGACGATGGGCGTGTGGCTCTTCCGCCGCTTCCCGCCGGGCCGCTACCTGGCGCTGGTGAACGAGCTCCAGGTGTCCTTCCACGCGAAGGCCAAGGGCGGCGTGCGCGCCATCTGCGAGCCGCCTCCCGAGGTGTTCAACACCCTGGACGCCACGCTCCAGCAGAAGGGGGACAAGGCCCGCGAGTGGATTCCCGTTCGCCTGGAGGACTTCGAGGGCACGCACATCGCGGATGCCCGCTTCCTGGCGGTGCTGAAGAAGGCCTGAGGCGGCGGGGCAGGACTAAGCAAAATCCTATAGCTGGTTGTCGCGTACGCCTGTTCAGGGGCTCAGAGGCACCCCTTTCGATGTCGTTTAGAAGGCCCTCTTAGCCGGTGAATCGGCCGGAGGGGTGGCTGTATCGTCGAGGCATTATCAAATACGTGAGGGCACATGAAGTTTCACGCTGGCTACTCCGTTTTCGACATGCACTTAGCTGTGAATGGGGCTTAGCTTTACTGCAAGCTGCTCTGCCAGTAATTCACGATAATCGGACAGAGAGACTGGTTGGTAGTGCGCGAGTGCATTCCGCATTAGGCGGGCTCTCTTTATGAGAGGGTGAAAGCGTTTGGTGGCTGTGTGGTGACTCTCTTTTAGAATGATTTCCAATGGGCCAAATTCTGTAGCCAGCGGATCTAGCTCCACTCGCGTGCGTTCATCCCCGGCAAATAGACGGCCTCCAAGGCGAAGTGGCCAGTCTTGACCACGTGTCGACGTCAGCTCTCGGCAGACTGAAATGCGTAGGTGGTCCAAATAGGGCAAGAGAAGTGCAGCTTGGCCGCGCCACATGCGATGCCGAAGGTCCAGATGTTTATCCAGCACGGCGAGCGCAGCAGCAGTAAACTCAACCCCGTGCTCGTCGCTTCCATGGACAGCTCCCATAGACCACGCCTGCCCCCAGTTGCCCACGAGTGTTGAGGCATCTGTGTTGCCGCCGCTTGCGCGACGGAGCCCCTGCCAGAGGGTGGCGAGTGGCGCTCGCGCGAGACCCAGTCCCTCCCCGTGCTGCCGCAATGCCGCAGTTAGCTCTGCTTCGGATTGGAGGACAGCATCCCAAAGGTGCGCAATCAGCCGAGTGTCGTAGCCCGCAATGTGCGGAAGCACTGCCTCGCGCCAACGAGCCGCTGCCCACTCTTCACTGGCATCCGTGCAGAGCTTGCATAGTAGGTGGATTTCGAGTGTTGAAAGATTGCGCCACCAAGCGTGAACCGCCAATCGTGTGTCGCTCGTGGCGTCACGCAATCTTCCTGGGCGTGTTGATGTCGCCAAAACCAGCACGTGCGCGCTTGTTGCAGGGTACAGTGTCCAGGTATGGAAATATTTGGCCCATATCTCCTGGGCGGATTGGGAGAGACGCTCCAAGCCAGACAGGAGAAAGACCGTGTCTGGTAGGCCTGTGGTGTCCTGTTCGGTCGCTCCTGGACGGAAAGCATCTTCATTGCTGACTGCGTGGCGGGCCAGAAATGCAGAAGGCTGTTCAGCCTCGGAGAATATCTCCAGCCCCACAGCCTGGACTCGTGGCCCCCTGCGTCGGCCAATTGCATCGTCTAGTAGTCGGCGGAGGCACTCGGATGCCAGTTGAGCGCCCGTTAACACAAGAAGATTTCGCCCTTGGATGCAATCGAGGGCCATAGTGTCAGCGAAGCGTCGGGCGCTTGGCAGTAGCATGAGGGCCTCAATGATCTGGGCCTCGTTCACGTAGGCAGGGCCTCCGCCACCCGGTGTTCTACCACTAGTTTCCTGTCCTTCAGTTCTAGGCACCCGAGGTTAAGAAGCAGTTGCAGGAGGGCATCTGTGTTGCCGATAAGTTCGGGTGCATTGCCTATGGCCGCTGCTAAGTCGGAGTCGAAACTAGTGCCCTGGACATCGCGGATAAGAGAGAGTACGTCGCGAACGTGGGGTAGACCCTCTAGTTCTAGGGATTGCCAGAACTGCTCGCCTAGCTGGCCGCGCGGTTTTAGTGATGCCTTGAGTTCTTCTGCTGCCTGCCTTCCATCATCATGTTTTCCTCCCTTGGTGAGGAGCCGTGCTGCGGCCTCTGCGTAAGTGTGTATTAGCCATGGCCAACCTCCGGTGACATCGTCAAGCACGTGCCGCCGGAAACGCTCCTCGGCGCGAAGCTCCAATTCGTCAAAAAGGCGGTCGACTGCGGGAAGCGTCCACCGTCTGAGGTGAATGACGCGCACAGCTTGGCGGGATGGGTGAGCAAGGCATGCCTGCGTCAGCCACTTCCACGCAGCCGAAGGTCGCATTACGAAAAGTGGCCGGATCCATCCACCCGTTATCGGCTTCAAACCCCCACATAGTAGTTCTGCCTCGTCGACGAGTTCGCCGCTGGCCGCCTGTTGGGCTGTGAGTTCGGCCCAGTAGATGCGCCCTCCAACATTTCCTCTCGCTGCCGACTCGGATTTGAACCACGCGGTAAGGGCCCGATCAGAAATTACTTATCCGAATTGGGCTTGAGGACGTAGTTCCAGTCCCCATGAAAGTCTGAGCGGACGAGGCGGAGTTGATGCATGGCTGCCTGAGAGACGCTGACTCCCGTGCGGTA
>NZ_JAAIYB010000299.1 GCF_010894475.1 Myxococcus vastator
GGGGCGGTGGGCCTGGAAGACCCGGGGGCGCAGCTCTTCGGGCTCGTGCTCTGCGGCCTGGGCAACCTGGTCAGCCGGCGGACGCTGGGGCTCCACCTGGAGCGCGTCATCTTCCATACGGCCGGGGACACCAGCCCCTTCGCCGGGCTCAAGGACCTGCCCTCCACCCACCTGCCACTGACGCGGGAGAACCTGCGGCTGGCGCTGCTGGCGTCAGGCTCCATCCCCCTGCTCTTCAGCGGCGTGCGCATTCCCGGCGCGCCCGCGGGCGTGTTTCGCGATGGCGGCGTGGTCGACTACCACCTGGACCTGGACTTCGGCCCGGGCTCGGGACTGGTGTTGTACCCGCACTTCTATCCGTATGTGGTGCCGGGCTGGTTCGACAAGTCGCTGCGGTGGCGGCGGGCTCGGCCCCAGAACTTCCGCAGGGCGCTGCTCATCGCCCCGTCCCCGGAGCTGGTGGCCCGCCTCCCCGGAGGCCGGATTCCGGACCGGGTCGACTTCGAGCGGATGAAGGACGCAGAGCGCATGCGCGCCTGGAACCAGGTGGTCTCCGAGAGCGAGCGCATGGGCGACGAGTTGCACGAACTGATGGCCACCGGACGCCTCGCGGAGCACGTGCGGCCCCTCTGAGGTCCGCGGCACCTCGGCCCGGAAAAAACCGACGGCCGGCCCCCTGAATCCAGGAGCCGGCCGCCAGGAACTTCCTTTTCAATCGGCGTTCCGCGACGCCCGGACACTCACTTCATCCGGGCCCCGCGAATGGCCTCCTCCCGCCCGGAGGCAGGAGGAGGACCCGCGCGTCTCAGCTCTGACGACGGCGGCGCAGCAGGCCGAGCAGCGCCAGGCCGATCATGCCGACCGGAGCGCCCGCGCCCGTCGCGGAGCAGCCACCACCGTCATCACCACCGCCGTTGCGGGCGGAGAACTGCACGGTGGTGCTGTTCTCGAGGCCGGCCTCGTCCGTCACCGTGAGGCGGAACGAGAACGACGCCGTCTGGTCGTTGGTGTCAGGCAGGTTGACGACCGCAACCGCCTGGTCCGCGCCGGAGATGGTCGCCGTCGGACCGGAGACCTGCGTCCAGGCGTACGTCAGCGCATCGCCGTTCGCGTCGCTGGAAGCCGAGCCGTCGAGCGTGGCCGACGTCTGGTTGCTAGAGACCACCGCGCGAGCGGAGGCCTCCGGCGCGACGTTCTCCTCGGGCGCGGCGGTGACGCGGACGATCGTCACGTCGGTCGACGTCGCGATACCGTCGGAGACCGTGAGCAGGAAGGCCAGCTCACCCGCGGCCGGCGCGGTGAACGTCGGCGTCAGGGCGTTGGCGTCGGACAGCACCACGTCCGGGCCGCCGATCTGCGTCCAGACGGTGGTGAGCGTGTCGCCGTCGGCGTCGGTCGCCGTGCCGTTGAGCGTCACGGTGGCGCCCGCGTCGACAGTGGCCGTCTCACCCGCGTCAGCGTCCGGAGCGGTGTTCTCCGGGATGACCACCGGATCCGCCGCCACGACGACGCGCACGACATCGCTGGTGGTCGAGGTGCCGTCGTTGACCGTCAGCATGAAGCCCAGCGTGTCACCGTTGGCCGTGCTGGGCGCGGTGAACGAAGGCGTCAGGGTGTCGCCACCCGTCAGGGTCACCTGCGTGCCACCAATCTGCTCCCAGTGGTACGTCAGCGTGTCACCCTCGGCGTCGCTCGCGGAGCCGCTGAGCGTCACGATGTCGCCGGCTTCCGCCGTGGCATCGAGGCCCGCATTCACCGTCGGCGGCGCGTTCACCGGCAGAGAACCATCGATGATGGTCACCGGCACCGCCTTGGTGGCAGTGGCCGAGCCGTCCGTCGCCGTCACGGTGAACTCGTACGAGCCCGGGAGCGGCGTGGCGAAGGAGATGGCGGACGTGTCGGCGCCATTGATGGCGACCGTCGAACCACCCGTCTGCTCCCAGCTGTAGCTGAGCGCATCACCGTCCGGGTCGACCGCGGAGGCCGTCACGGTGACAGTGCCCGCGTCGAAGGCCATGGACGTGTCGGAGACGATAGGCGCGCGGTTCACGTGGGTGACCGTCACGGACACCGTGTCGTTCGTGCTGAGGATGCCGTCGCTGACCGTCAGACGGAAGACCAGCGTCTCATCCAGCGTGACCTCGGGCGCGATGAACGTCGCCGTCGGCGTGGTGTAGCCGCGAACCGCGACCGGCGTACCGGAGACCTGGGTCCACAGGTACGTGAGGGCGTCGCCGTCCTCGTCGCTGGCGGAGCCGCTCAGCGTGTGCTCAGCGCGCTCCTCGACCGTGCCGTCGAGGCCCGCGTTCACGGTGGGCGCGCGGTTGGGCGGCGTCACCGTCACGTTCACCGAGTCAATGGTCGAGTTCGTGCCATCAGAGACGGTCAGGTGGAACACCAGCGTGGTGGCCGCGGGGACCTCGGGCGCCGTGAACGACGCCGTCAGGGTGTCGGCACCCGACAGGGTGACCGACGGGCCCGCCGTCTGCGTCCAGGCGTAGGTCAGCGTGTCACCTTCCGGGTCGGTGGCCGAACCGGAGAGGGTCACCTGATCGCCCACCAGGACCGCGGCGTTCGCACCGGCGTTGGCGGTGGGCGCCGCGTTCGGGAGACCGCACACGCCGTCCTCCGTCGCGATGGTGGTGAACGGGGTGTTGGTGATGCCGGTGAACGCGAGGTCATCCAGCAGCCAGCCCGTGTAGCCGAAGCTCATGTCCGTACCGACGCGGAAGCGGATCTGCACCGTCCTGCCAGCGTAGGCCATGCCCAGATCGATGGTCGCGGGCAGCATGCCCGGGAACTCCGGGTTGTAGCTCGACAGCGCGGGCTTGCCGGCCAGCGGGTTCTCGTTGCCCGGGTAGTCCTCGAGCACCGAGTTGTGGATCGGATCGCCGATGTCCACCCAGGTGTTGCCACCGTCGTCGGAGATTTCGACCGTGGCGCCGTCGTAGTCATCCTCGAAGTCCCACGCGTGCATGAAGTTGAGCACGAAGGGCTCGGTCGCACTGACGTGCAGCTCCGGGGTGATGAGACGGACGTCGGCGAACGAGGCGGTGTTCTCCGCGTAGAACGTGCGGTTGCCGTCCTCGAAGGTGACCACGCTGAAGACGGCCGGGGTCAGGTTCTCGTCGTACTCGGTCTCCCACGGCAGGCTTTCCGGGCTGGTCTGCACGTCCTCGATGTTGGAGGTCGCACGCCGCTCGTCGTAGTGCGTCGTGAGCTCGAGGCTCCCGGTGACATCACCCGGAGTCGCCTGGCCCTCATCGCGCACGGCGACGTCGATGGTCACCGCCTGCTGGTCGGTCGCGCCGCTGAGCGTGACCGGGATGGAGATCGTGGCCTCGCTGAACACGGGGATGGCCGGGAAGTTCGCCTCGCCACCGTTGGCAAACGCGACGCCCGCGAAGGCGGACGTCAGCGTGGCGCTGGAGGCGGACGCCGTGCTGGCACCCACGTTGCGCACGGTGACCTCGATGCGGCCCGTCTCGCCGTTGTCGAGGATGCCGTCGTAGTCGCAGTTGCCGCCTTCCACGTCGTCGATGAACTCGGCCGACACGAACTGGATGGCCGAGCCCACGACGAAGCTCTCCACCACACCGGCGTGGTTCGTGGAGAAGCGGTCCGGAGCCTGGGCACCGACGCCCGCGCCGCGCTTGGCGAAGGCAGTCCAGAACCGCTCGGCGTCCGCCGGGTCGTTGGCGTAGGCCGACGCGATGACGGCATCACGCGCCTCCAGGTACGTGGGGCTCGCAGGCGTGAGCTTGTACCCGTTGACCAGGTAGCTCTTCATCCTCTCCTGCGCCTCCTGGAACGGATGCGCGCGGAGCAGCGCCGTGTAGCACTCCCACAGCATCGTGGCCCAGATCTCGCCGGAGTTGTGGACCTGCGAGTTCGGCAGGCCCGTGTTGCCGTTGAACGGCACGTCCGTGGGCAGCGCCACGCCGTCCATGATGTGACGGAACGACAGCGCGTTCTTGGTCTGGTCCGAGGAGTACGTGCCACGGCGGATGCCGTAGAACTCGGAGTTCGCGTCCGCGCGCGTGGCATAGCCCGCGGCGGCGTAGGCGCCGTTCCAGTTCGCGTTGGACGGGACGTTGATGTCCTCGGCGCGAACCATCATCAGCAGGGCGGTGAAGTCACCCCAGCCCTCGCCCATCGACCGGCCCTGGTTGTTCCCCAGACCGGACGAGTTCGCGATGAGGCGGTTGCTGATGTAGTGACCCCACTCGTGCGCCACGATGGCGTTGTCGATGGTGCCGTCGACCCACTGGGTCGGGCCCCGGAACAGCGTGACGTTGAGCTCCGGGATGGCGCCCCGGAGCAGGTTGCCGTCGTCCAGGTTCACGCGGAGCGCCGGGATCGTGATGGGCGAGAGAGGCGTGCCGCCCATGTCAATCGTCGGACCCGCGACGTTGTCGTGGATGATGACGCCGATGGCGCCCGCGTCCTGCGCGTTGAGCACCTTGGCGGTGAAGTCGCAGCTGCCGCGGTCGATGATGGCGATGTTGCCAGCGACCTCGGCCGCGTTGGTCAGCGCGGTGCAGCCGTCACGGTCCGTCGGACCCGTGGTGTTGGCCTCATCCAGCGCGGCCACCACATTGCCGGTGGCGTCGAACGTCTGGGGACCGAAGCTGGAGGAGACTCCACCCTGGTAGTCACCCGCGACCGTCGCCGGAGCGTTCGCCGTCAGGCGCGAGTTGCGCGGGCCGGAGAACAGGTACATCTGCATGCGCGGCGACGCACCATCCGCCGGCGTGAGCATGTTGGCGTTGTCGGTGCCGCTGTAGTCCTGCGCCTGCGCCTGCAGACGGTCACCCGCCACGCCGCCACGCCCGAAGTTGTCCTGCTGGGCGTTGCCGGAGGCCTCGTCGAAGCCGGCGTCGTAGTACCAGTCGTGGAGCCAGTTGTTCAGGAAGAACAGGCTCGTCGTCGCCGCGGCGATCTGCTCCGCGTTGGCGTCCGGCTGGATGTTGAAGTCGATGGTCCGGTCGAACACGCCCGGAGCCGTGACGGAAGCGCGGAGGTCGCCGGTGTTGTAGTAGTCCGGCTCGGTGAGGTCCGCGTACGCGTCGACGTTGTTACCCAGCGTCTCCGTCGCGCCGTCCGGCAGCCAGGGATCGTTCTGGCTGAAGGGGAGGCTCTCGAGCGTGATCAGGTTCGCCGGCACGTAGGGTGACTGATAGCCGTCCGGGAGGCCGGTGGGGTGCGGCGTACCACCGCTGCCAATCGGACCGTCATGCGGCGTGTACGGCGGCGTGGAGTCCGAGAACACGCGATAGCTGAACTCCGCGTGCGCCTTCAGGTCGTTGCGCATCAGCAACTGGCCGTCGGCGGCGGAGATGACGTACGCGAAGTAGTCGGAGTTCACGCTGTCCGCGCGGCCCGTGTTGATCTCCACGTAGTACGCGGGGACCAGCTTGCCAGGCAGCGGGAAGTAGACCTGCTTCGCGCGGGCGGGGATGACAAACCCCTCCTCGAGCGGACGCGCGTAGCTGGCCAGCGTGAAGTGCGAGTACTTGTCGCCCTTCTTGGCGTCGCTCACGCGGGTGAGCAGGTTGCGGTCCAGCGCGGCGCCCGTGAGGTCCTTGTACGCGGCGGCAATGGCCTCGGTCGCCGGCAGCGTGAAGCGCGCCTTGGACCTGGGCATCTGCGCGGCGGCGTGCTTGGAGAGGCTGCCGGAGATGGCAACCACCTCATTGTGCTTGTTCAGCAGGACCTTCAGCGACTGACGGAAGACCTCGATACCCGAGGACTCCTGAGCCAGCGTCACGACCTTCACACCCTGCGTGTTGGTGCTGACGTTCGTGACCTTCGCGCCCGCGGCCTCAAAGGAAGCCAGGCCATAGAGCGGGGCGTGGGCAGCAAGCTGCGCCAGCGCCGCCTTGGCGGGAGACATCTTCGCGTACCCGGCGCTGAGCTTCTTCTGCTCCGCGGTCGGGTTCGTCCAGATGAACGTCGGGGAACCGGTCAGCGAGTCCTTGTGGGCGACCCGCGCCCCCTTGAGGCTGCTGTTGACCGGCTTGAACCCCGCGGCGGCACGGCCCGCGGGCTTCGCGTCCTGGAGGGCATCGTAGTTCGGCAACGTCCGGGCGACGGAACTGGTACCGGACAGTACCAGGGCAAGCCCGGACAGCGTGGCAACCAACCTTCTCACGTGGGGAGACTCCATTTTTACGACGGCGGGGGTAGTCGCCTTCATTACAGCCTGGGCCGAAGGTTCCGGCCCCATCGCCGAAACACCCAGTCACGGTCAGAAGGCGACCGAGTGACAGATTGTCACCTGGTCGAGAGATTAGTGCCCCAGCAGATGTAAGTTAAAAGGCGACACGCGCATTTTTTCCAATGGAGCGCAGAATTCCGTAGTTACGGCAGGTTGCGTAGAAGATGGCGGAGCCATGAGCACCGATTATGGCCGTGCAGGGGCTTCGGGGGTTGTTTTCTGGACACGGGCGTCTGGCGCGACTGGGTGTCCGGGCACTGCGGAACGCCCGTTCACACCCCAGAGGCGCGCTGACACGACTTCGGCTCCGACGCTCGCGGGCTACGGCTGCGATGCGAGTGGCAACGTGACTCGCGCGGACGCAGGCACCCTCCGCCACCGAGCCTCAACGAAGTCGCGCAACGTCATGGGCCGGAGCCGCGTGTACTCGGCATTGGCCGGCTCACGCAGCCGCCCCTTTCCCGCGAGCTGCGAGAGCACGCTCAGGTGCGCGGAGGACGCCTGGACGGACGCGCCTTCGGGCCGCGCGCGCACGAGCTGCCGGCGAAGGTCCTCCACGCTGCCCCTGCACACGCGGCGCAGGCGCTGACCGGTCAGCGCTTCGTACAGGGCGGCCACGTCATTCACCGTCGTCACGTCCCCCACGAACTCCAGCCGCTGGCCGGCGGCGTGAGGATCCACCACCACCTCCGCCACCCAGCGCGCCGCATCCGCCATCGCGGTGACGTCGAAGGGCTCGTCTCCCGTCCCCCAGTACGAGACAACGCCGCGCGCGAAGTCGAACACCTGCGCATGCGGTGACAGCGCCGTCTCCATGAACGCGCCGCACAGGACGAACGTGTGCGGCACGCCACTCTTCACCACGGCGTCGGCGACACGGCGGTGCGCAGCCATGAAGGCGTCACCCGCGTCGGCGTCGGTGTAGTCCAGCGAGTAGTCCGAAGGGATGAAGCGCACGACGCCGTGACGCCGCGCGGAGTCCAGCAAGCGGAGCTGCCCCTCCACCCGCACCTCGGGGGGTCCGCTCACGGCGGAGACCACCGCGTCCACGCCCTCCAACGCCGAATCGAGCGAGCGCATGTCATCCAGCGTCCCGCCCACCAACGTCACCCCATGCTCGGCCACGCCCCTCAGCGCATCGCCGCGTGTGCCCGGACGCACCAACACGTGCAGGTGGATGCCGGGACGCGCCAGCAGCGCCGACGCCAACCTGCCGCCAAAACGCCCCGTCCCTCCGACCAGCAGGACATGCGTGATGTCGGTGTCCATGGACTCCTCCTCGTCGTTGTCGGCGGCGTGAGCCGCACCTCACCGGTGGGGGCAATCCCCTACGAGGAAGATGGACCGTGGTGCTGGGTACGCCTTCACCAGCGAACACAACGCGCTCGGCTGGATGCTGAGCACCGGTGGTGGCGGGCGGTGGCCGTGGCGAGTCGCGCAAAAGGAATCGGCCCGGCCATTCCAGAAGAATGACCGGGCCGACTTGAGTTGCGGGGGCAGGATTTGAACCTGCGACCTTCGGGTTATGAGCCCGACGAGCTACCAGGCTGCTCCACCCCGCGACATGTTTTGAACTCAACCACTCGGAACCCGACGACGATTCCACCCAACCTTCGAAGCACAAGAAATTGCGGGGGCAGGATTTGAACCTGCGACCTTCGGGTTATGAGCCCGACGAGCTACCAGGCTGCTCCACCCCGCGTCATGTCTTGAGACTCAACTATCCGAAACCCGACTGTGATTCCAGTCAACCTTCGAAGCACACAGAATTGCGGGGGCAGGATTTGAACCTGCGACCTTCGGGTTATGAGCCCGACGAGCTACCAGGCTGCTCCACCCCGCGTCAGAGAGAGGCGAGGCGGTAAGTACCGTCCCTCGCCTGTACCGTCAACACCTTTCTCCAGCGCTGACCACATCCACGAAATCAGCGCTGGAGACAGGGAATTACTTGCGCGCCTTGCTGAGCAGATCCGCGAAGGTGCCGAAGCCCTTCTTGCCCGCGCCCTGCGGCTGCTGCGTCTTCTGCCAGGCCTCCACCTCGGCCCGCTCCTCCGCGCGGATGGCGGCGGTGACGGACAGGCGGATCTTCCCGGACGCGTCGATGTCCAGGATGGCCACCTTCACCTCCTGGCCCAGCGAGTAGTGCTTGCGCAGGTCGGTGCCACGCTCGGTGCCCGTCTCGCTCGCGGGCAGCAAGCCCTTGCCGCCCGGGAACGCGAGGAACACGCCGTACGGCTCGATGCGATCCACCTTGCCCACGACGACCTGGCCCACCTTGGGACGGGGCGCGGCGGCCTGCGCCGGGGCGGCGGCCTCCGCGGCGGTCGCCGAGCGCTCCTCGGGAGGACGCTGCGCCTCTTCCTCGGAGATGCGGCGCAGGCCGATGCGCTTCTCGTGCGCGTCGATCTTCTCCACCGACACCCAGAGGGTCTCCCCCTCCTTCACCACGTCGCGAGGGTGCGCGATGCGGCGATCGCTGAGCGCGGAGATGTGGATCAGCCCGTCCACGCCCGGACGCAGCTCCACGAAGGCACCGAACTGCTGCAGGCGGACGACCTTGCCCTGGAGGCGGTCGCCTTCCTTGATTTCGGACAGCGCCTTCTGGAACGGATCCTCCTGGCGCGAGCGCATGGACAGCGTGATGCGCTCCTTCTGCTTGGCCTTGTCCGGCGAGTTGGGCTGGCCCGCCTCCATGCGGAGGATCTCGACCTCGACGTCGTCACCGACCTTCACCACGTCGCTCGGGTGACCGACGCGGGTGTACGAGAGCTCGGAGACGGGAATCATGCCCTCCACGCCGCCCAGGTCCACGAACACGCCGAAGTCGCGCACGCCGGTGACCTTGCCCTTGACGATCTTGCCCTGGGCCAGGTGCTTGCGCGTCTCCGCGGCCAGCTGCCGCTGCTCGTCCTCCAGCAGCGCGCGGCGCGACAGCACCACGTTGCGCTCGCGGACCTCGCTCACGCGGAACTGGAGCTTCTCGCCAATGTACTGGTCCGGCTTCTCCACGTAGCGCAGGTCCAGCTGGCTGATGGGGCAGAACGCGCGGATGTCACCGATGGCGACCTCCACACCGCCCTTGTTCACGCTCAGCACCAGGCCCTCGACGGGCATGCCGGACGCGCGGGCCTCGGCCAGCAGGGCCAGGTTCGCGCTGCCCTTGGCCAGCGCGCGGCTGAGGAGGATGCCCTTGGCGCCCACCTCCACCACGTGCGCGTCGATGGTGTCACCCACGCCGAAGCGCAGGATGCCCTCATCGTCCTTCAGCTCGCGAAGCTCGATCATCGCCTCGCTCTTGGCCGCGCCCTCCACCGACACGAACGCGGTGTCCGCGCCGAGCTGGAAGATGGCGCCACGGACCTTCTCGCCCACGCGCAGGCCCTTGCGGCTGGGCGTGCCACCCTCCTTGGCCTGCGCCTCGAACATCTCGGCGAAGGACTGGGTTTCGGGCACTTCCTCATACAGCGCGGGGGTCGGCGCCGGCGTCGGCGTCACCGGGCGCGGCGTGGGGGCCGGCGTCGCGGCGGAGGACTCGGCGGCGGCGGTCGTCTCCTCGGCCGTCGCGGTCGCCTCGGCGGGAGCCTCCCCCGCCGGGCCGCGCGTCTCGATGGCACCCGACGCCCGCTTCACGACGACCATGGGGCCTGACGGACGACGGTCGCCTCCGCCACGGCGCTCGCCCCCGCCACGGGGCCCCCGCTCGTCGCGCGGCGCACCACCCGCCGGACGCGGCTGGGCCTCGCGCTCGCCACGGCCACTGCCGCCGCGCTCGCCTCCACGGCCGCCGCCACGCTGTTCGCCCCGACCGCCCTCGCTGCGAGCTCCCCCGGAAGGGATGCCGAGCATCACGTCACCGAAGGTGGCCTTCGGCTTCTTGGGACCCATCCCGCCAGAATTGGAACCGTTCTTCTCGTCGCTCACTGCGAGACCTTCCTGAAGCGAATTCGACCCTGGCTTCCCGAGAAGCCGGGCCCCGGTGAAAAAGGCGGCGCACTCTACACGCGCGCCATGTCCGGAGGAAGCCGGATGACGCACATGGCGTTGACGCCAACGCTCCGTCCATAACGGAGGCACCGCGTCAGAGCATCCCCGACCTGATGATTGCAACGCCAAACAACGGCCGCTCGCCAGGCAAGGAGCCAAGCAATTCCAGGCGATTAGCGCACCAGACGCAGCTTTCGCCCCACCTTGCGCAACACCGTTCCCGCCTCCGGGATGCCCAGGGCCGCCGACATGCCGAAATAGACGGCACCGAACGGGAGCGCCACCGCGGCGAAGCCCAGGACGGGGTGCAGGCGCGGCGGCATGAGGAAGTCCCCCCCCCACTCCGCCGTCACGCCGGGCATCGGCCCGAGCAGCGAGGTGACTGTCTCTTATCCACATCTGACTCTGCCGCCGAAGCTAGAAGCGTAGATCTCGGAGGTAGGCGGAACATTAAAATAAAAAGACACGAGA
>NZ_JAAIYB010000029.1 GCF_010894475.1 Myxococcus vastator
CCGCTGGGCTCGGGCGGGATGGGAGAGGTCTACCTTGGCGAACAGGTCTCCCTAGGCCGCAAGGTGGCCATCAAGGTCCTGCACCATGACCTCCACGCCCAGGCCGGCATGGCGGAGCGCTTCAAGCGCGAGGCGCGCCTCCTCTCCGCCGTGGAGCACCCGGCCGTGGTGCGCATCGTCGACTTCGGCGAGTCCGGCGACCACGCGTGCCTCGTCATGGAGTTCGTCGAAGGTGAGAGCCTGTACGACGTGCTCACCCCAGGCCCCATGCCCCCGGGGCGCGGGCTGCCGCTGCTCCAGCAGCTGGCGGAGGGCCTGGCCGCCATCCACGAGAAGGGCATCATCCACCGCGACCTGAAGCCGGAGAACGTCTTCATCTCCAAGAGCGCCCGGGGCGAGCAGGCCCGGCTGCTGGACTTCGGCATCGCCCGGCTCGTGGAGCCGGACGCCGCCAGCAGCGTCAGCCAGATTGGCGTGGTGCTGGGCACGCCGGAGTACCTGTCGCCGGAGCAGGCGGTGGGTGCGAAGGTGGACACGCGCAGCGACCTGTACTCGTTCGGCGTGCTGACCTACCGCGTGCTGTCCGGGCGGCTCCCCTTCGACGGACCCCTGCCGCGCCACTTCCTGTCGCAGCACGCCTCCGCCGCGCCGCTGCCGCTGGACCGCGCGGCCCCCACGCTGTCGCGCTACGTGGGCCTGCTGTCGCTGGTGATGCGCCTGCTGGAGAAGGACCCGGGCAAGCGTCCCCAGAGCGCGCACGAGCTGGCGGACGCGCTGGCCGCGGCGCACTCGGCCCTCTCCGCCTTCACGCCCGGCCTGGGCACCCCCGCCTACGTCCCGCCGCCGGGGAGCGGCGCCACGCCCTCGTCCGGCACGTCGGTATTCGGCACCGGGAGCGCCACGGGGAGCAGTGCGGGCCCCACGGGTACCGCGGCCTTCGCGGGAGTCGCTCCGGCGCCGCAGGCGAGCAGTGGCACCGCCGCGTTCGGCGTGGCCCCCAGCGGCGGCGCGGCCTCGGGCGCCCTGCCGGTGGCGTCCGCGCCGCGCACGGGGACGGCGTCCTTCGGGATGAAGGTCTCCGGCAGCATGGCCGCCGTGACAGGCGGCGGCGCGCTGGCGGTGAAGCCGCAGAACCTCACGGTGATGCTCACCGACATCCAGGGCTTCACCGAGCGCACCAGCCGGCAGACGCACGAAGAGAACGCGCGGATGCTGGAGACGCACGACAAGCTGCTGATGCCCCTGGTGAAGGAGCACGACGGGCGGCTGGTCCAGAAGCGCGGGGACGCGTTGCTGGTGGTGTTCCGCTCCCCCACCGCGGGCGTGCTGTGCGGCATGGCCATGCAGGACCGGCTGTGGCGGCACAACCAGGCGGTGCCGGAGGTGGACCGGCTCAACGTGCGCGTCTGCCTGCACGCGGGCGAGGTGCTCGCCACGCCGGACACCGTGCTGGGCGAGCCCATGGAGGTCGTCGAGGCCGTGGAGCATGTCGCCAGCGCGGGCGAGGTCACCTTCACCGAAGCGGTGAACCTGGCGCGCAACCGCGCGGAGGTCACCGCCGAGCCCTGCGGCGCCATTGCCCTGCCCGGCCGCGACGAGCAGCTCCAGCTCTACCGCTGCCAGCGCGCCGCGGAGGGCCCGCCCTTCGGAGACCGCTTCGCCTCGCAAGGCAGCCGGGGCAACGCGCTCGCCCCCCTGCTGGCGAAGCTCCAGGCCGTGAAGCTGCCCACCGGGTTGGGAGCGCTGCTGCATCAGCGGCGGCGCGAGGCGGCGCTGGTCGCCGGCGCGGTGGTGCTCCTGGGCGCCGGGGCCGCGTGGCTGGGCCAGCGCAGCGACGCCGGCACGCGGGCCTTCGCGCTGCTGGAGGATGGGAAGCTGGACGAAGCCCTGGCGCTGATGGACGGCGCCACCGACGAGGAGAAGGAGCTGCCCTCGCTGCGGCGCGCGCGCGTGGCGGCGCACCATTCCAAGGGGCACCACATCAGCGAACGGACCGCGCTCAACCACCTGAAGGAGGAGGAGCTCGAGGACGTGGAGCCGCTCATCCTCGACGGGCTGGCGGAGGACTACGGCAAGGAGCCGCTCACGGTCCTGGAGCGGTCCCTGGCCCGGCTCCCGAAGGACCGCGTGCGCGCCCACTACGAGGACCTGGCCGAGGAGGCGTACTCCCTGCGCCAGTGGGGCGCGCTGCGCTACCTGGAGTTCGCCAAGGCGGCGGACGGGGTGGACCTGGTCCGCGCGTACAGCGAGGCGCTGAACACCCCGGACTGCGGCATCCGCACCCAGGCCGCCAACCGGCTCGCGGGCCTGGGTGACGCGGATGCCATCCCCGCCCTGGAGCATGTCACCACGCTGCCCAAGGAGAAGGGCCTCCTGGGCAGCAAGGACTGCGGCCACGACGCGGCGGCGGACGCCATCAAGTCACTCAAGAAGACGAGTAACTGACTCCGGCAGCCCTTGAGGCGAGGGCCCGTGGGATGACTTCCCCGTAGAGCAGTTGGATAGAGCGGCGGTTTCCCTACCCTTGAAGGGCCCCTCGGTCCTCGGGTGGTGGTGGCTATGCCCCTGAAACTACTGACCGTTGGCCTTCGCCCGCGTTCACCGGAGACCGGCCGACTACGCACCAATTACGTACCGGATGTCTCGCAGTCAGAGTCGTGGATAGCGCCCCCTTGAGGGATCGCAGCTTGGACTGGTGTGTGCCCCAACGGGCGACACGGCCTCTCCACCGGTCCGGTGACAGCCATCCGCAACCCTCCTCGGGCCCTCTACACCAGACCACTACTCTCAATAGGTCCCATTCTTCCTATGGGTTTGTCGGTGTCGGATGATCCGTGATGGGCAACGCGTTTGCGTTTATTCCATACCAATCGAACAAGCCACTGACAAAGCATGACGCAGTAGTCCCAAAGGATTTCTCGCTCTGCTTCCCTTGTGGATTGGGATGCACTTCGCGGGAGATGATTTGTTTTGGGTCGAGCATGACCTCGTAGGCTTGAGCCTCTAAACCCCACAGGAACCAAACGGGAGGTTCGGCTTGCGCTCGCAAGAACCTTATAATCCGATTAATAATTGGGGCCCACAGCACCAAGTGTGCCCCTGC
The DNA here is from genome assembly GCF_010894475.1 of Myxococcus vastator. GTDB lineage: Bacteria > Myxococcota > Myxococcia > Myxococcales > Myxococcaceae > Myxococcus > Myxococcus vastator. Next base: position 3,104 of record NZ_JAAIYB010000029.1, read on the forward strand.
CTGCTGCGGGACACACGTCAAGGCGGTGTTCAAGAGGAGGATTCCTTCATTCTCCCAGTGCTCAAACAGCCCATCAGGTGGAAGAATCACAAACTCTGGGTCTTCAAGAATCTCTGCTTTCTCGGCCTTTTCCGTGCGTCCCCTTAACGAACGGTGAAGGGCTTTTAATATCTCTAAAATCGAATCATTGGGACAGTCCCGCCACGAACGAAGACCGCCAACTTCAAACGCGCGCCCTGTTGCCTTTCCGGGAGTGCTATACGGGTCCTTTCCTAGAATAACGCCTTTGACCCGATTCGTTTGGAGAAACCTGAGGACCGACGCAGGGGGCGGCAGAATGTTTGCCCCTCGGAGGTCGCTCTCTATGCACCTGAGTTCGTCAAGAAAGCAGGGTGATAGAATTGGCGCCCAGTATGCGCTGCACGACACAGGGGAACCCAAGAACGTTAGAGGCACTTCTTGTCGCTCCTGAATGGAACTTGTGGTGGCCATCGCTCCACGCATCTCGCGGATCGGCAGCGCCATATGCACGCTGGGTTTCATAATAATGCATGACAATCCATTGTCTCACGGGAATTTGAGCGTACCCTCGCGCCAAGCCTTGAGCGCGTACTCGGCTGGTGTTCGGATGGGTCCTGGACGGGCCGCAAGATCCAACAGAACAGGTTCCCCCTGCTCTGGTGCGAACTCAAGCGCGTGTGCCGCCACGCATGAGCTGACGTTCTCGTTCTCGTTCTTCAACAGCGGGAGAAGATGGGAGGCTGCCGCTCGCCTCCGGAGTTCACGGTAGGCACTTGCAATCCTGTCGTGGGCGCGATTGGCAGCGCGATGGTTCGCAGCGGCTAGCGCCTGCCCATAGGCAACCGCCGCCTGCTCGTACTCGTGGACAAGCTCCTCGATGCTAGCCCTTTGGATGTTGCGGGCCTTCATGGAATGACTCCGTAGCCCTGGAGGACCGTCAAGCCGAACTCGCGTTGGGCCTGGAAGGATTGACCACTCAGCCATTGCCTCACGGTTTTCCCGCCTGTGAAGCGAGGGTCTTTGGACGAGTAGTACGCGCTGATCTTCCGGTGAATTCCTTCATCAATGGCGATCACGTTCTCGGTGTTGTGCAGAGCATGAGGCCCGAACCGGTCCCCGTTGCCCGGTGTCTGCTCGACGATGTGGTGCCAGTTCCTGCCAGGTCCCGCCGACCCCAAGGCGCTCTTGAGGCCGCTGGACGAGCCCCAGGACCTGAAACCGATAGGACTGACTCCCGCTACGGCTCCTCTCACGGCCTGGGCCGTCATGGCGACCGCTGTGGCAGGCAGGGAGATGACGACGGTGCTTCCTTCAACGGCTACCGCACGCACCTGTCCCACGTTCGAAAGGCTGAGGCCTATCCGTGAGGCCCCGGCCGCCGCTGCCTCGGTGAAGCTCGGCAGCATCGACAGCCGCGACGCCAGCCACGCGGCGCCTCCAGCCATGCCATGGCTCACCACCACGGTGACCGCGAGCACGAAGACACGCGCCACCTCCGGTCCCACCCGATGGGCGAAGCGCTGGCCGGCCTGCTCCAGCTCAATCCACGTCGTGGCCCTGTCCGTGGCCCGCTTCAGTTCCCGGCTCGCGTCCACCACCTCCAGGAACGTCTCCAATCCCAGGTAGATGAGCAGGACCGCGGAGACGATGGCCGCCGCCTTGGTGAACACCGGCTCGGGATTCGCCGCCAGCACGGCCCAGGTGACGAGCCCCGTGGCGATGACAGTGTAGAAGAGCTGGGGTGCCAGGGTCTTCTCCACCGCCCGAGCGATGCTCTCCTTGAGAGGCTCCAGCGACAGGCCCAAGGCCACACCCAACTTATCCCACTCGCCCAGGCCAGGCCCTATGTCGAGCAGGGAGAGGCAGTGGGCCCTGCGCTGGCCGGGCTCGCAGAGGCCGCCAAAGCTCTTGCGCATCAGACGCTGCCAGCGGGCGTCAGCACTGCTTCCCGAGTGGGAGGCGCGCACCAGCAAGCCTTGCTGGGGAGCACGGAGCGTCAGGGGCACCTCCAGCACCAGCCGCGCCAGCGCCTCCTCGAATGCTCCCGCGTCCACCTTCACGGACTTATTCGAGGAAGACGGCCTGTACTCCAGGGGCGAGCCCTGCCCCATGTCGAGGCGGATTCCACGCGGGGTGGAGCACGCAGCGAGGAGGGCGAAGAGCAGGACCGTGACGCCCAGTCGAGTTGCCATGAGACGCTTTCCAGAGCGAGGAAGGCTCCAAGCTACGGAAAGTCCGTGTCGTTGTCCCCGCTCTCAGTCATCCCGCCGCGCGTGCCCCTTCTTCTTGCCGTGCCCGTGCCCGCGCCCACGCCGGTCGTCGTCATCGTCCCAGTCATGTCGGCGGGCCTTCACCTTCTCGTCCACCCGCAGGAGGCTTCGCGAGTACGCGTCGAAGTCCAGGTGCAGGTGGCCCCTCGCCCCGCGAGCGAAGGCGTGGAACTTCACCCGCCACACGTCCCGCCCCTTGCGGTCCGCGTCCTTCAGGCGGCACTCGTAGCCACGCGAGCGGCACTGGTTGAAGCCCAGGTTCACCGCTTCCTTGTACGTCATCGCCACTGGGCGCGGCGGAGGCGGCGGTGGACGCCGCGGAGGCGAGCGGGTGTGCATGACACAACCCGAAGCGAGCATCAGACAGCCAATGACAAGGGCGAGTCGCATGCCACCCATGACGCCTCAGCGCGGCACATCTTCAAAGCCACGCGGGGTGTGAGCCGTGCGCTGGAAAGTTACAGCCCCTCAGGCGACGCGAAGGCCGCGAACAACTCTCCCGCGAGATAGGCCCGCGAGCCCTTCGCCGCGGGACGGAGGTAGTCGTTGACCACGGGCCCGCCCTGCTCCAACTGGTGCCTCGTCGGGAAGGACAGGTTCAGCCGGCCTCGCGCCACGCCCTTGCCGCCCCGGTGGATGAAGGTGACGGTGCCATGGGCATCCACGGCCTCCACCACGCCAATGTGTGTCATGCCGTCGTTGCGGCGGCCATCGCGGTTGCGGTCATACGTCTCACGGAAGAAGACGAGGTCTCCGGGGCGCGGCGGCTGGTGGTGGACGGAGCCGACCTCCACCGCGCGGCGGAAGATGGCGGAGACAGCGTTCTCTCCCGCACGGAAGCCGTGCGCCACCAGGTCGATGCCGGCGGAGCGGTACGCCAGGCGCACGAAGCCGGAGCAATCATCCGGAACGCCGCGGCTGACACGGCGCAGGCTGCGCATGCCCACGAGCTGGAGGGAGCGCTGGACGATGGAGCGCGACATCCGCGTGGGCGTGAGCACCACGTCCCAGAACCGCCCCGTGGTGCTGGCGGGCCCCGTCACCTGCTCGGCCGCTCGCAGCGTGGCCTCCAGCACGCCCGCGCTCACCCAGTGCGTGGGTGACGCCGGGCCGGCCCCCAACTCCACCGTCGTCACCGGCACCGGCGCCGCGAGTCCTCCTGGCGCGGACACCGTCACCACCTCCGGTGCTGCGACGGGCTCCGAGGGGCGCGGCGTCACGGCGGCACACCCCACGAGCAGGCCGAGGGGGAAGACGGCGAGGAGTGGAAGGCGGAGCGACATGAGAGGCCGCATTCAAGACCACCTCCCAGGCCGTCCGCCAAGAACTCCCGGTGTCAGCCCTCCCAGGTCGCGAGCATGGCGCGCACCCGTGCATACCTCTGGAGCAGCGCCGCGCGGTGCGCACTGAGCAACACCATGGAACCAATGACCATCAGTCCCAGAACGAACAGCGAGGCCGCGGCAATCCGGTGGTCCCGCATGCCGAAGCGCACCAGGTTGGCGGCGATGCACGTCACCAGGAACGCCGTGCCCAGGTACACGTAGGAGCGAATGCGCAGCGCGATGCCACACGCCACGCCCACCACGCAGAGCGTGACGCACAGGAGCATCGAGCCGCCGTCATTGAACATGAGCGGCTTCCAGGCCCCCGCCACGTAGATGGCGGTGACGGCCAGCGCGCGCAGCCGGGCATAGGTCTCCTCCTCGATGGCCTCCCGGAACACGCGCAGCAGCGCGAGCAGGGAGAGCCCCGCGGGGATGACATAGAACTGCGCCTCTCCCGCGCCCGTCCCCCGCCACACCAGCAGCAGCGCCGCGTTGAACGCCACCACCGACGTCAGCGACGCCAGACCCCGGTGCCGCGGGTGCGTGGCCAGCGCGGCGAAGTGCGCGGCATACCCCACCATCAGCGCCGCGACGTGAAGGGGCTCGCCCCACGGAGCGGAGAGCAACCCCGCCATCGGGAAGAGGTACGCGCCCAACAAGGCGGGTCGGCGGAAACACGCCAGGGAGGAACCCTCGCGCTGCGCGAAGAAGTAGAGGCCGGTGAACAGCGCGCCGCCCACCAGGGCCGCCAGGCTGTCGCCGGGGCCCGGGTGCGCCCCCATTCCCAGCATGCGAACGGAGAGATAGCCCAGCGCGAGCACCGCCTGCGCCAGGTAGGCGGACGCCTCTTCCTTCTCCGTGGCCGCGCGGCGGACCAGGGCGACGAGCAGCACGCCCAGCGCCACGCTCGCCACCAGGCCCTCGCGGAGCGCGCCCAGCGACGTGTCCACGAGCGCCAGCCCCGCCATCACCTCGAAGAGCGCCACCCCGGCGAAGCCGTGCCCCACGCTCCGGCGCCGCGACCTGCCGGCCACGAAGAGTGAGAGGGCCGCGAGCAGCGCGCTGGCCGCGCCGAAGTACGGAAGGATGAACGCCGCGCCCCGGCCGCTGGAGTACACCGCGCCCAGGTACAGCAGCCATCCGTGCACGGCGGCGAGCGAGGCCAGCCACCCCACCACCTCACGCTCGCGGCGCCGCCACACCACGGCCCACGCCGCGCCCACGCCGAAGAGGAACGTCAGCGGGGTGCCCACGTGCTCCAGCTCGCGCAAGCCCGCGAGCGACAGCAGCGCCAGCACCCAGCCGCCATGGTGCAGCGAGGCGCCCACGCGCCCACCGCGAGCGTCCACGAGCGCCCCGATGAGGCACAGCGCCAGCCCTGTTCCGCTGACGACAGCGGGCACCCACAGCGGGTCCACGGCGGCGACGAGCGAGGCCCCCAGCAACGCGGTGGCCACGTTGGCCATCCACCGCTCCCGCGTCACCATCAACACACATGCCGTCACCGCGGCGCCCACCGCCACCGGCAGCGGCAACGAGCCAGGGCCCACCAGGAGCAGGCGCTCCAGCAGCAGCACGCCCAACGCGCCAGCGCTGCCCACCCACAGCGGCTCGCTCCAGGTGTCCTCCAGCGGAGGCAACACCTTCGCGAAGGCCCGCGTGAGCGCGCGCTGGATGTCCCCGGACTGGCACACGGCGGACGCCACGGCCGCGCCCAGCACCACGGCGATGACGGACAGGCCCGCGTCGAACCCTCGCTCGAGCAGCGCACTCACGCTGGACGCGCCCATGGGCGCCAGCGCCAACGCCCAGATGGCGGGCGCCAGCAGCCAGCGCTGAGACAGCAGGAACGCGGCCAGCGTCAGCACCCCCGCCAGCGTGGCCAACTGAGACGGCGTGGGCGAATCGATGACGGGCAGCGCCGCGAGGATGAGCGCCGACACGACGACCCAGGGCCGCAGCGCCTTGTCCGGCGCGCTCCGGAAGAACGCCCAGACGCGAGCGGGCCAATGCGTCTCCGCGATGGCCAGCGCGAGCAACAGGCCAATGACGAGGGGACGGGCCGCTGGGAAGAAGAGGAAGACCAGCGCGGAGCCACACACGCGCAAGCTGGGGCGCGCTCCGGGCATCAGCGCCAGCGACGCCAACAGCACATAGAGCGCCGTGGGGACATGGTACGGCCTGAGCTCGACGACGAGCACGGGCAGCGCCACCCCGGCGAGCCAGCCCTGCATCCACGCGGACAGCGCCTGGCGAGGGGCCTCCTCACGCGAGCGCAGCAGCAGCGACGCCGCGACGGGGACGTGCGCCACGACCCGCACCAGCGCCAGGCTCAGCAGCGGGAGCGCCTGAATCCACGCGGGCAACTCGCCGCCCACCACCGCGATGCCCACGAAGGAATACGGGACGGGGAGCGACGCGAAGAACGGCTGCCGGTTGGCGCGCGTCCAGAGCAGGGGCAGCACACAGGTGCCCACGAGCAGCAACGGCAGCCCCGCGTCGTCCCACTTCACCACCGCGACACCCAGCACCCCAGCGGCGGCCACCGTCGCAGCCAGGGCGAAGCGGTGACCACCCGCCCCCACGCGCGAGACGGCGGGGACCTCCTCCAGCACGGCCAGGAGACTCAACACCCCGGCGAGGCACAACAACGGCACGGCGCCGAAGCTGAACGTCGCGATGAGCGCATAGAGCGCGGCCACGGAGACACTCAGCGCCGCGGGCAAGACGCGCGCGGTGAGCAGCGCCGCGAGCGCCGCCCCCAGCAGGAGGGGCGCGTGCTCCGATGAACGCGTGCCCAGCAGGGCCGTCAGCGGGAAGACGAGCGCGACGAGCCCGGCGACCGTCGCGCTGAGGCTGCGGCCCCACCGCGCCGCGGCGACGGAGGCGCCCAGGGCCCAGCAGCAGAACAGCGCCACGGACAGGCCCGGCGACATCCAGCCACCCCATGGCGAATAGAGCTTCGGGATGTCGTGCACCAGCGCCAGGGCCGACATGAGCACGGCGAGGGGACGCACCACCGGGAAGGTCCGCGACGCCACCGCCACCGCGCCCGCGGACACCAGGATGACGCCAGCCAGCCCCGGCACCCGGGCCAGCACGCCCCAGGGAATCGCGAGCACCGCGTAGAAGACACCCGGCAGCCCCAACCACCGCACCAGCCCACCCCGCAGCCCCAGCAACGCGAGTCCGAGCGCCACCGCCGCGAGCGTGGGCGCCACCGCCGCGGACGACAGCTCACCCGCTAGCTTCGGGAGCACGGCCGCCGCCAGCACGGACGCCAGCGCCATGAGGGAGGCGCGCTGGAGCACCCAGGCGACGAGCACCGCGGCGGCGCCACACAGGGCCATGCCCGTCACGGCCGTGAAGCCCTCGCCGGCCACCAGGCCCATGAGGAACCCCGCCATGGCCACCACGCCCACGACGGCGCCCAGCAGCACGCGCGTGCGCGCGGTGCACAGCATGCTCACCGCGGCGAGCACCAGGGCCAGCGCCCCCGAGGCGACCGCGCCGACGGACGCGCCCAGGACGGCGTAGGCCTGGAAGGGCAGGAACAGCGCCAGCCCCGCCCCCACCATCGTCAGGAAGAAGCGCTCCACCAGCAGGCCCAGGACGAGACACAGCACCGCCAGCGCCAGCGCGCTCCAGAAGGAGGGCCGGGCGTCCGGCCCCGTCATGCCCAGGAAGACGAAGAGCGGGCTGGCCACCGCGGTGGCGCGCAGCAGCACCTCCGCCAGCGCGAGGTCCCGCGCGTTGCCCGTGCGCTGGCCTCGCCACAGCCGCGAGACGGCGAACAGCGCGCCCGCGCAGATGAAGGGCAGCGCGGACAGCGCTCCGAACTGAAGGGGCAGCGGCTCGGTGACATAGCCGAGCCAGGCCTTCACCGTATCGATGAGGCGACGCACCGGCCCGGGGATGAGCTGGGAGAAGGAGGCATAGGCGAGGTACGTGCTCGCGTAGGCCGCGTAGACCCACCGGATGCGGGCGACGCCGCCGCGCGACAGCGACAGCGACGTCCACGAGACGACCGCCGCCGTGACGAAGAACGCTGGCGCCGGGGCCATCGCCGCGGCGATGAGGCAGGTGGCCTGCAGTGACACCGCGCCCATGGACAGCGAATCCGCGCCCCGCTCGGCCTCCAGGGTGCGGAAGCGCAACGCGGTGGCCAGGAGAAAGGCGCCGAACGGGGCATAGGTGCCCACGGAGACCGCCACGTCCGCGTCCGCCAGCGCGACATGCAGGCGCGTGAAATAGAGGAGCAGCAGGTACAGCGGCGCGGCGACGACGAAAGCGAGCGCGGTGCCCTCTCGCGGCGCGGGTGACGGACGCGAGGACAAGAGGAAGAAGAGCACGCACGGCAGGACGTTGAGCCACAGCGCCAGGCCGCCCAGCCCCACGGCGAGCGGCGCCAACCCCATCATCAAGGTGCTGACCACGAGCGCCAGTTGGATGAAGGGACGGGACGTGGAATCAAAGGCCTCCAGCGGCTTGCGCGCCAGGAAGGCCGCCACGCCCGCCCACACCAGCAGCGCGGGAATGAGCAATCCGGTGCCAACGCCTCCCAACTGGAAGACGTCCCCCAGGCCCATGGGTCCCAGCGCGATGCCCGCGAGCGGAGCCACGGCCGAGCCGATGAGCCCCAGGATGTTCCCCGGCTTGCGCAGCGCCTCGCGCCTGGCGAGGAACGCGCCCCAGATGGTGAAGCCCGCGGAGTAACCCGCCGTCAGCCCGAACACCGTGAGCGAGCGGCCGTCGGACGACATCCCCGCCCAACTCTCGAACACGAGGTAGAGGGCGCTGGAGAGGATGAGGAAGGCCCCGATGAACCACATGAGGCTCTCGTAGAGGAACGGCCTCCACACGCGATTCCAGGTGGAGGTCTCCTCGACGAGGCGCGCGGTGAGGCTCCGCGCTGGCGGCGGCTCCGCGTAGGGCTCCGCCGGGTTCTCGGGCAGCGGCATCCAGACAGGCGGGGCCGCTGGGAGCGGGGCATCCACGTGCTCGGGCGCGGCCTCCACGCTTGCGTCGGCCTCCGGCTCGGACGGGTGCGATGGCGCCGCGACGCCCACTGGCTCCGACGAAGCAGCCGCTTCGGCCCGGACCTGCGCTTCGGAGAGTCCCGGCGCCTCCACGGCGGGAGTCACCTCGGCCACCGGCTCTACGGACGCGGCCTCCCGCGGCGCGGAAGGCTCCTGCTTTGATGCGACGGCAGCGGACGCCATGACCGCATCCGTCACGGCCTCCGCTGGCACCGCGACGTCCGCGTGCGCCACGGCCGTCGGAGCCACGACGCTGACCGCCTCCGCTGAGCCCGCTGCAGGCAGCTCCGTCAGGACCGCGAGGAGGATGCGCGCCTGCCGCTCATACCGCTCCGAGATGAAGCGCCGGACGTTGGAAGGAACCTCCGAGGACTCCCATCGCGTCAGCTCATCGAGCAGGAATTGAACGTGCGTCAGCTCCGCTTCGATGACCCCACGCGCGCGCTCCGTCATCCGCGCGCCACACAACGCACACCAGAAGTCCTTGCCACGCCGCTCTTCGCGGCAGTCAGCGCAGTACATGCATCCCCCTCGATACAACGAACATGCCATTCAAGAGGCCGTCGCGTACAGGCACAGCCACGAGGCAGGGGGAGGCGTACACGTGCACGGTGCCTCACGCCCGTGACACCTGTGCATCCGGTTGCACAGCCCGTGCGTGAGCGTCAACGCACCCGACGCTGGCCCCCTGGCCCCGGCTGTGAAACCGTCGCGTGCATGAGCACGGAAGCGCTGACGCTGCGACACATTGAAGCAAGGGATGACGCGGCGGTGGCCAGCGTCATCCGGACGGTGATGCCGGAGTTCGGCGCGGACGGCCCTGGCTTCGCCATCCACGACCCTGAGGTGTCCGCGATGACCGCCGCCTACTCCCGGCCCCGGCACGCCTACTTCGTCGTGGAGCGGGCGGGGCGCATCATCGGCGGCGGCGGAATCGCACCGCTGGAGGGCGGAGACGCGGGCGTCTGCGAGCTGCGGAAGATGTACTTCCTCCCCGAGGCCCGGGGCCTCGGCCAGGGCGAGCGCCTGCTCCGGCGCTGCCTGGAGTTCGCGCGTGAGGCGGGCTTCCAGCGCTGCTACCTGGAGACGCTCGCGGGAATGCAGCAGGCCCAGAAGCTCTACCGCCGCATGGGCTTCGAGCCGCTGTGCGCACCCATGGGCAGCACGGGCCACTTCGGCTGCGACCACTGGTACGCCCGGGACCTGTCAAAGCCGCTCGACTGACGAAGACGGACGCGCGCTGACGCTACCGGTCCTGCCCCACGAGCTGCGTCGCCCGGCGGGCCAGCCGCCGCCAGGGGTTGGTGCGGCCCCCGTTCTCCAGCGTGATTTCCTTCGAGTGCCGCAGGTCCCTGGCCCAGCACCGCGCCAGCTTGCGGACGAAGGACGCGTCGTGGATGACGAGCGAGCCCTCCTTCAGCTTGTTGAGCGACAGCGAGTCCATGTTGGTGGAGCCCACCACGGCGAGCCAGTCGTCCACGAGCAGCGTCTTCGCGTGCATCATCGACGGCTGGTACTCCCAGATGCGCACGCCCGCGGCCAGCAGCCGCTCATACGTCGACCGCTGGGACGCCCTCACGACGGGCACGTCATGGTTGGGCCCCGGCCCCAGGACGCGAACCTCCACGCCCTGGCGGCACTTCTCCTCCAGCTGCTCCAGAATCGCGTTGGGCGGTGAGAAGTACGCGTTGGCAATCCAGATGCGCTCACGCGCGGCGCCAATCACGATGCGAATCATGCGCTCCGCATCGGTGAGGCCCAGCCTGCCCGCGCTGTCGATGAAGCCCGCGGCGCAGGGGCCCGCGGGCTCCGCTTCCGGAAAGGCGCTGGGCGGAATCAACCCGCCGCCCGACTCCTGCCAGTGCCGGGAGAACGACAACTGCATGCGGCGCACCTCGGGCCCCTCGACGCGGACGTGCGTGTCGCGCCACTCATCCGGCTTCAGGCCGTCGCCTTCCCACACCTTCCAGATGCCGAAGCCGCCTGTGTAGCCAATGCGCCCGTCGACGATGACGAGCTTCTGGTGGCTGCGCCCCAGGAGGCGCCCCAGCACCTTGCCCGCCAGGAGCCGGTAGTAGTGGACCTCCACCCCGGCCTCCGTGAGCACCGTCTCCACCTTCTGGTCGAAGTCCCGGTCGCCGCGAATCTCCTCGCTGCCCACCGGGTCCACCACCACGCGGCACGCCACGCCCGCCCGGGCGCGCTCCACCAGCGCCTCCACGATGCGGTCCGACAGCTCACAGGGCCGCCAGATGTACACCAGGACGTGCACGCTGCTCCGGGCGGCGCGGATGTCCTCCAGCATGCGCTCGAAGACGGCGCTGTTCTCCAGCAGCTCCAGCGAGTGTCCGGGAATCAGCCCCACGCCCGTGGACTGGTACAGCGCGAACGAGAACGCCTCCGGCCCTGGCGGCAGCGTGAAGGGGCCCTTCATCTCATGGCGCTCGCGCTCCGCGCCGTCAGAGAAGCCCAGCGCCCCGGGCTTGGGAATCAGCGCCTCCAGCTCCTGCATTTCATCCATACGGGCAAGCTAGGGATGCCTCCCTCCGCCCGGAATGCCTCGCCTGCCCGCCTGCCTCCAGCCCGGCGCACGCTTCCCGTTGCCGCGCGGCGCCATGCTGGCCACACTGCGCCCGTCCTCTCGCTTCCAGGAGCGCCGACCATGGTGGATGACACCCGTCCGACAGCCCACGAGCTTCTGTCCCTTCCTCGCCTCGCGCCGCTCGTGCCCATGCTGTACGTGGCCTGGACGGACGGGGAGCTCACGTCGGAGGAGCTTCGCGCCATGGGCTCCGCCGCCCGCGAGCAGCCCTGGCTCGACCTGCGCGCCAACGCCGTACTGGCGCGCTGGCTGGACCCGCTGATGCCGCCCAGCCCCGGGGAGCTGGCCCAGGTGCGCGAGCACATCCGCCGCACCGCGGAGCGCCTGTCCCACAGCGAACACAACAACCTCGCCGAGCTGGGCGCGCGGCTCGCCCAGGTGGGCAACGGCGACGAGGCCCTGCCCGCCCCCATGCCGGAGCTGACGCGCGCGCTGGCGCAGCTGGAGGCGTCCCTGGGCGTCTCCGGCAGCGAGGCCGTCCGCTCGCTCGTCCCCGCCGCCTCGCCCAGCCGCACCCACGAGGGCACGCCCACCTCCTTCGACCCGGAGGCCCTGCGCGCGGTGCTGGACCGCACGTACCCGGAGACGCGCGCCCAGGTGCGCCAGTGGCTGGCGGACCCGGCCTTCCGCTACACGGACACCCGCGACACGACGAAGTACCGCGACCAGGTGCTCGCCTGGCTCAAGGCCATGGCCGACCAGGGCCTGGGCCGCATCGCCTTCCCCGCGGGCAAGGAGGCGAGCGCGGACCTGGGCGCCTTCGTCACCGCCTTCGAGACGATGGCCTATTTCGACCTGAGCCTCGTCATCAAGGCCGGCGTCCACTTCGGCCTCTTCGGCGCCAGCATCCTCTTCCTCGGCACCGAGAAGCACCACCAGAAGTACCTGCCCCAGGTGGCCTCGCTGGAGCTGCCCGGCTGCTTCGCCATGAGCGAGCTGGGCCACGGCTCCAACGTCCGGGACGTGGAGACGGTGGCCCGCTACGACGCGGAGGCCGGCGAGTTCGTGGTGCACACGCCGACGGAGACGGCGCGCAAGGAGTGGATTGGCAACGCCGCGCGGCACGGCCGCATCGCCACCGTGTTCGCCCAGCTCGAGGTCGGCGGCAGGGCGCTGGGCGTCCACGCGCTGCTGGTGCCGCTGCGCGACCCGGCCGGCAAGGTGCTGCCCGGCGTTCGCATCGAGGACTGCGGCGAGAAGATGGGCCTCAACGGCGTGGACAACGGCCGCATCTGGTTCGAGCACGTCCGCGTCCCGCGGGAGAACCTGCTGGACCGCTTCGGACAGGTGAACGCGCAGGGCGAATACACCAGCTCCATCACCGGCGACTCCAAGCGCTTCTTCACCATGCTGGGCACGCTGGTGGCGGGCCGGGTGAGCGTGGCCGCCGCGGCGCTGAGCGCGGCCAAGAGCGGGCTCACCATCGCCGTGCGCTACGGTGACTTGCGGCGCCAGTTCGGCCCCGCGGGCGACAAGGAGTTCCGCCTGCTGGACCACCAGGCCCACCAGCGCCGCCTGCTCAAGCCCCTGGCCAAGACGTACGCGGTGGACTTCGCGCTCGAATACCTCGTCGAGCGCTACGTGAAGCGCACCGAGGAGGACGCGCGCGAGGTGGAGTCCCTGGCGGCCGGCCTCAAGGCCTACAGCACCTGGCACACCACCGCCGTCCTCCAGGAGGCGCGCGAGGCGTGCGGCGGCCAGGGCTACCTCGAAGCCAACCGGCTGGCCGCGCTGAAGGCGGACACCGACGTGTTCACCACCTTTGAAGGCGACAACACGGTGCTGATGCAGCTGGTCGCCAAGGGCCTGCTCACTGGCTACAAGCAGCGCTTCGAGGACGACCGCGTCTTCGCCGTGCTGAAGCTGCTGGCCGACCGGGCCACCACCGTGGTGGACCGCAACCCCTTCGCCGCGCGGCGCACCGACAGCGACCACCTGCGCGACAACGACTACCACCTGCGCGCGCTGCGCTTCCGTGAAGAGGAGCTGCTGGCCACCGTGTCCAAGCGCCTCCGCAAGCGGCTGAGCGCGGGCGTGGAGGCCTTCGAGGCCTTCAACCAGGTCCAGGTCCACCTGCTGGAGCTGGCGCACGCCCACGTGGAGCGGCTGGTGCTGGAGCAGTTCCTCAAGGGCGTGGCCGACGTGAAGGAGCCCGGCCTGAAGACGGTGCTGGGGCGCCTGTGCGACCTCTACGGCCTGTCCTGCCTGGAGTCCGCCAGCGGCTGGTTCCAGGAGCACGGGTGGTTCGAGGCCGCCAAGGCGAAGGCCATCCGCAAGGAGGTGACGCACCTGTGCGCCGAGCTGCGCCCGGACGCGGTGGCGCTGGTGAACGCGTTTGGAGTACCGGACACCTGCCTGGCCGCCCCCATCGGATTGGGCCACCTGTCGCCATGAGGTGAACGTTTGAGGCAGGCGGCACTGCCCGCCTGCCTGCCCCATGCGCAGCCTCAGGGGGCCATGACACGACACACGACGATTCTATTGTTCGCCCTCGGGTGGCTGTCGGGCTGCGCCACGCTGTCTCCCGTGGAGCGCGCGGCCGCCCTGGAGGCCCAGAACAAGCAGCGGGTGCGGCAGCTCACCGAGGAGCTCTACAACCTGCGCAAGCTGGACCGCATCCCGGAGTTCATCGCCGAGGACTTCGTGGACCGCTCCCAGGGCGCGCCCCTCAACGCGGTGGGCCCCGCCTTCATCCGCCAGCAGGCGGAGGCCAGCTTCCAGACGTTCCCCGAGCTGAAGTTCGACATCCTCCACCTGGTGGCGGACGGCGACCTGGTGCTGGTGCACTGGAAGGCCACCGGCCCGGACCCCCAGCAGGTGGACGACGCCGGCGAGCCCCAGCCCCTCCTGCTGCACGGGCACTCCCTGTACCGCCTGCGCGACGGCATGGTGGTGGAGTCCTGGGACATCTCCGACCGCCTGTCACCGCTGCTCCAGCGGGGCTACAAGGTGGTGCCGCCCACGCTGTAGCCGTGTCGGCTCAGCCGCCGGGCGCGCGGAACACCGCGCCGTCCTGGCCCTCCACCACCAGGCTGGCGCCATCCGACGGCGACACCCGGAGCGCCACGCGCGGCAGCCCCTTGCGGTCCCTCAGCACCAGACCGGGAGCGCCATGCTCGTCCGCACCCAGGATGGCCCGGGGCCGTCCGTCCGCGTCCGACAGCTCCAGCCGCGACGAGCCATCCACCTGGAGGCCCACCGCGAACAGCTCCCCGCCGCCGGGCTTGGACAGCGTCAGGCGCGGCGCCTCGTCGGAGTACACCATCAGCTCCGCCAGCGACTGGCCGTCCGCGGTGGAGAAGCGCAGCCGGGGCGAGCCGTCCTCGCCCACCCCCAGCAGCGCCCGCGGGCGGCCCTGGCCATCGCGCAGCACCAGGCCCGCGTTGCCCTGCGCGTCGGTGTCCAGCGTGGCCCGCGTCTGGCCGCGCGCGTCCGTCAGCACCAGCCGGGAGGCCACCAGCGTCCCGGAGGACACGTCTTCGCCCCGGAGCGCCGCCGCGCCCAGCCCCAGCCCCGCCAGCGCGAGCGCGGCGAACGTCAGCCCCTGCCACCGCCGGCAACTGCGCTCCAGCCGCGCCATCCGTGCTTCGAGCGACTCCGAATCCATTCGAACGCCTCCTCGCGAAGAGAAGCTAACGGAAGCGGGCCCGGTGCGCGCGCCCGACTGTCCAGCAGTGACGGCTCGCCCACGCCCGCCGTGGTCGCATGGCCGCCGCTGACCTATCTGCGCCTCCACCCCTACCAGGAAGGTCCCATGACTTCACGACTCCGGCTGCTGCCGCTGCTGGCCCTGCTCTCGCTGACCACCTGCGTGCGCAACCCCGCCACCGGCAAGCGCATGCTGTCGCTCGTCTCCCAGGATGACGAGATTGCCCTGGGCAAGCAGAGCGCGGAGGAGGTGCGCGGGTCCATTGGCCTCATCCAGGACCCCAAGGTGCAGGACTACGTCGCCCGGGTGGGCCTGCCCATGGCGAAGGCCTCCGAGCGGCCGGAGCTGCCCTGGACCATCCAGGCCGTGGATGACCCGGTGGTGAACGCCTTCGCCCTGCCCGGCGGGCCCGTGTTCGTGACGCGGGGCCTGCTCACCGCGCTCAACTCCGAGGCGGAGCTGGCCTCCGTGCTGGGCCACGAAATCGCCCACATCACCGCGCGGCACTCCGTGGAGCAGCTGTCCCAGGCGCAGCTCGCCCAGGCCGGCCTGCTGCTGGGCAGCGTGCTCAGCGAGGACGTGGCCCGCTTCGGGGGCCTGGCCGCCGCCGGCCTCCAGCTGCTGTTCCTCAAGTACGGCCGCGACGACGAGCGCCAGGCGGACGAGCTGGGCTTCAAGTACATGCTGGACGGCGGCTACGACGTGCGCCAGGCGGCCGACGTGTTCGCCACCCTGGACCGCGTGGGTCAGGCCGCGGGCGGGCAGAGCCTCCCCGCGTGGCTGTCCACCCACCCCGACCCGGGTGACCGCGTGAAGACGGCGCAGGCGCGCGCCGCCAAGGCCAACGTGGACTTCAGCCAGCTCAAGGATGGCCGGGAGGAATACCTCGCCATGCTCCAGGGCATGCCCTACGGCAACGACCCGCGGCAGGGCTTCTTCCGGGGCAACGTCTTCATGCACCCAGGCCTGCGCTTCCAGCTCACCTTCCCCCAGGGGTGGAAGACAGCGAACCAGCCGCAGCAGGTGGCGGGCATCAGCCCCCAGGAGGACGCCATCGTCGGGCTGGTGCCCACCGGCGACATCGCCCCGCGGGAGGCCATGCAGCGCTTCCTCGCGCAGGAGGGCATCCAGCCCGCGAGCGCCGCGCCCACGGGCTTCCCCCCGGGCGCCGCCTTCTTCCAGGCGCAGACGGAGCAGGGCGTCATCGCCGGCGTCACCGCCTTCGTGAGCCAGGGGGGCACCACGCTCCAGCTCCTGGGCTACACCGGCGCGCAGCAGCTCCCCGCCTACGAGGACGCCTTCCGCGCGACCTTCTCCAGCTTCAGCGAGCTGACGGATGCGTCGGCGCTGGCCGTCCAGCCCGCGAAAATCGAGCTGGCGAAGGTGACGTCACCCATGACGCTGCAGCAGTTCAACGAGCAGAACCCGTCCACCATCCCCCTGGAGGAGCTGGCCCTCATCAACGGCGTACAGCCCGGGGACACGCTGCCCGCGGGCCGCACGGTGAAGCGCGTGACGGGCGGGGTGCGGACCACTCCCTGATGAACCCTGCTCCGGCATGGGACGGCCGGAGCAGGGCGTGCCGCTCAGTGGTCGATGTCCTCGCCGCCACGATCAGACGCGCGGTAGCTGTCGTCGCGGTGGTCCGTCTCCTCCATGGCGCCAGGAGGGAGGATGTCGGGGCCGCGCCGGACCGGGCGGCCCGCGCCGAACAGGAAGCCCAGCTTGAACTGCGCGAAGCCGCCGTTGAAGCCCGCGATGGCCTCCGAGTCGGTGCCGGTGGAGCTCACCTCGCCCACGACGGGGAAGGAGAGACCCACTTCGGGCATCAGCCGGAAACCCTCCGTCACCCGCAGCGCGTAGCCCACCGAGGCGCCGACGCTGATGATGTTGACGGCGGCGCCGTCATTGCCCGCGGAACCGGCGACGCGCGTCCAGATGGCGCGAGGCCCCAGCACCAGCTCCGAGCCGCCCTTCGTCTTGAAGCCCACCAGCAGCGGGACGGCGACGTTCAGGTAGCTCGACGAGGCCGACTCGCCGTCGTCGCCCGTCCCCGTGCCAATCGACGCGCCAGAGATGGACGGCGCCAGGGAGATGGCCTTGACCGGGTCATTGGGCTGGGTCAGCAGGAACTTGCTCTGCAGCTCCGCCAGCGAGGACCCCAGCCGGACCCCCAGGTCCACGCGCTCCGACACGCCGTAACGAATCGCCAGGTCGAAGTGGGGCACGTACCCCGCCGCCGAAACACCTTCGTCATCCCCAAGGACGGCCGCGCCCATGACCCCCGGCTCGATGCCAACCTGGAAGCGGCCCGCCCCCAGCGTGTCCGCCGTCTGGACGTGACTCACCGACGCGCAGCCCGTCCCAAGCACACCTATCAATGCAGATACAGCAGCAACAGAGCGACGAAACATGTTCCCCTCCAGAGCCTCTCATTCCATACCGGAACGTGGCGGGGCATGGACGACGAACGGAATCGGACATTCACACTGAATCGTCCGAAACCCGATTTTTCCTGGCGGGGGCGCGACGCATCATGGACGGCATGAGCCCCCATGAACGCGAGCGACTGACGAAGGCCTACGCGGCGACGCGCTATGTCATCCGGCCCCACGCCTGCACCGGTGGCGTGGAGCAAATCCTGCGGGCGGGCGCCCTGCACCCCGCGCTGGACGCAGCCCTTGCGGCGCGCGGCCACCGGGAGTGGGCCTTCCTGACGGCGTGGAATCCCGGCTCACAGCGGCGCGGAGACGAGGAGAACCGCCGCGCACAGGAGCGGCTGATGGCGCAGCTCGTCGCGGGGGGCTGGGTGGTGGCGCCCGCGCTGGGCCAGGCGGATGACGGGAGCTGGTGCGAGCAGAGCCTCTTCGTCCCGGGCCTGCCACGCGAGGAGGCCGCGCGCTTCGGCCGCGCCTATGGACAGGTGGCGGTGCTCGTGGGGCGCGCCGGCACCCACGCGGAGCTGCTGTTCTGCGAGGATGCCCACGCTCAGGGAATGGGGCCCCGGGGCTGACCGGCCGCCGGGACGGGACCGCTGCCACCCAGGGCGGCGTCACCCGGGTTCTCCGGGATGACGTCCAGCTCGCGCGCGTTCGTCACCTGGCGCGTCAGCTCGTCGAACTCGACCTCCAGGAAGCGGCCGGGCTGGTCCGCGAGGCCGAAGCGGATGCGCCAGTAGTTGGGGCGTATCTCCACGGCCTCACTTGCCTCGGCGAGGACGACCGCGTTGTTGCGGGCGTATTCCTCACCGGCCTGGACCACGTCCCGGACGCCCAGCTCCGTCTGCACGGCGGCCGAGCTGGGCGGCACGGGCGGACGGCCGGTGGGCCCCGTCGCGCAGGCCATGGAGGCCAGGATGGCGCCGGGCAAGAGGAACCGGGGGACGATGCGAAATCGGATCGGCGTCATATGCCCATGTTGAGCACGCCGCGTGCCACCTGCAGGCAAGGAAGCCGGAAACGTCCAGTGCGGGACGTGCGTCCGGCGCGGCGCCTGAGTGGCACCCCGCCGGGAGCGCACCCCACCCCGGCAAACGTCCGGGGCGGAGAGGGCCCTACTTCGCCGGAGCGGGCGTCGGGGCGATGGCGCGCTGCTTCTCCACCACCTCGTCGATGAGGCCGTACTGCCGCGCGTCCTCGGCGCTCATGAAGTAGTCGCGCTCGGTGTCCTTCTCGATGCGCTCGACGGTGTGCCCCGTGTGCTTCACGATGAGGCCGTTGATGTAGCTGCGCAGGCGGAGGATTTCCTTGGCCTGGATGTCGATGTCCGTGGCCTGGCCCTGCGCGCCGCCCAGCGGCTGGTGAATCATGATGCGGCTGTTGGGCAGGGCGTAGCGCTTGCCCTTCGCCCCGGCCAGCAGCAGCAGCGCGCCCATGGAGGCCGCCTGCCCCACGCAGATGGTGGACACCGGACACTTCACGTACTGCATGGTGTCGTAGATGGCCAGGCCCGCCGTCACGGAGCCACCCGGCGAGTTGATGTAGAGGTTGATGCCCTTGTCCGGGTCCTCCGACTCCAGGAAGAGGAGCTGGGCGACGATGATGTTGGCCACGTCGTCGTTGACAGGCGTGCCCAGCATGATGATGCGGTCCTTGAGGAGCCGGCTGTACAAGTCGTACGCCCGCTCGCCGCGGTGCGTGGTCTCGATGACGAAGGGGACGTTCATGACGCCCCTACCCTAATCGCCCTTCCGCCGCCGCGCCCGTCCCTTCTTCCCGGAGCGTGCGCTGCCCCACGCTTCGACGCCGGGGCCCCCTGCCCCCCTGGGGGCCTACCCCTCGTGGCCCGTCATGTCCTCCGGGCGGACCCACGCATCGAACTGCTCGGGCGTGACGAGCCCCAGCGCCACGGCCGTCTCCTTGAGCGTCGTGCCGTCCCTGTGGGCCGTCTTCGCGATTCTCGCCGCGTTGTCGTAGCCGATGTAGGGGTTGAGCGCCGTGACGAGCATCAGGCTGCGCTCCAGGTTCTCCTGGATGCGGGGCCGGTTGGGCTCGATGCCCACCGCGCAGTGCAGGCGGAAGCTGCGCATGCCGTCCCCCAGCAACCGGCAGCTCTGGAGCAGGTTGTGGGCGATGAGCGGCTTGAAGACGTTGAGCTGGAAGTTGCCGGACGCGCCGCCCACGGTGACGGCGACGTCGTTGCCCATCACCTGGGCGCACAGCATGGTGAGCGCCTCGCTCTGGGTGGGGTTCACCTTGCCCGGCATGATGGAGCTGCCCGGCTCGTTCTCCGGGATGATGAGCTCCGCCAGCCCGGAGCGCGGCCCCGACGACAGCCAGCGCACGTCGTTGGCCACCTTGAAGAGCACCGCCGCCAGCCCCTTGAGCGCCCCGTGCGCCTGCACCAGCGCGTCGTTGGCGGCCAGCGCCTCGAACTTGTTGGGCGCGGTGACGAAGGGGTGGCCGGTGAGCTGCGCCAGCTCCTTCGCCACGCGCTCGGCGTAGCCCTTGGGCGCGTTGAGGCCGGTGCCCACCGCCGTGCCGCCCAAGGCCAGCTCCAGCAGGTGCGGCAGGGTGCGCTCCAGGTGGCCTTGCGCGTGCGCCAACTGCGCCACGAAGCCGCCCAGCTCCTGCCCCAGCGTCAGGGGGGTGGCGTCCTGCAGGTGGGTGCGGCCCACCTTCACCACGTCATGGAAGGCGCGGGCCTTCTGCGCGAGCACGTCGCGCAGCGCCTTCAGCTCCGGCAGCACGTGCTCGGTGAGGGCCGCCACGGCGGCCACGCTCATCGCGGTGGGGAAGACGTCATTGGAGCTCTGCCCCTTGTTGACGTCGTCATTGGGGTGGACCTTGCGGCCCTCGCCGCGCTCGCCGCCCAGCAGCTCCGAGGCGCGGTTGGCCAGCACCTCGTTCGTGTTCATGTTCGTCTGCGTCCCGCTACCCGTCTGCCAGACGCTCAGGGGGAACTCCGCGTCGTGCTGGCCGGCCAGCACCTCGTCCGCGGCGCGGATGATGGCCTCGCCCTTCTCCTTCGCCAGCGAGCCGTTCTCCACATTCACCTTCGCGGCGGCCTTCTTCACCAGCACCAGCGCGCGGATGAGGGCCAGCGGCATGCGCTCGGTGGAGATGGCGAAGTTCTGGAGGCTGCGCTGCGTCTGGGCGCCCCACAGCCGGTCGGCGGGGACGTCGATGGGGCCGAAGGTGTCTCTCTCGGTGCGGACGTTCGTCGTGCTCACGCGCGGGGCTCCTTGGAAAGAAAGGTGGCCCCTTCGAATAACAGGCCGGAGCCTTCAGGCAGGGCTCCGGCGTGCTTTTCATCGTTGGACGCTGAGCACTACACCCGGCGCTCGACGCGCGGCGTGCGCTCCGAGTTGCCCAGGCCGGCCAGCCAGTTGTACGTGCGCCGCAGGGGCGCGGTGCCCGTCGCCGACGGCGGCGTGAAGGCCCACAGCAGCAGGTACACCATCAGCGCGGTGCCCCCGGACACCGCCAGCGCCACCACGAAGCCCACGCGCACCAGCGCCGCGTCCACGCCCAGCTCCCGCCCCAGCGCCGCGCACACCCCCGTCAACAGCCGCCCGTCCACGCCCCGGTGCATCGGCTCCGTGCGCGCGCCGCAGCGCGGGCACCTCCGGACCTCCAGGCTCACTTCCTCCGTGCAGGTGGCGCAGCGTCTCTTGGCGTCCATCACGTCTCCCTTCCGGGGCGGCTCCCACTTGGCGTCCGTGGCCCCCATTCCTACCTACGCGCCCTGGTGCTCCCCATTGCATCCGCCCCTGGGGGGCGATTTGTTGATTTACAGATTTAACAAGTCGGCAGTTGACACAGTTACAGGCGAGCAGGCAAAGATTCACGCCGCACTTCCTTTCTGCACTCTCAGGACTCATTTTCCGAGCCGTCACATCAGATTTACAACGCGCCTAGCCAAAGGAGCCCAGATGTCGGACCAAGCCCCCGCTGTGAAACCCCCGGCCTTCGGACCGGGCGTGGTGGTGAAGGGGCCCTGGCACCCCGACTACGCCGAGGTCCTCACGCCCGAGGCCCTGGACTTCGTGGCGAAGCTGGTCCGCACCTTCGGTGAGCGCCGGCTGGCCCTGCTGGAGCGCCGCAAGGCCGTGCAGGCGGATTGGAGCAAGGGAGCGCGGCCCCACTTCCTGCCGGAGACGAAGGCCATCCGGGAGGGGGACTGGACGGTGGCTCCCCTGCCCGCCGACCTTCAGGACCGCCGCGTGGAAATCACCGGCCCGGTGGACCGGAAGATGGTCATCAACGCGCTGAACTCCGGGGCGAACGTCTTCATGGCGGACTTCGAGGACGCCAACAGCCCCACCTGGGACAACGTGGTGCGCGGGCAGGTCAACCTGCGCGACGCCGTACGCGGCACCATCTCCTTCACCGCGGAGAACGGGAAGCACTACGCCCTCAACCCGAAGCGCGCCGTGCTGTTCGTGCGCCCCCGCGGCTGGCACCTGCCGGAGCGGCACCTCGAAGTCGACGGCAAGCCCGTCTCCGGCTCGCTCCTCGACTTCGGGCTCTTCTTCTTCCACAACGCCCGCGCGCAGCTCGAGCGCGGCACCGGCCCCTACTTCTACCTGCCGAAGCTGCAGAGCCACCTGGAGGCCCGGCTGTGGAACGACGTGTTCCACCTGGCCCAGTCGGAGCTGGGCATCCCGCCCGGCACCATCAAGGCCACCGTCCTCATCGAGACGCTGCCCGCCGCGTTCGAGATGGACGAAATCCTCTACGAGCTGCGCGAGCACTCGGCCGGCCTCAACTGCGGGCGCTGGGACTACATCTTCAGCTTCATCAAGACGCTCCAGTCGGACACCCACGTCGTGCTGCCGGACCGCGGCCAGGTGACGATGGACAAGGCGTTCCTCAACGCCTACTCCCAGCTGCTCATCCAGACCTGCCACCGCCGCAACGTGCACGCCATGGGCGGCATGGCGGCCTTCATCCCCATCAAGGGGGACGCGGCGGCCAACGACGCCGTCATGGACAAGGTCCGCGCGGACAAGCTGCGCGAGGTCAAGAACGGCCACGACGGGACGTGGGTGGCCCACCCCGGCCTCGTGGAAATCGCGCGCGACATCTTCGACTCGCACATGAAGGGCCCCCACCAGCTCTCCAACAAGCGCGAGGACGTGAAGATTGGCGAGGCGGAGCTCCTCAAGGCGCCGTCCGGCACGCGCACCGAGGAAGGCCTGCGCCACAACATCCGCGTGGGCATCCAGTACACCGCCGCGTGGCTGGGCGGCCTGGGCTGCGTGCCGCTCTACAACCTGATGGAGGACGCGGCCACCGCCGAAATCTCACGCGCCCAGGTGTGGCAGTGGATTCACCACGGCGCCTCGCTGGAGGACGGCCGGAAGGTGACGCCCGCCCTCTTCCGCGACGCGCTGGGCGAGGAGATGGCCCGCCTGGACAAGGAAGGCGCGAAGGCGCGCTACGGCGCGGCCCACCTGGAGCGCGCGCGCGTGCTCTTCGAGCAGCTCTCCACCGCCGACACCTTCGAGGACTTCCTCACCCTGCCGGCCTACGACGCCCTGGAAGCCCAACGCTGAACCCTTCTCACCTTCGCGGCAGCAACCCACCACTTTTACCGTAGCGAGGAGCCCACGATGTACGACGCCACGCCGACGACCGCCGATGCTTCCCCTCACGCCAAGCTCCACGCGCAGCGTTTCGAGGGCATCAAGCGCAACTACACCCAGAAGGACGTGGAGAAGCTCCGCGGCTCCATCACCATCAGCTACACGCTGGCGGAGATGGGCGCCAAGAAGCTCTGGGAGCTGCTCCACACCGACGACTACATCAACGCGCTCGGCTCGCTCACCGGCAACCAGGCGGTGCAGATGGTGCGCGCGGGCCTGAAGGCCATCTACCTGTCCGGCTGGCAGGTGGCGGCGGACGCGAACTCCGCGGGGCAGATGTACCCGGACCAGAGCCTCTACCCGGTGGACAGCGTCCCCACCGTGGTCCGCAAAATCAACAACGCCCTGCGCCGCGCGGACCAGATTGACCACGCGGAGGGCCGCAAGGACCGCTACTGGTTCGCGCCCATCATCGCCGACGCCGAGGCCGGCTTCGGTGGCCCGCTCAACGCCTTCGAGCTGATGAAGGGCATGATTGAGGCCGGCGCCGCCGGCGTGCACTTCGAGGACCAGCTGGCCAGCGAGAAGAAGTGCGGCCACATGGGCGGCAAGGTGCTGGTGCCCACCAGCCACTTCATCCGCACCCTCTCCGCGGCCCGGCTCGCCGCGGACGTCATGGGCGTGCCCACCCTGCTGGTGGCCCGCACGGACGCGGACAGCGCCAAGCTGCTGATGAGCGACTCGGACGAGTACGACCACGCCTTCATCGACAAGAAGGCCGGCCGCACCGCGGAGGGCTTCTATCGCCTCAACGGCGGCCTGGACTGCGCCATCGCCCGCGGCCTGGCGTACGCGCCCTACGCGGACCTGGTGTGGTGCGAGACGAGCACCCCGGACCTGGCCCAGGCGAAGAAGTTCGCCGAGAGCGTCCGCGCGAAGTACCCGAACAAGCTGCTGGCGTACAACTGCTCGCCGTCCTTCAACTGGAAGAAGAACCTGGACGACGCCACCATCGCCAAGTTCCAGCGCGAGCTGGGCGCCATGGGCTACAAGTTCCAGTTCGTCACCCTGGCCGGTTTCCACGCGCTCAACTTCGGGATGTACGAGCTGGCGCGGAAGTACAAGGACCGCGGCATGGCGGCCTACAGCGAGCTGCAGCAGGCCGAGTTCGCGGCGGAGAAGGACGGCTACACCGCCACCCGTCACCAGCGCGAGGTGGGCACCGGCTACTTCGACCAGGTGGCCGAGGTCATCTCCGGCGGCAACGCCAGCACGCTCGCCCTGACGGAGTCCACCGAGGCCCACCAGTTCTAGGCGACGGCGCCTCCTGAAGTCCCAGGAAGGCCGCGGCTGACGGGGTGCACGCCCGTAAGTCCGCGGCCTTCGGGCGTTTTCGGCCTTTCGCGCAACTTCGCCGGCGGCCGGGCGATAATGGGGATTCGAGAGGTCCGACACGTGCGTGGTGCGCGTCGCGGGCCGAGACGGAGCCGCCATGACCCGCATCAACTCCTTCACCGGTCCGATGATTCAGCCCGCCACCACGCAGGCGAGCAGCCGCGCCGCGAGCACCGGCTTTGGCGCGCTGGTGAACCCGATGGCCCCGGCCAACCGGCCTGGGGATCCGCTGATGGTGTCGGGGGGCGCGGTGGTCGCCTCGGCGCTCGCCTCGGTGGGCGGCTCGCCGAACAACGGGATGCTGAACTCCTACCTCTCCGCCGTGGGCCGCGGGCCCATCTCCGAGGACGGCTCGCGCGCCCCGGTGTCCCAGGCCCCCGCGGGCTCGGAGCAGGCGCAGCAGGAGCAGGTCCTCATGGAGCTGGCGGAGATGTCCGCCGCCACGCTGTCCAACTCCATCCTGCACATGGGCAACAAGATGAAGGTGGACCTCGACCGGGAGTAGGGCTCAGCCCTTCTTCTTGTCGCTCTCCGCGTTGTAGGCGGCGCGCTGGCCGCGTTGCAGCTCCGGCCCCTTGCGCCACGGCAGGTCGACGTCGGTGCGCTGGCCGCCGTCCTGCTCGGTGATGTCGTTGAGGAACTCGGCGCGTCCCTCCGCGGGGACCTGCTCGCCGTCCGCCTCGGGGTCCTTCTGCTTCTCGGGGTCGAGCGGGATGCCCGCGCTCCGCTTGAGGTAGTCCTTGGGGTCCATGTCTCCAAAATGGAGACGCCCACCGTCCACGCGCAGGGAGCGGACAGCCGGGCGGGCCCGTGCTGGCTCAGTTGAGGTACTTGGGCCGGGGCGGCTCGGCGGGCTGCTGCTTCATCCGCTCCAGCCCCTGGCGGGTGAGGACGAAGCGGACCACGCCGGAGCCCCGCTCCGTCTCGATTTCCGCCTCGAAGGCCGGCCCGGCGATGCCGCCGAAGGACACGTCCTTGCGCAGGTTCACCACCCGGCCGCTCACCATGTCCCCGGCCACCTCCTTGGCGCCCTCTCCGCGCTGGTGCAGCTCGAAGGCCGCCTGGTGCAGCGTCATCGCCAGCGAGGGCGACAGCGGCTGGTTGCTGAAGAGGACGGAGATGAGGAGCCAGTAGGGAGGTGCCGGGTCGGTGGACATCGCGGCCTCATCCTAAGCGCCTGGCGCAGCGGAGGCCCGTGGAAGTGACGGCTCGGGCAGCTCGAAGCGGGCCAGCGCCTTCACGCCTGGCTTGCCCTTGCCGCCCTGCCGCTACCCCGCGCGTGGGCGGCGACGTGAGGCAATGCCCTCGGCCAGGGCGACCTGCTGCTTCCAGTGCCCATACAGGCGCCCCTGCGAGGCCAGCCGGTCCAGCTTGCGCTGGGTCGCCTCATCCACCGACCCGGGCGGCGCGTCCCGGAAGGGTGTCCCCGGCAGCGGCATGAAGGTATGCCCATGCACGCGCGCGCCCAGCCCGGCCAACTGCTCCATCAGCGCCACCGTGGCGTCCACGTCCGCGGGCTCCTCGCCGGGCAGCCCGAGGATGAAGTCCACGTTGGGCACGAAGCCACACGCCACCGCGATGCGGGTGGCGCGCACCACCGTCTCCACGTCGTGCCCGCGGCGCGTGCTCTGGAGGATGCGCTCGGAGCCGGACTGTCCGCCGATGATGAGGTTGTCGTTGTGGACGTAGCGCTTGAGCAGCGCCAGCGCCTCGGGCGTGACGTGCTCGGGGCGGACCTCCGACGGGAAGGTGCCGTAGTAGACGCGCCCATCGGGCGCCATGGCCTCCTTCACCGCGGCGAGCAGTGCCTCCACCGCGTCCAGGTTCACCGACTCGTCGGCGGTGCCGTAGGACATGGAGGTGGGCGTGATGAAGCGGAGGTCGCGCCGGCCCGAGCGCCGCAGCTCCCGCGCCCAGTGCGCCACGTTGGCCACGGAGCGGTGGCGGAAGCGCGCCTTGCTCATGAACGGCGTCTGGCAGAAGCGGCACGCGTAGATGCAGCCGCGCGTAATCTCGATGGCGCCGTACTGCCCGTTGCGCGCCGCGAAGGGCGGGAAGTCGTCGAGCTGCACGCCCTCCCCTCGGCCGTGCTGCACCAGCTTCCCGTCCTTCAGGTACGCGATGCCGTGCGTGTCACGAGGCTCCTCGCCCCGCAGCACCCGGCCGAGCAACGCGCGGAGGGAGTACTCACCCTCGCCCACCGCCACCAGGTCGAAGCCCGCCTGAAGCGTCTGGAGCGTCTCCGCCGTGGCATGCACGCCGCCGGCGATGCACAGCACCTCCCGCCCCTCCAGCCGCTCACGCACCCACGCCAGCTCCGCCGCCGCGGGGGCGAAGCTGGCCGAGTAGAAGGACCACGCGGCCACCACCGTGTCTCCCGCGTCCACGCGCTCGCGAATCGTGTCCAGCAGCGTCTCGCGGCTGCGCGGAAAGTGGAGCGTCACGTCCGCCAGCGCCGGGTCCGACTCCACGGCGCCCGCCAGCACGGTGAAGGCGTACTTGCCCGGGTACTGGTAGCTCAGGACGAGCGAAACACGGCGAGATGGCGACATGCTGGAAGGGCTTTATGCCACAGGGCCGACAGCGCGGACACACGAGCGCACCGTCGCGCCGCGCGCGCCTGTCAGGGCGAAGGCACCAGGGAGAGGGCCATCGCGTTGAAGGCAGGGAACTCCATGACGTCCGGAGGCACCCGCCCGTCCGGCACGGCCATGCGCACCACCACCAGGTCCTGCGCTGGCACCACCAGCAGGAGCTGCCCGAAGGAGCCGCGCGCGGAGTAGCCACGAGGCGCGCCCTCCACCTGCGTACGCAGCGGGACGCGGGCGCTCTTCTCCATGAACGCCATGACGCCCTTCATCCCGCCCAGCCGCTCGGAGAGCACCCGCATGAAGTCCCCGGAGGGAATCGGCTGGTCCACCACGTCGCGAAGGCGGGACAGCGCCGACTCGGGCATGCCGTTGCGGCGCGCCTCGTCCACCATGTCCTGGCCCAGCACGCGGAACGCCTTGTCGTAGACGAGCCACCACAACAAGCCCGCCGTGGGATTGTGGGCCTGCGATGGCGCCGCGGTGCACTCCTGAATCCAGGACTCGCTCAGGATGCGCTGGCCCTGCCAGACGCCGCGCTGGAGCATCAACTGGCCCACCTTCGCGAAGTCCACGGGGTGCAGCCGCAGGCCGGACATGCCCAGCGGGTTGCCGGACGGGTCCTTCTGCCAGAACACGTCGCGGATGCCGAGCGGTTCGAAGAGGCGCCGCATGAGATAGGCGTCCAGCTTCTCCCCCGAGGCGCGCTCCACCACGCCCGCGAGCAGGTTGGTCGCCTTGTTGTTGTAGAAGAACTGGCTCCCCGGCACGTCCACCACATGGGCGTCCAACGCGTAGCGGACGAAGTCTCGCGACTGGTAGATGTCCATCGCGTTGGCGTTCGCCGCCAGCCCCGAGGTGTGGCTGAGCAGGTGCCGCAAGGTGACCTTCCCCTTGAGGCCGTCCTTCCACTCCGGGAAGAAGGTGGAGACGGGCGCGTCGGCGGAGGCAATCTTCCCTTCGTCGATGAGCAGGCCAATGGCCAGCGCCACCACGCCCTTCGTCGCGGACATGGACTCGATGCGCTGCGTCTCGCCGCCGAAGTACCACTCGCCCACCCGCTTTCCATGGCGGAGCACCACCAGGGCCGACGAGCCCGCGTCCTCGGCCGCCTTCACGAAGGCCTCGAGCGCCGGCACCGACACCCCCGCCTCCGCGGGCGTCGCCTTCTCCAGCCCCGCCCCCACGTTGCCCTCGGCGCGCGCCTTCAGCGCGTTCTCCCGGGCCCGCGCCACCAGCGCGTCGTAGCCGGGCATCCGCCGCAGCGGCGCCAGGGACTTGTCGTGCAGCAGGTCGCCCGGTGAGTTCATCCCGCGTTCGACGGCGCGCTCCAGCCAGGTGAACGCCGCGGCATCGTCACCGGTGCCCAGCGAGGCATAGGCGGCATACCAGGCCACGTCGTCCGTCTGGTGGCCGCCGTCCCACAGTCGCTGCATCTCCGAAAGCGCGGAGTCGAAGCGCCCCGCCTCCATGGCCATGCCCGCCCGTTGCAGGGCCTCGCGGAACTGGGACTCAGGGTCCACGGGCGCCTGTGCCACGGGCGCTGGCGGCGTGACAGCCGGTGGCGAGTGAGCACAGGCCAGCAACGTACAGAGCGGAAGGAAGAGGCGGTATCGCATGGGCGCTCCAAGGGACGTGGTCTGTTCGGACAACGTTCCTGGAACACCGATATTGCACGGCACACGCGCCAGGGCGAGGGTCGAAGCAGGCGCCCACCCGGCGCACCCACTCCATGAACGCGACCTCGACGCGCGGCAAGCCCACGATGGGCGCCAAGCCGAGGAGAGGCGGGCCCGCAGCCCAGGGGGGACAACGCCCCCATCCACTTCACGAACCAATGACAAGGAAGGGATCGAAGTAGAAATACTCGACGGTCGCCCCGTCCCTCGTCAGTCCGAACACCAATCCGTATTGGAACTCACCGCTCACGTTGGAACTGATACCAAACGTGATGCACGGAAAGTAGCTGCGCGTCATGCTGGCCGTGAGGGCCTTGTCGATGAGCGGGTTGTTGGGCCAATTGCTCCAGGAAGGAGGCGTCTGCGTCCACCACGTGCCATTCTCGCCGAACGCGATGAAGTCAGGCACGGGGCCCGGATCCATGTCGATGGTGGGGATGTCGATGGGCCGCCTCAAGGCATCCATCATGTCCGAGTCCTGGAGCGGCTTGCCCTGTATCGAATGCGCGATGATGCCGTTGGGTGCGAGCTTCACGGACGTGAGGTGGTTCTTCTCCGCCGTGTAGATGCGGATGTTCTCCCCCTGCGCGACGGGCACCTTGTACTCGGCGCCTTGGGGCTTGCCGTTCAGGACGAACGGAGGATGCTCGACCGCGACCGCGGTGTTGACGGAGACCCCACCCTTGGGAAGTGAACTGGAATCAATCAGGAAGACAATCTTCGCCATGTACGCACCAGGTCTTTCGTGTGGTTGATGCCTATCGCTGCTGAACCCTCACATCGGATTCACGACAAGGAGCCCACCTCGTCTGGCGTCAGACAGAGCAACTCACATGCCAGCAACTGCCCGTCCCTTACACGTCTGAAGTTCACATGAAGGCTGGAGCACCGCCATGCGACTGACGCGTCAGCCGCTTTCGCCGCCACTCCGCGCCTGACGTGCAAGACACTGCTCCAGGCGCGCCCGAATCCGCCTCAACCACAGACGCGAATCCACCTCCATTCCAGCACCAACATATGGAACCAGGGGGAGGCTTGGACCCGCCCCATCCGGTCGTCACGTCCCGCGGCGAGGCGCAGGTGCGCGACGACGCACGACGGGATGGCTGCGTAGGAGAAACCCCTGAGGCCCTGGTTCCGGCCAGGCGGCCCTCACGAGGGACGTGACCGGCGAGTCCGCGGGGGCCTTCCCGCCGGACGACAGGCACGGTCCCGACCTGTCAGGTGATTGGATTGGCTGCTCACGCGCAGGGGGCGGACACGAGGCACTCCTGACACGTCAGGCGCGCCAGCCATGCGTCAGACTTCCAGGTGAGGAAGCATCGGCACCGTGAATCACCCGGACGTGCCACGTTGGGCCTCCCACTCGAACGAGAGCGGCGCACCGCCCCGGAGCCGGGCAGACCTTCTCCGGCAAGCCAACGTCGCCGGTGGGTACGAGCGCGCAAGACACGTAGGTCGAGACCCGCACCGCACACTTCCCCACGAAGGCGCGCGAGCCCATGGCCCGCGCGCCCCCCCATGGGCTCAGTGGCCGCGACGGCGGTAACCCGCCAGGCCCATCAGCCCCAGCAGCGCGAAGGCCGCCGCGGAGCCACCGGTGCTGCTGCACCCCGCCTGGGCCGCGACGCCCTCATCCGGGGAGATGCCTCCGGGCGGGGGCACGTTCGGCCTGGGCACCGTGCCCGCGTCCCGGTCCGGCGTGCCCGCGTCCGGCTGCGGCTCCTCGGCCCCACCCGCATCCACGGGGTCCGGGTCCACGCTGCCCGCGTCCATGGGTGAACCCGCGTCCATGGGAGCCCCCGCGTCCACCGGCGTCCCCGCGTCCACGGGAGGCGGCTCCGGCTCCGGCTCCTGTTCGAGCACGTCCGACAGCGCCGTCGCCTGCATGAAACCGTCGTGATAGACGACGCCCACCGGCCGCACCGTGTCGCTCCGGTAGAGGCCCAGCTTCAGGTAGTTGCGCTGCCCCGAGTACATCGTCATCGCGCCGCGCTTGGGCAGCACCAGTTCCTTGTTGTGCCACAGCTCGACGAAGCCCACCTTCGGGTCGGACGACCACTTCGCGTGCAGGATGAACTCGTGCCACACGCCGCGGGTGAGCTTCGTGCGCCAGGGAATCTCGCTGGTGCCGGGGAGCGACAGGCGAATCTCCTCCCCCTTCACGTAGAACTCCACCGGCGGCGAACCACAGCACCCGTCGTGGTGCCACTGGGTGAAGAGCTGCCAGGTGTCCACGCTGGGGAAGTCGTTCGCGAACATCACCTTCCAGCGGTAGTAGTACTCCGAGCCCACCGGCTCGTTGCTGATGTAGACCAGCTCGTTGCGATTCCCGCTGGCGTTGATGGGGTCGTCGCCCTGATACACCGTCGCCTTCAGCGCGTATTGGCCCTCGGCCACGGGGGACGTCACCACCTGCAGCCGGTTCGCGTTCACCATCTGCGCGCGGGAGTACTGCGAGCGGTCACCCGTCTCGAAGTCCCCCCGCCACACGACGCCTGCCATGGCGAGCCCGGGGACGCACCACATCACAAGCCATACGGGGACAAAGGCTCTCAAAATACATCCTCGCAAAGGTCTGGAATGCAACGACCGACACACCGTATCGCAAACCCTCCCCTGCTTCATTCCCCCGCCAAATCCTTCCCGCTGGTCCGGCAAGTGGGCAGGCGGGCATGCAAGGCCTTGAATGTTTCACGTCATGTTTCACGTCGAGCGCGAGGCGGCTTGCACACTCCGGGCGTCCTGGCAAGCCGTCAGCAACACGTCGCGTCATCAACACGCCGGCCAACCTTCAAGCTGACGGGCGGCAGGTGTGGGGTATGGTCCCCCCTTTCCGGCGCTCCACCACGGGGGCGTCCCGAGTGTCCCCATGCTTGTCCTGCGTGACGTCCAGAAGACCGACTTGCCCGGGCTGAAGAGGCTCGCGGCCGTGCTGAACACGGTGAACCTGCCGAACAACGAGGAAACGCTGTCGGCCATCGTGGACACGTCGGTGAAGAGCTTCGCGGGCAAGGTGAAGAACCCCTTCGAGCGCGAGTATCTCTTCGTGCTGGAGGACGTGCGCAACAGCCTCATCATCGGCACGTCGATGATCATCGCGCAGCACGGCACCTACGAGGCTCCGCACATCTATTACGAGGTGAGCGAGCGCGAGCACTACTCCGCCTCCCTCTCCCGTCACCTTCGCCACAAGGTCCTCTCCATCGCCTACAACTACGAAGGCCCCACCGAGGTGGGCGGCCTCGTCGTGGACCCGCCCTACCGCGCCACGCCGGACAAGCCCGGCAAGCAGCTGTCCTACGGGCGCTTCCTCTTCATCGCCATGCACCGGCGGCTCTTCCGCCCCCGCGTGCTGGCGGAGCTGCTGCCGCCGCTGCTACCGGACGGCCGCAGCCTCTTGTGGGAGGCCTGCGGCAAGAAGTTCACCGGCCTCACCTACCAGGAGGCGGACCGCCTCAGCCGGCAGAACAAGGAGTTCATCAAGGAGCTCTTCCCCGCTTCGGACATCTACGCGTCGCTCTTCCCCGCGCGCGTGCAGAAGGTGCTGGGCGAGGTGGGCCCGCAGACGCGCGGCGTGCAGCGCATGCTGGAGCGCATCGGCTTCAAGTACATGGAGCGCATCGACCCGTTCGACGGCGGCCCCCACTTCGAGGCCGACACGGCCGACATCTCCCTGATACGCAAGTACCGCACGCTCAAGGTGGCGGAGGAGGACTTCGACCTGGAGGGGGATGACGTCCTCGTCGCGGTGGAGAGTGAGACCGGCCGCAACCGCTTCCGCTCCGTGCGCTGCCACGCCCGCCTGGAGAACACCCAGGCCCTCCTGCCCGCGTGGGCCAAGGAGGTCCTGGACGTCCAGACCGGCGCGAAGGTGTCCATCATCCCCTTCGAGTAGCCCGCTGCCTCACGGCCGGCGCACCACCCGGTGCGCCCCGCGCAGCAGCGACAGCCACCGCGCCCCCGCCTCCAGCGCCGGGCCCTGCGCCTCCGCCAGGGCGATGGGCAGGTGCGTATTCGGTGACACCTCGTCCAGGGACGTCGGGTCCAAATCCAACGTCCCACCCGCCGCCAGCGCCACGCGCACCCAGGAGTGGGGGCGTGCCGGCCCGCCGTCCACCACCAGCAGCCCGTGCACCAGCGCCACCTTCACGCCCCGCGCGCGGGCCCCCGCGGCGAAGCGC
>NZ_JAAIYB010000002.1 GCF_010894475.1 Myxococcus vastator
GCCGGGGGGAGGGGCCCTCGCTCCTGGAGTTCGTGGAGCGCGTCCTCGCGGAGCACTCAGGGACACGCGCCACCTGCGCGGGGACCTTCTTTGGTGGGGCGGAGCTCAACGCCCTCTATGATCAGCTTCAGGAGGCCACGCTCTTCTCCGGTGACCGCGCGTGGCGCCTCCGGCCCTGTTCGGAGCACGCGGAGATCCAAATCTCCATCGACAAGGATGGGCACAGGGTGACGCCGGTCCTGGCGCTGGTGGACCTCCCGGACGGCTCCGTGCTCGCGTGGCGGGACGGGCTGGGCAGCGGTCTCCAATGCGTCGTCCGGTTGGACGCGAGCCAACTGGTGCCCCTGCTGCGTCCCGAGATGGCTGGGATTGAGCTGGACTATTGGACGGTGACGGGGGGGCGGCCAGGGATGCGCCACTGGAGTGCCCAGCAGCCGGCCTCGGAGGTTCCTGTCGTGGGTACCTCTCTCGTGGCCGTGCTCACGCACGCGATGGAGCACGGCGGCTCCACCGACCTGCCTGTCTTGGAGATGCTGGGCGACCGACTGTTGCCCTGGGAGCTCCCGCGCAAGCAGCGGGAGCGCATCCATCCGCACCTGAAATGAATGGGTCATCTATAACCTGGTACACCTGGATAGGTGTTACTTATGACCCACTGAACAGGCGTGTCAT
The DNA here is from genome assembly GCF_010894475.1 of Myxococcus vastator. Taxonomy (GTDB): domain Bacteria; phylum Myxococcota; class Myxococcia; order Myxococcales; family Myxococcaceae; genus Myxococcus; species Myxococcus vastator. The sequence goes on from NZ_JAAIYB010000002.1 coordinate 673, forward strand.
CACGCCCATCCTCACGGGTTTGAAGGTCCGTAATCCAGGAACTGTGTCCGAGAATTGAAGTAAAGTTTGATATTTCCGCTATTGCTGGTTATTGTCGCATTGTGTCCAGCGCCCCCTCCCCCCTGATTCGCCGTGCGCAGTCCCTCCTCGATGCCCGCCACCTGGTGGAGGCTGGCGCACTGCGTCTTCCCATCGAGCCCACGCCCGTGCCCGCACGGCGTCACCGGAGCGTGCCCAAGGGTCCTCGGGTGATGCTCGTCTCGGAGGAGCCGCTCTTCCGGCTGGCCATGGGCCGCGAGCTGGCGTCAGACTTCGAGCTGGTCCCCACGTTGGGCATCGCGTCGGCGGACCGCCGGATGGACCTGGGCGTGGTGCCCGAGGCGGTGATCGTGGACCTGGACTCCGTGGAGCGAGCGGCCGTGCCGACCTTCCTGGCGCGGCTGGTGGACAGGGACCTGTCGGGGCCGCGCATCCTCGTGTCGTCCCACTTCCGTCCCGAGGTGGCGGCGGCCTACAGCGCCTCCAGCCTCACGCACTTCGCGCTGTCCCGCCCGTGGCGCCCGGGCGCGCTGCGCACGCTGGTGGAGTCCGTCATGGGGCTCTCCGGGCTGCGCGCCATGACGGTGGGGCGCTGAGGAACATGGCATGAGCCACGCGGCCACCTTCTCCGAGCGGCTGGTGGATGCGGGCCGGGGACTTCTCACCGGAGTCTCGAGCGCGTCGGTGGGCGTGGCCCGCAGCGTGGGCGTGGTGCTGAAGGCGATGGGCGGAGGCGTGGCGCAGTGCGCGCGCGGCCGGCCTCGCGAGGGACTGCCCCAGCTGGGCCAGGGCCTGACGCGCGTGGCGCAGCTCCCCGCGGACGCCGTGTTGATGGTGGGCGGGCGCGTGCTCAGCTCGGTGCAGGTGCTGGTCGGCCTGGAGCCGCCGGGCCGCCGCCTCTCGGCGGAGGAAATCGTCCGCTTGCGGCCTGTCTTCGGAGACAGCCTGGACTACGCGGCGGTGCGGGTGAAGGTCGGCCGGCTGGGCCTGCTGGGCCTCCCTGGGCGGGCCTTCGCGCACGGCAACACCGTCTTCGTTCCGCCTCGGAGCGGGGCCGTGGACTTCGGCCTGCTCGTCCACGAGCTGACGCACGTGTGGCAGCACCAGCACGGCGGCACGGCCTACCTGAGCGCCGCGCTGGCCGCGCAGTGGTCCGGCGATGGCTACGACTGGCGCAAGGGCGTGAGCCGCGAGAAGCGGTGGGCCCAGCTCAACCCCGAGCAACAGGCGCAGCTCATCGAGGACGCCGCCGTGGCCGGCCTCATCCCGGTCACCTCGCCGGTGTCCCCGCGCATGAAGCTCCGGGGCTGGTCCGACGCGGCGCTCGACCTGCTGGATGAGGCCGTGGTCTGCCTGCACGCGGGGCGCGGCGCGCCCTGAGCCCTCACAGCTTGGGCGGGGCCAGCGGGTCGTGCTCGGAGAGGAGCCGGGACACGCGCGCCTCGTCCAGCCGCGTGCCGAGCTGCTCCATCTCGTGCTGGTCGCGCACCGTCTTCGACAGGCTGAAGGTCGAGCCGACGGTGAAGAGCAGGCCCATGCCCAGGAAGGACTTCACCCAGATGTCCACGGGCAGGTTCCAGATGCCGACGGCCGTCACTCCGACGGAGAGGAAGAAGGAAAGCCAGGTCTGGGCGACCCAGGCGGGGCTGTGGGCAACGACGACCTTCGGCGTGGCGCGGGACATGGGGACTTCCTCCTCGTGGCGAGCCGTGCTCGCTGACAGGAAGAACGATGCGCCGTTCCACCGTAAAGCGCATGGAACTAATCCAAGCGCCGTTGATAACCTGGAGTGAATGATTCAGCTCCAGCGGCTCGAAGGCTTCTACCGGGTGGCTCGCGCGGAAGGGTACGCGCGCGCCGTGCCCACCTTCCCGTATCCGATTACGCAGCCGGGCATCCATCAGCAGGTGAAGCGGCTGGAGGCGGAGGTCGGCGTGCCGCTCTTCGAGCGCGTGGGCAAGGACCGCGTGGTGCTCACGCCCGAAGGCCGGGCGCTGTACGCGCACGTGGCGCCGTTCCTCGAAGGCCTGGACACCGTGGTGCAGTCGCTGCGCAAGGGCGAGGTGGGCGGCACGCTGCGCATTCATGCCTCCGGCCACGTGCTGCGGCACCTGCTGCCCGCGTGGCTGCGGAAGCTCCAGGCGAAGCGGCCGGACATCGAGGTCGCCCTCTTCGAGTCCAAGACGCCCGCGCTGGACGTGCTGCGCTCGGGCGACACGGACCTGGTGGTGGACCACCTGCCGGCGGTGCCCGATGACGTGGAGACGCGCGAGGTGGGGCGCACGCACCCCTTCCTCGTGCTGCCCGCGCACCACCCGCAGGCGAAGCGCCCGCGGGTGCGGCTGGAGCAGCTGCGCGACGACGCGTTCATCGCCTACAGCACGGACCGGTACCTGCGGGACTTGCAGCTCGCGGCGCTGGCCAGGGCGGGCGTCACCCCCAGGCGCCTGCACGCGGCGGACTCCTCGGAGACGATTCTGGGCTTCGTGGCCGCGGGGCTGGGCTTCTCGCTGCTGGCCTCGCTCCTGCCGGGGGGGCCGCGCGAAGCCGGCGTGGTGTCCAAGGCGCTGCCGGGCGCGGGCACGGGCTCCGTCCATGCCGCCTGGCGGAAGACGGCCGCGCGCAGCCCGCTCATCCAGGCCGCGTTGTCGCTGGCGCCCCGGCGCTGAGCCGCCGCGGGCGCTTGAACGCCAGCGGGGCCCCGTGCCCGCCTGGAAGGTCGGACGCGGAGCCCCGGAGGTGCTCGCTCAGCTGCGGGCGGGTGCTCAGCCCTGGTACTGGTGCACCGCCATGATGGGGTAGTTCATGCTGGAGATGGTGACGCGCTGCGAGCCATCCGAGTTGACGTTGTTGGAGCCGATGAACGTCGGCTTGCCGTCCTTCCAGCCCGCGAACATCACCACGTGCTGGCCGCCGTTGGTCTTCATGGAGACCACGTCACCCGGCTTCGCGTCCCTCAGGTCGATGCGCTTGAAGTTGGGGTCCCGGTCCAGCTTGGCCATCAGGCCCATCACGCTGTTGTCGTGCTGCGCGTCGGAAATCTGGCCCGACTGCTCCAGCACGGCGGACACGAAGTTGGCGCAGTTGACGTTGTTGGGGACCCAGTCCTCCATGTCCGCGCCCACGCCGTTCTTCTCCAGCTTCAGCGAGCTCGCGTTCTTGTTCAGGTGCTGCGACGCGATGTCGAAGGGGCTGCCCTTGGGGCCGCGGGTGCCGGGGCCGGAGCTGTTGGGGCCCTGCACGCCCTGCGCGCCGCCGCTGCTGCCACCGCCCGTGGCGCCACCCGCGCTGCCCGCGGAGCCGCTCTCGAAGGAGTCCCGCGAACCCGGGATGTTCAGCGACTTGCCGGCGTAGATGAGGTCCGCGTTCTTGATCTGCGGGTTCGCCTTCATCAGCGCGCTGACGCTGGTGTTGTGGCGCTGCGCCAGGTGGGAGAGCGTGTCGCCCGACTTGATGCGGTAGCTGCTCATGGGGGGCTCCGTGGGGGTGTGGAGCGGCGCTGGGGGCGTCGCATGTACGTCTTGCTCCTATTCTCGAAGGCTGAGACCCGGAGTTGCGTGCCTCTGGATTTTCAAGGCCAGCGCCCCGGAACCCCCCGTGATTCCAGCGGATTTTCCAAGAGGTGGGTCGAAAAACACTTCAAAAGGGCCTTGGGCGTCCGCGGAGGGTGCCAGCGTCGGTGCGCGGCCCTACCTTGGGCGACATGAGCGCGCCGTCCCGGAGATTGAACCTGGACTGGGTGCTGCCCTCGCTGGCGGTGGGGGGCCGCTTCCCCGTCGATACGGCGGAGCACCTCGCGGGGGCGCTGGGCATCCGCTGCGTGGTGGACGTGCGGGTGGAGGCCTGTGACGACGAGCACGTCCTGCGCGAGCACGGCATCACCTTGTTGCACCTGCCCACCGAGGACCTCCGGGCCATCCGGGGCGACCGGCTGGATGACGGCGTCGCGTGGGTGACGGAGCAACTGGCCCGGGGCCACAAAGTCTATATCCACTGTGAGCACGGGGTGGGGCGCAGCGCGCTGCTCGCCTTGTGCGTCCTGGTGGCGCTGGGGCATCCGCCGCTGGAGGCGCTGTCCCTGGCGAAGCGGCGGCGCTGGCAGGTGTCGCCCAGCACGGAGCAGCTGCGCACCTTCATGGCGTGGGCGGACGCCTGGCGCCAGCGTCACGCGGTGACGTGGGCTGTGCCCACGCTGGAGGCGCTGGCCGCCATTGCGCACAGCCATCTGACGCAGCCGCCACCCTCTTCCCGTGGGAATGAGGACTGAGGGAGCGCCGTGATGCTGGTGTCCGGAGAACATCCGCGAGAGGTGGACCCGACCGCGGAGGCGCGTGCGCTGGCCAGCGCCTGGTGGGAGGTGGACGCGCTGCCTCCGGGCCTGACGCGTCACTCGGCGCTGGTGTCGCTGCTCATCCGCGCGGGGGAGTGGGCGCAGGGCGTCCTGGACGCGGAGCAGGTGGTCCAGCAGGGCGAGGACGGCGACACGGTGCTGGCGCGGGCCTGCGAGTCCACGCTGCTGGCGCTGGGCCGCGCGGTGGTGGCGTCCTGGACGGACGGCTTCCGCGCGGACCTGTCGCAGGTGGGCAGCGCGCTGGAGGCGCTGGGGGGACTGGGGCTGCCGCAGCGGGTGCGGTGCAAGGTGCCTCGCGGGTACGCGTTTCAAGGCCTCTACCCGGAGCGCTACCTGGCGTCGGCGCGGGCGCTGCCAGCGCAGGGCGGTCCCTGGCGCGTCGTGGGCATTCGCGGCATCGGCACGGGGCTGGCGGGCGTGGTGGCCGCGGCGCTGGGCACCCAGGCGGTGTGCTTCGTCCGGCCTCGCGGGCATCCCTACCGGCGCACGTTGTCGCTGTCCCCCGAGCGGACCGCGCAGTGGGTGGACGAGGCACGCGCGGGTTACCGCTTCGTGGTGGTGGACGAGGGACCGGGGCGGTCCGGCTCGTCGTTCGGCGCGGTGGCCGAATTCCTGGAGGCGCATGGCGTGGCGCCTTCGTCCCTGTACTTCCTGCCGGGCCACGGCGGTGACGTGGGACCTCACGCAACGCCGAGGCACCGGGAGCTCTGGCGCCGTGCCCAGCGCGGCGTGGTGGACTTCGAGTCGGTGATGGTGACGCCGGCCGAGCCCTCCCATTCGCTCGCGAGCTGGGTGGAGGACGTGACGGGCACTGCGACCGCGCCGCTGGAGGACCTGGGCGCGGGTGGCTGGCGGAAGCACCTGCTGCACGACCTGCCGAAGGCGGCGTGGCCCCCGGTGCACCGTTGGCGTGAGCGCCGCAAGTACCTGCTGCGCGCGGGCGGCCGGCCGTGGCTGCTGAAGTTCGCGGGCCTGGGGGCCTATGGCGCGCGCGCCTATCTCCAGACGCGGGTGTTGGCGGACGCGGGCTTGGGTGTGCCTGTCTCGGGGCTCAAGCACGGCTTCCTGGTGCAGCCGTGGCTGGAGGAGGCGCGGCCCCTGAGCACGGTGGAGCGCGGGGGGGACCGCTGGGAGCTGGTGGCGCGCGTGGGGGCGTACCTGGGCTTCCGCTCGCGTCACTTCGGCCGGGTGGAGGATGGGTGCGGCGCCTCCTCGCGCGAGCTGTGGGAGATGGCTCGCTACAACACGGAGGTCGCGCTGGGACGCGAGGTGGCGCAGGCGCTCCATGTGTGGATTCCCCGGCTGGGCGCGCTGGAGCGGATGGTGCGCCGGACGGTGACGGACAACCGGATGCATGCGTGGGAGTGGCTGGTATTGCCCGGTGGCCGCGTGCTCAAGGCGGATGCGGTGGACCACCACCGGGCGCATGACCTGGTGGGCTGCCAGGACCTGTCCTGGGATTTGGCGGGCGCGGCGGTGGAGCTGTCGCTGGACGCGGAGGAGCTGGCCGCGCTCTGCGCCGTGGTGGAGCGCCACAAGGGCCGGCTCCCGCCCCAGGAGTTGCTGCGCTTCCACCGGCAGGCCTACCTGGCCTTCCAACTGGGGGACCATGCGCTGGCCGCCGCGTCCTACGACGCCCACGCGCCGGACGAGGCGGCCCGGCTGCGGCATGCCGCGGCTCGCTACGCGGAGCTGCTGCGTCGTGAGCTGGCCCAGACCAGCAGCCGTCCACTGACGGGCGGAGTGGGTGTGGGCGCGCAGATATAATGACGGGCAATCCCCTCGTTACTGTCGCCCCCCGACATCTGGCGGCCCGCGGATGCCGAGGCGCTTGAAGCGGGGCAGGGCTCCGCGCATGGTGCCGGGGTGAGCTCCATTCCTCATCCTGACTTCACGGCCGCGCGCTTCTCCCACTGTCCGGACGCGCGCTTCCAGCCGGCGCCCGCGGACGGCGTGCTGCCGGAGGGCTTCTTCACCACGACGAACCTGCCCACCTACGTGCGCGTGGGCGGCGCGTGGCGCATGCCGCGCGAGCCGCGCATGGACGGGGCGCTGGTGCTGGATGCGCAGGGGGAGCTGTGGATTCGCGAAGGCCGTCGCGTGCGGGCGGGCGAGCGCGTGGTGGTGGGATTCGCGGAGGACGGCAGCGAAGGCGTGTACGTGAACACCGCCTACCTCGCGGGTGAAGGCGAAGGCGAGTTCAAGTTCATGACGAGCGCGGTGTCTCGCGAGAAGCCCATCGACTACGCGCACATGGCCCGGGTGCTGGTGGACGAGCGCGAGCGCGGGGGCTACCCCATCTGGGTGACGGGGCCGGCGCTGGTGCATTCGCGGGCGCGCGCGGACATGACGTGGTTCGTCGCCCATGGCTTCGTGGGCGCGCTGCTGGCGGGCAACGCGGTGGCGGTGCACGACATCGAGGCCTCCATCTTCGGCACCACGCTGGGGATGAGCGGCTCGGGCGAGGCCACCTCGGGCGGCCACGGGCTGCACATGCGCGCCATCAACAAGGTGCGGGCGGCGGGCTCCATCGCCCAGGCGGTGGAGGCCGGGGTGATTACCAACGGCATCATGCACGCATGTGTGGTGCATGGCGTGCCCTTCGTGCTGACAGGCTCCATCCGTGACGACGGGCCGCTGCCGGACGTGGTGACGGACAACCTGGAGGCGCAGGTGGCCATGCGCGAGCACGCGGTGAAGGCCACCATGGCGGTGATGATCGCCACGGCGCTACATGCCATCGCCACCGGCAACATGCTGCCGGCGTTCGTCACGGAGCAGGACGGCTCGCTGCGGGAGCTGCCCACCATCTGCGTGGACTCGTCCGAGTTCGTGGTGAGCAAGCTGAAGGACCGCGGCACGCACCAGGCCTTCGGCGTGGTGACGAACGCGCAGGACTTCATGCATGTCCTGCGGCTGTACGTGGAGCGGGACCTGGCGGCGCGCGGGCTGCCGGTGCCGAAGTAGCGGGCGCCTCCCGGCCGCGACGGCGGGCCTGGCACCGGTGGCCAGGCGCGCGTCGGTGTCTCCGCGTCAGAACGACTCTTCCGGGACCTCCATCAGGTCCAGGTTGCCGTGCTCCACCATGCGGGTGGCGTGGGCGACGCCGGGCAGCACCTCGTGGCAGAACCAGCGGGCGCTGGCGAGCTTGCCCACGTAGAAGGCGTGGTCCCCGGGGTTGCTCTTCATGCGCTCCTGCGCGACCTCCGCGTGGCGCACCAGCAGCCAGCCGATGACGACCTCCGCGACGGCGGCCAGCACGCGGTTGCCCTGCAGGCCCACGTGGTAGACGGACTCGCCCAGCTTGCCCATCAGCGTGCCGAGCATCGTCTCCAGGTCGCCCAGCGCGCGGCCCAGCGCGGCGCGCTCGGCCTCCAGCCCCTCGCCGGTGCGCTCGGCCGTCTCGCGAATCTGGGACAGCAGGCCCTGGAGCGTCGCGCCGCCGTCACGCGCCACCTTGCGCATGAGCAGGTCGAGCGCCTGGATGTGCGTGGTGCCCTCGTAGAGCGTGTCGATTTTCTGGTCCCGGATGTACTGCTCCACCGGGTAGTCCTGCAGGTAGCCGGAGCCGCCGTGGACCTGGAGCGACAGCGCCAGCAGCTCGTAGGCCTTCTCCGAGCAGTAGCCCTTCACCAGCGGCAGCAGCATGTCGTTGAGCGTGTCCAGCTCGCCCGCCTCGGTGGCGCGGTGGCCGCCCTTGCGCTCCACGCCGTCCTGGATGAACGCGGTGTAGAGGCACAGCGCGCGCATGCCCTCCGCATGGGCCTTCTGCGCCATCAGCATGCGGCGCACGTCGGGGTGGCGGAAGATGGGCACGCGCGGCGCCGTCTTGTCCCGGGCCTGCATCAGGTCCGCGCCCTGGAGGCGGTCCTTGGAGAAGGCCAGCGCGCGGCCGTAGCCGGCGGACAGCGTGGCCATGGACTTCACGCCCACGGCCATGCGGGCCTGCTCGATGATGTAGAACATCTGCCGGATGCCGTCGTGGACCTCGCCCAGCAGCAGGCCGCGGCAGGGCTTCCCGTCGCCGAAGGTCATCTCACAGGTGACGGAGCCCTTCAGCCCCATCTTCTTCTCCAGCTTGGTGCACACCACGCCGTTGGCTTCACCCATGCTTCCGTCCTCGTTCACCCAGTACTTGGGCACGACGAACAGCGACAGGCCCTTGGTGCCCGGCGCCGCGCCCTCCGGACGCGCCAGCACCATGTGGATGATGTTCTCGGACATGTCCGAGTCACCGTTGGTGATGAAGCGCTTCACCCCTTCGATTTCCCAGACGTCGTCGGAGACGCGGCGGGCCTTGGTGCGGGCGGCGCCCACGTCACTGCCGGCGTCGGGCTCGGTGAGCACCATGGAGCCGCCCCAGCGGCGGTCCAGCATGTGCGGCAGGAAGCGCTGCTTCTGCGCGTCCGTGCCCAGCCGGTCGATGATGCGCGCCAGCAGGTTGCCCAGCGTGTAGAAGGCCAGCGAGGAGTTGGCGCCCACCAGCAGCTCGAACGCGGCCCAGCCCAGGGAGGGCGGCGCGCCCATGCCGCCCAGGTGCGGCGGCTGCTCCAGCAGGTGCATGCCCGCGTCGAAGAAGGCATTCATCGCCTTCTTGAGTCCCGGCGGCAGCGTCACCTCGCCATTCTCGAGCTTCGGCGGGTGGTGCTCCGGCTCCTCGTAGCTCTGGGCCAGCTCGTTGACGCTGAGCTGGGCGAACATCTGGAGCATCTGGCGCGCGGCCGTCTCGTCCAGGTCGCCAAACGGTGCGTGGCCCAGCGAGGCTCGGCCGATATCGAGGAACTCGAAGAGGTTGAACTCGATATCGCGCAGGTTGGGGACGTAGTGGTTCGAAGACGACATCTCGGGCTCCTCGCGGGGGTGGGGCCGCGAGGCTAACCCGAGATTGATTCGCGAGTCAGTGACTCTTGAGCTGCAGGGTGGGCACCGCGCCCTCGCCGAGGACGAGGTGCACCTGGCCCACCTTGGACGCGAGGTCCTTGTAGGCCTCCAGCTCCTTGAGGCGCACCAGCAGCGGGTTCTCCGCCAGCACCTTGGCCGTCTGCGCCATGGAGCGGGTGGCGGCCGTCTCCTCGCGCCGCATGATGACGTTGGCCTCCGCTTCCTTCTGCGCCTGGATGACGCGGTTGAGCAGCTCCTTCATCTCACCCGGGAGGACGACGTCCTTGATGCCGAAGCGCAGTAGCTCCAGGCCCACTGTGTGGGCGCGGTCCTTCACCTGGGTGAAGAGGCTTTCGGCCACGGCTTCGCGCGAGGCGAGCAGCTCATCCAGCGTGCGCTCCGACACGGCCTCTCGCGCGGCCAGCTGCATGGCCAGGTAGAGGACGTCATCCGGTGCGCGGGACACGACGGCGAGCCGGCGCGCGTCCGAGACGCGGAAGGCCGCTGACAGGTTGAGGCGCAGCGTGACGCGGTCCTTCGTCATCACCTCCTGGCCGGTGACGTGGAGCAGGCGCTCGCGCAGGTCGATGACGGCCAGCTGCACCTTGCGGGCGACGGTCCACGCGGCGTGGCGGCCCGGGGGAAGCTCGGCGTCCAGCACGCCCTCCACGTAGCGGAGCACGACGGTGCCCTCGGTGGCGGTGGCCTCCGTGTAGTCGCCGGCGGGGACCAGGGCGCGCACGTCGTCACGCAGGGGCGTGGTGGTGACACCCGAGGTGTCCACGCGCTCCACGCGCACGGTGGGCGCGCTGGGCGTCAGGTCGCGGCTGGGGAGGCGCTCCACCGTCCACACCTGGTGCAGGCCCCGGCCGAGCCACCGCACGGGGCGGCCCTTGTGGAAGAGGATGGCGCGCTCGTCGGCGCCGAGCTCGATGACTTGCAGGTCCGTCTCCGGCACGAGGGCCAGGAGGGCCGGGTCGAGCTGGGCGAGCGGCTGCTCGGTGCTCACTCGCACCAGCCGCACCTTCTGGAAGGGGTGGAGCAGCCAGTGCCGGCCGGGGACGAGGTATTGCTTCGGCTTCTCGTCCACCAGCACGAAGGCCCGTTCGTTCTGCCCGACATCCACACGCATGATGCTCATCGCGCACCTCCTTTCCCCCGCCGGGGGAGCTTGAAGAACCGGGACGTTTCCGTGCGCGTTGTCGCGCGTGTCCCGGGCACTGCTGAAAAGTGAGGGCCCCACCGTTCACGGACCGGTGAGCGCGGACTGCCTGTCCTGGCCGCTTCCTGGCAACTCGCGCCCGCGCGCCGGGCAGCTTCCGCGGACGGCGGCAGGGGCTTCCGCTGAATGCTCGGAAGGGGGCCTGTCGCCCTGGCGGAAGGCCGGGCATCGCGGTGGGAGGAGTGGGAGCGGTGGACTCGCGCTCAAGTCAGCTCGCGGCGGAGCCCTCTGGATTGAACGAAGGAATCGAACCTTCTCCGCAGGATTGGGACCTGTGCTCTACCAGTGAGCTAGTTCGGAGCAGGCGCGGCTGGCGCCTGTTCCTTGTTGGACCTGACGGAGGCCCGGCCGGGCGGTCCGACGCGAGGAAATCACTGCGAGCGATGGACCCGGGGACGCCCCCTCCGGAACCTGGGTGCAGCGCACCCACGTCAAGAGCCGGGAGCCCGGGGACAGCCCCGTGACACCTCTGGATTCCGCCGGGGCTGAGGGACGGGGGACGGCGGCTGGCCTGACAGTGGGGAGCGCGTCTCCGGCATGTCTCTGTGGACCGAATGCGTGCTGGAATGGATGAGTCGGCGCGCCGCATCGGGATTGTGGAGTCGGAACGCGAAAGCCGGACGTGTTCATCACTTTTGAAAGGAGTGAACCGTTGCGTCATCCCACTCTGGCCCTCGTGGGCATTGCGCTGGCGCAGTTCCTGTTTGCTTGTGCCTCAGGACCGAAAGCCGCATTGCCGCCCGGTCATGGTACTTCCTATGTCGAGGGTCCCCACGCGGGAGACTCCGGGCCCGTTAGCGCTTTTCTGCCCTTGGAGTGGGATGCGCTTGCCTGGGAGGAGGCGGAGCCTCTCGCTGTACGGCCCATGCGGCGGGGGGGTGGTGGGCCGATGCGTCGGCCACCGGCGCTCAATCCACGGCCAACTCCCGGTCAGGCACAGCGCGCCGCGCGTCGTGGTGCGGACCACGCGGTGGTGGCTCAAGCGCGGCATCTTTACGTGCAGCGACTCAAGGCCGCTCAAGATGCCTACCCGAACAGCACCGGGTATGAGAACCATCACTTCATCCCATTGTATCTGGGCGGTGCGAGCAACGGACAGACGTACCGTCTGCCGACTGCCTACCACAAGGCCGTGACTCAGCAGTTTCGGCGTGTTTGGCCGTATGGCCAGGGTCGGCGACCCACCCCGCAGGAGCTTCAAAAGCTTCTCCTGGCGGTCTACTCCGAGTATCCCATCCCTCAGTTGATTGGCATCACGCCCTGACCATGCGAGAGACCATCGAATTCAGAATCGCCGAGCGGGATGCGCGCATGCACCTCGACCCCGGGCTGGGCGTCTCGCTAGGGGGCTCCATCCGTAAGGTGGTGTTGCCTGTCGATGATGCGCGGGTAGGGCGAATCGCGCAGCTTCATCGGGCCTATGGAGAACGTGGCGACGCGTTCTTCCTGTCGTGGAATCTCCACCGGAGCTACACCGAGAAGGAACTCCGTGCCGCGGAGCTTCTCAACCTCATTGTTCGCGCGCGGTTCGAGCCGACAGGCGCCATGTGTGGAACGACCTATGACGAGTCCTCTACGTGCAGGCACTGCGGTGCGGGCGCTCGGCAAGCATCCGACCTGGTTCTCGACACCCGGCGTATTCCGAAGAGCAAGGACATCGCACAAACCATCGCGGGTGAGGTGGTGGTGTCCTCCCGATTCGCGACGGCATTCCGCGAGAGCGGCCTGCGAGGTGCGGAGTTGCGCCCCGTGCTCCATCAAGGGCGAGGAAAACCACTGTCCTCAGACTGGTTGCAGCTCATCGTGACGTCGAAGCCTCGGAGCTTGAGCACACGAACGGTGGCGGGGAACAACCCGTTCGACCTCGACGAGGATGACGCGTTCCGATGCCCGCTGGGGCACATCGCGGGGCTCAATCAAATCTCGGAGCTGTACGTTGAACGGTCCAGCCTCGACGACGCCGACGTTGCGGTGACCGACAAGCTGTTCGGCGACCGGCGTGGTGAGCTGAGGCCGGAGCCGCGCTTGCTCATTTCCCCTCGTCTCCGAGACGCACTGCAGGCGCTGCCTGCCCAGGGCTATGCACTGGAGGCCGCCCACTTCGTGTGAAGGGGCGGCCGTTCTTCGTGCGACTTCACTTCACGTCGTCAGCGTCCTGGGGCACCAGGGGGATGGGCGCCTTCGCGGTCTGCTGCGCGGGCGTCGCCAGGATGGCCTCCTCCGGCTCGGTGGGCAGGAAGGAGGGTTCAGGCTTCATCGGCGTGCACTCGGCCGCGGTCTGGACGCCGGTCCGCTTCTTCCCCGAGGACGCGCGCGACGGATTCGCCTTCGCCAGCGTCGCCGAAGACAGCTCGCACATGGGCGGCGTGTCCGTGTCGATGATGGGCTTCATCACCCTCGGCGGCGGCGCGGTCTGTGTCCCCTGGGACGACGAGCTCCGCCGCGCCGAGGACGACACGTCACCCCGGAGCGCCGCGTCGCTGCGCTGCGTGGAGTCAGTCTGGGTGTTCGCCAGTCCCTCGCTGCTGGACGTGGAGGTGGCCGTCGCTACCGCCGAGGGTGCGGGCTTCTTCGCCGCTTCCCCCAGCGCCTCCGCGAGCAGGTTGTTGCTCTCATGCATCTGGTCGCGCGCCCGCTCCATGCTGGCGTCGTGACGCGTGAGCTGCTCCGTGAGGGTGGCCTGGTGCTGGTTGCGCTCCTGCTCGATGCTCGCCTTCAGCGTGTCCCGCTCCCGCGCCACCTCGCTCAGCCGCTGCTCCAGCGCGCCCTTCTCCGTGTTGAGGATGGTCTCCGCCCGGGCCATACAGGCCGCGAGGACCTTCTCCTCGGCCTCCCGCTCCGGCAGGGATTCGCTCCGGTTCCACGCCATCAGCGCGCTGCTCTGCCAGCGGTAGTCCGTGTGCATCACGCACTCCTGCACCAGCCGCGTGAGCCGGTCCTCGGACCAGACGGGCACGGGCCGGGCGCAGGGCCCCACTTCCTCCTTGAGCGTGGAGGGGAAGGCCCGGGTCTGCTTCACCCAGCAACTGTCCCGCTGCTCCATCCGCACTGACGTACACGCGCTCGCCACCATCGCGAGCGACACCGCAGCCACAAGCCTCATGTCTCCCTCCGTCCCCTGCGCCCACCGGCCCGTGCTTCTCCGCGGGACGGTAGGGACGGCACGGAGCCGCGCCCATGTCCGTGAACCCTGGCGCCGTGTGGGAATGTCCGGGGACGGACCCTCATCGGCAGGCAGGCGAGCGTGGGACGACCCACCACGGTGCGTTGGCCAACGCTCCTGCCCGCGCGGGCGAGGCACTGTCACCCTGCTCGCGCCTGACCGGTTGCCGTCCGTCGCGGCTTCAGCGGAGCAGCGCTTCCGTGTGGCTCAGCAGCTCCGGCCCACCGGGCTGTCCGTGCCCCGGGACCACGACGCGAGCCTCTGGAAACCGCTGTCGCGTCCGCGAGAGGCTCGCGGGCCAGGCCACCACGTCCGCGTCCTCCACGTTGCCCAGGTTCGTCGCGGCGCCGTCCTTCACGAAGCAGCCGCCGAACAGCACCCCGCTGTCCTTGTGCCACACGACGATGTTGTCCTTCGCGTGGCCGGCCCCGGGGAAGAAGAGCTCCAGTGAGCCCACCGTGCGCGTGTCGGCGAAGGTCTCCGTGGGGCCCGGCCGGCCCTGGGACGTGGCAATCCGTGCCGTCTCCGCCAAGCCATGGACGGGGATGCCGTGAGGGACGAGCGCCGGAACACCGCCGAGGCGATCCTCGTGGAAGTGCGTCACCACCGCAGTGCGGACCGGACGCCGAAGCGTGTCCCGGGCCCAGTCGAGCAGCAGCGCGCCCTGCCGTGCATCCCAGCCCGTGTCGACCAACAAGGACGTTTCACCGTCCTCGATGATGAGCCCGTTGGTGGAGACGCGGCCGAATGGCTCCAACGTCACCACCGTGACGTGCAACCACACGCCAGGCGCGAGCTTCCGCACGCTCACGTCATCCGCCAGCACGTACGCGTCCGGACCCTGCGCCTTCGCGGGGACACTCCGCTCCACCGCCGCGGCGGGTGGGGTTCGGGTGCAGGCGGTGCTCAGCGCGAGCAGGGCAGTGGCACAAAGCCAGCGAGGAGGAAGCAGCGTCATCGTCAAAGAGCCTCGGCAGCGGCGATGCCGCGTCGGAGTGGAGGGATTCGAGCGGCCCCGGTTGTACCGAATCAGTGCGTCTCGGAGAGATGGGATGTGGCGAGCCAGCCCTTGCCGTCGAACCGGTAGATCCAGGTGGCGTTCCCCTCACCCCAGTCGACCAAGCCCTGTCCCGGAGGCAGGGACGCGTCATTGGAGACGTAGCGCTGAAGGCAGCTCAACTTGCGCGGCAGCGTCTGGACGTCCCTCATGTGCCCGCCCCGCGTGAAGAGCACCTGCACGGGGACAGACCCATTGCACGAGTAGCCCTCGCCCGGAAAGGCGTAGTCCTGCTCACCGTCCTGGTCGAAGTCACCCGGCACGCACGGCCATCCGCGCTCTCTCAGGACCTCCAGGTCCACGCCCACCTCCACGAGGTGGGGCGCTGCGTCTCCGACGGTGCCCTTGCACAGGCACCGGAAGTTCGTCTCCGGGTCGCAGCCCTCCTCCACGAGCGCCACCGCCACCCGTTGCGGCGTCGCCTCGCCACGGAGGGGCGCTTCCGTACAACCCACTGCCACTGCCAGCACAGACGCCCCGATGTAGGTCCAACGCAGCTGATTCACGTGTCGATGCCTCCTGGGAGGGCGCCAGTGCAAGCCCCGTGCACACCTTGGAATGGCCGGTTCGTGGTCCTCAGGCAACGAAAGCGCGGCCCCAGAGCCACACGCTCAGCGCCGCTCCACCTCCCACCAGCCGAACCACATGGTCCGCTGCTCCGTGAGCTGGACCCAGCCGGGCGCATGCGCGTACGCGCGAGGGAGCAGCCCCGCCGCCGTGACGGCCCGAGCGGTCTCCTCGAACGAGTACAGGTGCAGCGTCACCGCCGGCCCCGCCGTCTGAATGGGCTGCACGGGCGCTTCGTGCCCCTCCAACCCCGGCCGCCGCTCCAGCACGGTGAAGAGCAGCTTGCCGCCCGGCTCCAGCGCCTCCGCGAGGTGCTTCAGCACGCGGGGCAGGTCGTCGCAGAAGTCCAGGCAGCCGATGGCGAGCGCGACGGTGAAGCGGCCCCATTCGGAAGGAATCGGCTGGTGGTAGCTGTGCGCATGCCACGCGCCACCGGGCCTCGCCGTCCGGGCCAGCGCGAGCATCTCCTCGGAGAGGTCGGTGCCGACCACGGCGATGGAGGCGTCCAGGCCCCGGGTGTGAAGCCCCGGTCCGCACCCCACGTCGAGCACGCGGGCGCCGGGCGCAATCACCGCCGCGAGGAAGCGCTCCACCCGCTCCTCGTACCGGTGCAGCGCGGGGAAGAGCGCCTCGTAGGCCGAGGCAATCTCCCCGTACACCTGCTTCACGCCCGCTTCCTGCGCATCCCGCGACACGGTTCCTCCGGCGCGTGCGAGCGCCCTGGCGGCGAGTTGCCGCGCTCAGGCGCTCGCTCCGGCACCGGCGTGCCGCACCCGCCGAGGAAGGCCTCGGCGGGGAACCCTAACATGCAGCGTCTGCCTCAGTCCGTGACGTCCGTGACCTGCCGGAACACCGCGAGCGAGCGGCCGATGAGCTCGAACGTCGCGCCCTTCACCGGCTCCGGTCCCCGGTTGTCGTCGGTGGTGCAGAGCTCCAGCTCCCACCGCTGCCCCTGCGCGGCGGGCGGCAGCTTGTACGTCACCGGCTCATGGTGCGAGTTGAGCAGCACCAGCAGCGCGTCACCGATGATGCGCTGCCCGCGCTCGTCCGGCGTGGGGATGGCGTCGCCGCCCAGGAGGAACGCCAGCGAGCGCACGAAGGGCTTCTCCCAGTCCTCCGCCTTCATCTCCGTTCCATCCGGCCGGAACCACGTCAGGTCCTTGTGCTCGGAGTCCCACAGGTGCTGGCCCTTGAAGAAGCGGCGGCGCTGGAGCACCGGCTGGCGGTGGCGGAAGTGGATGAGCTTCCGCGTGAACTCCAGCAGCTTCTGCCGCCGCTCATCCAGGTTCCAGTCCACCCACGACAGCGCGTTGTCCTGGCAGTACGCGTTGTTGTTGCCGCCCTGCGTGCGGCCCATCTCGTCACCCGCGACAATCATCGGGATGCCGGTGGACAGGAAGAGCGAGGCCAGCAGGTTGCGCTTCTGCCGCTCGCGCAGGGCGATGACGTCCGCGTTGTCCGTTTCACCCTCCACGCCGCAGTTCCACGACTGGTTGTCGTCCGCGCCGTCGCGGTTGTGCTCGCCGTTGGCCTCGTTGTGCTTGTGGCTGTACGTCACCAGGTCGTGCAGCGTGAAGCCGTCATGCGCGGTGACGAAGTTGATGCTCGCCTGGGGCCGGCGGCGCGCCTCCGCGTACAGGTCCGCGTTGCCCGTGAGCCGGTAGCCCATCTCACTGGCGAGGTTCTCATCGCCCTTCCAGTAGCGGCGCAGCCCGTCCCGGTACTTGCCGTTCCACTCGCGCCAGGGCGAAGGGAAGCCGCCCACCTGGTAGCCGCCGAGGCCCACGTCCCAGGGCTCGGCGATGAGCTTCACGCGGCCCAGCACCGGGTCCTGGTGGAGAATCTGGAACAGCGCCGCGTTGTGGTCGAACGCGCCTTCACCCGTGCGGCCCAGCACCGTGGCCAGGTCGAAGCGGAACCCGTCCACGTGCATCTCCGTCACCCAGTAGCGGAGGCTGTCGATGATGAGCCGCGCCGCCTGCGGGTTGGACGCGTTGACGCTGTTGCCGCACCCGGTGAAGTCCAGGTAGTGACGCCCGTCCGGCATCAGCCAGTAGTAGCTCGCGTTGTCGATGCCCTTGAGCGACAGCGTGGGCCCCAGGTGATTGCCCTCGCAGGTGTGGTTGTAGACGACGTCGAGGATGACCTCGATGCCCGCGGCGTGCAGGTCCCTCACCATCCCCTTGAACTCGGCGACGGCGGCGCCGGGCGTCTTGCGGCTGGCGTAGTACTGCTCCGGCGCGAAGTACCCCAGCGTGTTGTAGCCCCAGAAGTTGGACAGCTGCTTGTCGTCCAGGAACGAGTCGTCCGCGAAGGCATGCACCGGCAGCAGCTCCACCGACGTGACGCCCAGCTTCTGCAGGTGCTCGATGACGGGCGGGCAGGCCAGGCCCGCGTAGGTGCCGCGCAGGTGTTCGGGCACGCCGGGGTGGCGCATGGTGAGGCCGCGCACGTGGGCCTCGTACAGCACCGTCTTGCGCCAGCTGATGTCCGGGCGCCGGTCATTGCCCCAGTCGAAGAAGTCGCTCACCACCACGGACTTGGGCACGCCCGCCGCGCTGTCGCGTTCGTCGCGCGCCAGGTCCTGCTGCGCGTGCCCCAGCGGATAGCCGAACACCGGCTGGCGCCAGTCCACGTCGCCGTAGAGCGCCTTGGCGTAGGGGTCCACCAGCAGCTTGTGCGGATTGCAGCGGTGGCCCTTCGCGGGCTCATACGGGCCATGGACGCGCAGTCCGTAGAGCGTGCCCGGCTCCAGGCCCGGCACGTAGCCGTGGTGCACGAAGTCCGTGGACTCCGGCAGGTCGAACCGTTCGATTTCGCGCGTCGGGTCCGCGGGGTCGAACAGGCAGACCTCCACGCGGGTCGCGACCTGGGAGTAGACGGCGAAGTTGACCCCAGAACCATCGAAGGTGGCGCCACGAGGCCAGGGCTTGCCCGGCCAGACTTCCCTACTCATTGCAGGCTCTCGATTCTGATGGAAAGGCCCGCCCAATGTGGGATGGCCCCTCTGGGCTGGCAAGCGTCACGCGGCGGCAGCGTGGTCCAGTGAGCGCCAGGTCCCCAGCGCCCAGTCCTGCTCGTCCGGGTCGTCGAAGCTCACCACGCACAGGGCGCGGCGCTTGCCCGAGCTGCACAAGGCGGTCAGCCGGCACTCGCCCGGCTCCACGCGGAGCGAGGCCCGTCCGCTGACCCGCACGCCGTGGTGCTCCAGGTCCATGGCCCGGCGCTCCATGAAGGACGGCATGAGGCCATTGGCGCCGCCGTCCTCCAAGGGGACGAAGCGCACGCTGCGCCGGTGGTCCCGCGCCACCCACGTCCCATCCTGCAGGTGCGCCTCCGCGAGCGACCCGGGGATGCGAATCTCCCAGCCCGCTGGCAGCGCCACCTGGACCTCGCCGCGCCGGTAGCCCAGGGGTGGGCCGCCGGGGGCCTGCGAGGCGCGCCGGTGGACTTCCTCGGCCAGGGTGCCGCCCACGCCCAGGAAGCCGAGCACCTCCTGCCACTCTCGCCAGGGGTAGGGCAGCGAGGGGTCCTCGCGCCAGGCCTGCTCCAGCAGGCGGGCCACGTCGCGCAGCAGGTGGCGCTCGTCGTCCAGCAGCGGTGGGCGCCAGACCACGTCCGTCCACAAGCGGCACCGCGCGCGGTTGAGCCGCATGCGCGCGTCGATGCCCGGCGTCCACCAGGGGAACACGTCGATGCCGCGGCGCGGGTCCTCGTACACGTCCACCAGCCAGCGCGCGTCGCGGGGCCCCAGCGGCGTGAGCAGCGCGCCGGGATATTCGAAGGTGTGGCCGAAGCGCATGGACAGCGCGAAGCCGGACTCGCCGTGGCTTCGCATGCGCAGCACCCGCCCCACGGCCTCCTGGAGCGACGCCAGCATGTGCACGTCCACGGGCCCGGCGTCTCCCGTGTGGAAGTAGCCGGTGGGGTCGCCGCCCTTCACGGCCGCGCGTTCCCCCGCCCAGGCGATGCCGAGCGCGTCACCCAGGGCCCTCAGCGTTTCACAGAGGAAGCGGTGGTAGCCGGGGCCCACGGCGGAGGTCTCCGCGGACACGGAGACGTGGGCGCCCGAGGTGGCCACCAGCGCGACCTCGCCCGCCGCCGGGTGCAGCCGCAGCCGGAGCGTGGGGGCGCCCAGGGGGCCGGTGCCCAGGACGGCGCTTTCGAGCAGCTCGCCGTGGTGCTCGTGGAACCAAGACGACATCCGCTGGAGCCAGGGGATGGGGCCCTCGGGAGGGGAGAACAGGTGTTCGCTTCCCCGCCGCCTGCCGGCCAATGCCAACTTCACGCTCATCTCATCCCACCCCGCTTCTGAACCGTGGTTCAGGTTCTGTTCACTATTTCAGCGTGGCTCTCCTCGAAGGTGCCACTGACGGGCAGTGGCTGCCCGCTCGTCCTCAACGTGGTCACGCACGGCAGGCGTGGGTGCATCCATACGGCGGGCCGTGTGCGGGCAACCATCCAAAGTCATCAGCAACCGTTCAGGCAGGGGGCCCGCTGCCAGGTGCCCTTTTGAGAGGGTGTCCCCAGGTTGGAGGAAAGGAGGCCGCCATGAGCAAGAAGGACGTGTTGCACATTCCACCTGAAGCCGTACCCACCGCGCCTGACCGGAACGCAGACACCGAGGACGCGCAGCGCTCGCCGCGCGGCAGTCCGCCCGCGCTGCAGCCGGAGGGTGGTCCCGCCGGCACGCCGGGGACGGGTGGCAGCCAACGCATCATCGAGCCGGTGAAGTCACCGCAGCCGAATCCGGGCTTCAGCGTGAGCTGAGTCCGTCGCTGACGACACACAGGGCGATGCCCGCGGCACGGTCGCCGCGGGCATCGTCTTTTTCGCCGTCGTGTCTCGCGCCACAAAGGGCAATGCCCGCGGCACGGTCGCCGCGGGCATCGTCTTGCCGCCGTGAAGTGCGGGCCGGCCTAGCGCGTCGAGTCCGTCTCCGGGAGCGGCGTGGGCGGCGTCATCCGGGTGTCCGGCTCCATCATGCCGCTGCCGCCGGTGCCCGGCTCCAGCGTGGAGTCGTCATCCGCCTCCAGGTCCTCGGGGTCCGAGGTGTCGAGCGGCTCGACGTCCCCCGCGCCGCCAGTGCCCGGCTCGCTGCTCATGTCCGGGTCCAGGTTCGGGTCCACTTCCGTGCCGGTGCCCGGGTTCAGCGTCGGGTCCGCGTTGGGGTCCATGCTGTTCGGGTCCACGGTCTCCGACTCCGGCGACAGGGCCGGGTCATCCATGCCCGTGCCGCCCGTGCCAGGTGGTGTCGTGGTGTCCGTGCTGGTGTCCGTACTGGTGCCGGTGTTCGGGTCACTCATCGTGCCCATGCCGCTGGTGTCCGGGGTGTCCGTCGTTTCTCGGGTCGCGCCCGAGTCGGACTTACAGGCGGTGCCAAAGGCGAGGGCACCGGCGGCGAGAGAGGCAAGGACGGCCTTCGTCTTGAGGAACTTCGTCATGGTTCGTTCTCCGGTCAGTGGCTGTCTGGCTGCTGCTGGCCGGGAACGTGAGCAGCCGATGAGCGGTCTGCTAGAGGCCCCTCCCATGGCCGCCTGCTCTCCAGGCGGCGGCGGGAATGAGACGCGGGGGCGGCTTGATAAACGCGCAGTGTCCTTCAGTCGGCGCTGTTGGGGCCCACCAGCCGCGGCCGGTCGTCTCCCCGGTTGCCCTGCGCGCGCTTGCGGAGCGAGTCACGCCAGTTCGGCGTCAGCAGGGGACACTCCGCCAGCAGCGCGGCGTCCTCCGGCGCGTGGCCGTGCATGGCGTGGTGGGCGAAGGCGACGGTGAAGGTGGGGAAGGGCCGCTCGAGCAACGCCACCGCGTCGCCCTCCTGGACGGGCCCTTCCTCCAGCACGCGGTAGTACCAGCCGGTGCGGCCGGTCTGCTGGAGCAGCAGCGACAGGTCGCGCTGTCCCCAGCGGCGCGCGGGCTTCCAGCAGGGCTGGCGAGGCTGGGACACCTGCACGCGTGCGCCGCCCACGCGCAGCACGTCTCCGATGCAGACGTCCGCCTCCGTGCCCTGGGAGAACACCCAGTTCTCACCGAAGGCACCGGGGCCGACGTCGTCTCGCGCCAGGCGTTCGCGCCAGAAGTCGTAGTGCGTGACGGGGTAGGCGAGGACCGCCTTCTCCGGACCGCCATGGACCTTGCGGTCCGCCTGGCCATCTCCGGCGAGCCCCGTGCGTGACAGCCACACCGGGCCTGTCACCGGCTCCTTGAAGATGGCGCTGGTCCAGGGCCGCTCCAGCGGGGAGGTGGCACCGGCCACGCCCAGCTCCCGGGGCAGGCCCACTCGCAGCGACAACAGGCGCGTCACGAGGGTCTCCATGCCCGTGGGACAAAGCAGGCGCGGACGTGCCTGTCCAGCACGGCAACGCCCCATCAGCGACACCGCGAGGCCCGCGGTGCCGGATGGGGCGCTGCTTCAGGGTGACGCCGCGCGGGGCTAGAAGCCGGTGCCCGCGTCGTTCAGGACGCCGGAGGGCGCGGGGACGGTGTTGGACGTCCCGGTGCCCGTCGGGGCGTCGAGCTCGGGCGTGGTGCCGATGCCCGGCGTGGGCAGCACCCCGGAGCCGCCCGTGCCCGCGTCCGCGCTGTAGGGCGTGGTGCCGGGGACGGTGGACGTGGCGCCCTCCGCGCCCGTGTCGTAGGGCGTGGTGCCGGAGCCGCCCGTGCCCGGCGTCGTCGTGGACGTTCCCGGCGGCAGGGTGTTGGGGTTCGTCGCCGGGGGCAGGGTGTTGGGGTTGGTGTTCGTCGAGCCCGTGCCCGGCGTGGTGTTGCCCGGCGCGGTGCCCGGCGTCACCGTCTGTCCGGTGGACGGGTCCACCTGCGCCACCTGCACCGGCGCCTCCGTCGCGCTACACGCGGTTCCCAACGCCAGGGTGCCCGCCAGTGCTCCGGCCCACATCCAACCCCGCTTCATCTGCTTCGCCATGTTGCTCCCTCCTTCGTGGGTGTGTGTTTCAGCTTGCGTGCGTGGGCTCGCCGCGCCCCGAGCGACGCGGCGGCTCCGGTTTCTGTGATTCCTTTCGGGCGGGATGGCGCTTCAGCCTGCGCTCCGACAGCACCAGCAGCAGGGCCGGGAAGGCCACCAGCATGATGAGGAGGTTGGTGGCGAAGCCCAGATTGGCAAGTGCGCCAATGGAGTTGAGGCCCGGGTGGTCGGCGAGGAAGAGCGCGCCGAAGCCCATCGCGCTGGTCAGCAAGCCGCCGCAGATGGCCTTCCCCGTCTCCGAATACACCGACACGAAGTCATGACCCGGTGACGACAAGCGCGTCAGCAGGTGCACGCCCGCGTCCACCGTCGTTCCGATGAGAATCGGGATGACGAGGATGTTGAGGTAGTTGAACTCCAGCCCCAGCAGCGGCATCAGCCCCAGCAGCGCCACCAGGGACAGCACGGTGGGTGCCATGCACAGCAGCGCGATGCGCAGGCCGCCCAGCGTCAGCCACATGGCCAGCAGCACCGCCAGCGTGGTGACTCCGAGGATGCGCGGCGCCTCGTGCGTCACCATGTCCAGGATGTCCGCCAGCACCATGGACTCGCCGGCCGCGGAGACGCGCGAGCCGTCCGGTGTCCCCGCGCCGCGAACCTCCCGCGCCAGCGTGCGGACCGCCATCCCGTCCGACTGTTCCACGGACGGGTAGACCATGACGAAGCTCCCCGGCGTGCCCTGCCGGCCCAGGAACTGTTGCTGGACGCTCGGCGGCAGGTCGTCACGGGTGAAGGGCGGTGCGGCCGCCTGCCTGCGCAGCGACGCCACCTGCGCCCGTTGCCGGGCCTCCAGCCCGTCCTCCGGGACGCGCTCCAGCAGCCGCGAGATGTCCTGGAGGACGCGCTGCTTGCGCGGCTGGTCCTCGGGCACCAGCGAGGACAGCGAGGCCACGAAGTCGATGGTGGAGTCCTTGCCCCGCTCGCGTTGCCGCGCGTGGAGCCGCTCCACCATCGCCTGTTCCTCCTCGGGCGACCGGGTGAGCACCACCACCGGGCTCTGCGAATAGCCGATGAGCCGGTTGACCTCGCGGTCCAGCGTGAAGGACGGCAGGTCCTGGTCCTCCAGCGAGCCGAAGTCGAAGTCGAAGCGCACGCGCCCCGTCTGGCTCAGCAGCCCCAGCAGCAGCACGGCGGACACGGCCGTGACGACGTACCGGCGGCGCAGCAGCAGGTGGCCCATGGGCGCGCGCGCGGTGGTGACGGAGGCGCGCCGGGGCGTCCACCCCCAGCGCGAGGCCAGGCCCAGCAGCGCGGGCAGCACCAGCACGTAGGCGGCGATGAGCACCCCCATGCCCACGCCCGCGATGACGCCGAACTCACGGAACGCGCGGAAGCGCGAGGTGCCCAGCACGAAGAAGGTGAGCGCCGCCACCAACGCGGAGACGAGCGCCGCGCCGCCGGTGTGCGTGAAGGACGCGCGCGTGGCGGATTCGGAGGCGTGGCCTTCGCCGCGCAGGTGCAGGTAGCGTCCCAGCAGGTGGATGCCGTGCTCCAGGCCCAGGCCTCCGAGGATGGCGCCCAGGAAGCCCGTCAGGAGGTTGACCTCGCCGTAGACGAGCGCCACCAGGCCATATGTCCACGCCAGCCCCACGCCCACGGGCGTCAGCACCAGCCCCACCGCCAGCGCGCTGCGGAAGTGGAAGAGGAGGTAGAGCAGCATCAGCGTGGTGGCCACCGCCGAGGCCACGCCGATGTCGCGCGCAATCTGCCGCTGCTGGTCCAGCTTCTTCTGGAAGGTGCCGGTGATGTCCACCTTGAAGCCGGCCCCGTACTTGGACAGGTCCTGCGCGGCGAGCAGCCCGCGCACCTCGTCCGTCACCTTGCGCGAGAAGCCCAGGTCCGCGGACGTGGTGTCCGGCTTGGCCAACAGCACGATGCGGCGCTGGCCCTCATCCAGGTAGTAGTCCCCCTCGCGGGTGGACAGCCGCTGCCCGGCGCCGCCCGCGTACTTCGCCTCCAGGTCGGAGAAGTCCAGGGACGGCGGCTCCTCCTCCACCAGCGGCACGTAGAGCGGGTTGGCCCGCTGCTGTTCCCATTGGAGGCGCGCCTCCAGGCGGCGGTGCACCTCTCGCAAGTCCGCTTCCGACAGGAAGTACAGGGCCCGGTCGCGGAAGAAGGCGCCGGGGCGCTGCGACTCGACGAAGCGGATGCCGGGCAAGGCCTCCAGCTTGGGGGTCAGGTCCTCCGCGAAGCGCTTCAGGGACTCGGGGTCCGCGCCTTCGCCCACCACCGCCACCCAGCCGAGCGCGCCGAAGCGGCGCTCCAGCTCCCGCAAGTCCTGCACGCTCTCGAAGGAGGACGGCAGCAGGTCCACCAGGTTGGCGTTGAGGTGCAGGCCGCGCGCGAAGAGGCCACCCACGGCGGCCAGCACCAGCGCCAGCAGCAGCGCCACCACCGGACGCCGGTGGTTGTGCGCGGCCATCGCGCCCAGCGCGCGCTCCACGCGCCCCATCCACCGCGACTCGCCCGGAGGAGTCGTGTCGTTCGGATGCGGTCCCATCATCGGCCCGCGGCCACCACCCGCGGCCCCGGTCCTCCCGGTCGCGCGGAGGGCGGAGCGGCTTCCCCTCCCTCGTGTGCTCGCACGCGCGAGCCCGTGTCGCCGGGGAACGTGACCACGGTGGGGGTGCGATGCAGGCGTCCACGCCTGCTTGTCTGCCCACCAGGGAGGGACAGCGAACAGCGCGCATGGCGTCCATTCAACCCGCCGTATTCCCCTGGGCGACGGCGTGTCGGAGGCGCGCAAGCAGGCGAGCATTCGCTCGAAGGGCGCGTTACACGAGGCAGGTGATTCGTAGCCTTACTTTCCGCCTCACGGCATAAACGCGTTGACTCTCCCGTTAGCGCGTGCCCAAGGTGTCCGGCGATTCGGCCAGTCAACAGATGCAGGTGTCGAAAGCATGAGTGAGAAGCGTTGGTCGGAGCGGTTCGAGGGCGCCATGGGCCGCCTGGCGGTGCGGAACCACCGGAAGCCCTTCCAGGCGCTGCTCCTGGCCCTGGTGCTCACCGTGCTCGGCGCGTACTTCGCCAGGACGCTGACGCTCAACGCGGACTTCGTGGGGCTGCTGCCGAAGAACTTCCCCAGCGTTCAGGACATCGAGAAGCTGCGCAAGCGCTTCGGTGGCCAGGGCAACGTGGTGGTGGTGGGGATGGGCGCGGACCCGGAGGTGCTCAAGCGCTTCGCGGACGACCTGGCGCCGAAGTTGGGGGCGCTGTCGGAGATTCGCTACGTCTCCCACCAGCGGCCCCGGGCCTTCTTCGACGAGCACTCGCTCTACTACGTGGACGTCGAGGACCTGGAGACCATCCAGGAGCGCATCGACGCGCGCATCCTCTGGGAGAAGCAGCAGGCCAACCCGCTCTTCGTCTCGCTGTTGGAGGAGGACCCGCCGTCGGTGGACTTCGCCGACATCGAGCAGAAATACACCGGCCGCGCCAACCAGCGCCTCTCCGGCCAGGGCGACCTCTATTACATCAACCCCACCGAGCGCATGGTGGTGCTGATGGCGAAGCCCCGGGGCAGCGCCGCGGACCTGAACTACTCGAAGACGGTCGTGACCCAGGTGGAGGACTTCCTGGCGCAGCAGGACCTGTCGAAGTACGGGCCCGGCTTCAAGACGGCCGTCACCGGCACCTTCAAGAAGAAGATTGATCAGCAGCGCGTCATCGTCAGCGACCTGGCGAGCGCGTCCACGCTGGCCATGGTGCTGCTGCTGGCGTACCTGGCCTTCCACTTCCGCAGCGCGCTGTCGGTGGGCCTCACCATGGCGCCGGTGATGGCGGGCCTGGGGTGGACGTACGGCTTCGTGGGGCTGGCCTACGGGCAGGTGAACCTCCTGACGGGCTTCCTGGCGGCGGTGCTGGGCGGCCTGGGCGTGGAGCACGGCATCCACCTGCTGGGGCGCTACACGACGCTGCGCTCGGAGGGGATGGACTCCGAGGAAGCGGTGGATGAGTCCTTCCGGCACACCGGCTTCTCCGCGCTCATCGCGGCGCTGGTGGCGGCGCTCACCTTCCTCAGCCTGGCCATGTCGGAGTTCAGGGCGTTCCGCGAGTTCGGCATCATCGCCGCGGTGGGCATGCTGGTGAGCATCTTCTCCTACGTGCTGCTGCTGCCCGCGCTGCTGGGGCTGGCCACGCGCTGGGGCTGGGCGCCGCGGGTGCAGCAAGCGGAGTCGGCCGGGCCGCTGAGCCTGCTGGCCCGCTGGCTGCCGCGCTCCTACCGGGGCGTGGGGCTCGTGGTAGGCGTGGGCGTGCTGGCGCTGGTGTCCCAGGCGCACCGCATCTCGTTCAACTACGACTCGCGCACGCTGGAGGACTACAAGCAGGCGTCGGCGGTGCTGGACCAGAAGGTGAACGACATCCTGGGCTACTCGCAGACGCCGGTGGTGGTGCTCACCGACTCGCAGGAGATGGAGCGCGAGGTGGTGCGCCAGCTGGAGGCGCGCAAGGCGGCGCGGGGCAAGGACTCCACCATCGACTTCGTGGGCGCGCTGGATGACCTGGTCCCCAAGCGGCAGGACGAGAAGCAGGCCATCCTGCAGGCCATCTCCACGAAGCTGGAGAAGCTGGACCCGGAGCGGCTGCCCGAGGACACGCGCATCACGCTGGCGCGCGCGCTGAACATGGCGAAGGCGAAGCCCTTCACCCAGGAGGCCCTGCCCACCAGCGTGCGGCACCAGTTCGAGAGCCTGGATGGCAGCACGGGCGGCGTGGTGCTGGTGTACGCCGGTGGCGTCAGCCTGTCGGACGGCGAGGGCACGCGGAAGTTCGCCAAGGAGGTGCGTGGCCTGCAGATGCCGGACGGCAGCCAGGTGTCGGCGGCGGGCGAGGCGCTCATCCTGGCGGACATCCTGGACATGGTGTCGCGCGAGGGGCCGCGCATCCTGGCGGCGGCGGTGCTGAGCGTGCTGGTGGCCATGTGGCTGACGCTGGGCAAGCTGCGCACCGCGCTCATCTGCATGTTGCCCACGCTGCTGTCCGTCATCGGCCTGGTGGGGCTGATGTCGCTGCTGGGGCTGCAGTTCAACTACCTCAACATCATGGTGCTGCCGGTGCTGGTGGGCACCACGGTGGACGCGGGCGTGCACCTGGTGCAGCGGCTGGGCGAGCGCGGCGCGGACTTCGTCTCCGTGTACGCGGAGACGGGCCGGGCGATTACGGGCGGCCTGCTGACGAGCGCCATCGGCTTCGTCGCGCTCATCCTGGCGAAGCACCCGGGCCTCAACTCCATCGGGGACCTGGCCAACCTGGGCTTCGGCATCAACCTGGTCATCGTGCTGCTGGGCTTCCCGTCGCTGCTGCTGATGGTGGAGCGCTGGCGCCGCAAGCACAGCACGTCTCCGGATGAGCAGACCGAGCAGCCCGCGCCGGAGGCGTGAAGGCAGACACCGTTGGCCCCGTGCGCCCGCGCTCGATATGACAGGGGGCCGGGCCGCGAAGGCCCTCAACCCTTCATCAAGGTGGCGTGATGAGCCGGATGCGGAGCGCGGGTCGCTGGTGGCTGCTGATGGGACTCCTCGGGGCCGCGACCCTGGCGGGGTGTCGTCACTCGGGCGAGCGCGAGGAGAAGGCGGGTGATACCCGCTGCCCGGAGTCACGCGAGCTCACCTGTCTGGGCGGGACGAACTGCACCATGGACCGCGAGCGCGGCTGCCAGACGTGCCAGTGCAGGAGCCAGAACGTGCTCGAGCCCACCGACTACCGGCGGCCGGAGGCGATGACGCCGGAGCGGCGTCAGTAGGTCGTCACAGTGGGCCGCCCGCGCGCGGGCCGTGTCAGCAGCCGAGCACGGGATAGTCCGCGGGGCGCAGGAGGAGGCGCCACGCGCTCCCTTCGCGGAAGAGCAGCCCGGTGACCGCCTGCCCCTTGAGCCCCACGCGGACCAGGTACTGCGTGTCGCCGCCGACTCGCAGCGAGGCGACGAGGTCCGTGCTGGCCTCGCCGTAGTCCGCGAAGCTGACAACGAGGGGCCGCCGGTCCACGTAGAGCAATGAGGCGGCGGGGGAGTCAGCTGGCGCGAAAGGTGTCGGGCCCGGGAAGCACTCCAGCCGGGTGAAGGGGCCCTGCCGCTCCTGGGTGCAGGTGTCCAGCGGGACGCGTGTGTTCTCGCTCTGGCCGTCGCGGCTGGACTCCAGCGTCACGTGCCCCTCGGGCGAGGTCCTCCACCGGTAGCCAGGGACGGGAAGGCCCTCGGGCGTGAAGGGGTCGGCGCCTTCGTCCACGGGACGCTCGAAGGTGTCAGAGGTCCACTGCCCGGGGACAGGGCGCTCCGGCGCCGTCCTGGGCGCGGGCAGGCTCACCGTGCCGGTGACGGTGCCCGCCAGGGCCACGAGGTGCTCACCGAGGTCCGGCGTCCCTTCCGCCTGTGTGTAGACGCCCACGGTGTGGCAGACCGGCGGCAGGCCCGCGTCCTCTTCGCCCGTGCACACGGCCTCCGTCCGCTGGAAGCGCGCCACCGCCAGGCCCCGCGTGCCGACGAGCGTCATGACCTGGAGCCGTGACGCCACGTCCTCCGGCGCCTGCTCGCCCAGGATGACGCGGGTGGTGCGGCCGGAGACCGCTTCAAGCTGATACGGCGCGGTCCACCGCTCCTCGGCGGCGGCCCCGAACGAGGCCAACGTGACTCCCAGCACCATGGCGTAGCGCATGACATCCTCCTGATGCTGGCTGGGATAGCAATGCGTGTACCAGGGCCTGGAGGCTCGGACTGCGGCCGGACAGCCACACCCTGGCGTCAGGCCGCCCGCCATGGCGCCCTTCGAGGGTGTGCCGCCGCGAACGCGCGAACGCGCGAATCCGCCGATTCGGCGCGAAGCCGCGCCCTCCCGAGTCGAGGAGCCGCCGGTTAGCACTGCTCCATGACGAATCGAGCGGCATGGACGCGCCGTGGGGCCCTGGCGCTGGCCGGGCTGGGACTGGCCGGTGCCGCGCTGCCCCTGGGCTGCAGACACGCGATGGACGCGACGAGGACGGACGACATGGAGCGCAAGGACGTGGTGGATGTGGTGGTGGTGGGTGGCGGCCCGGGTGGCTTGAGCGCGGCGCTGGCGCTGGGGCGTGGCCGCAAGAAGGTCCTGGTGTGCGACGCGGGGACGCCTCGGAACGCGGCGGCGGAGGAGGTGCACACCTACCTCACGCGGGATGGCATCCCGCCCCGGGAGTTCCGGCGCGTCGCCTGGGAGCAGCTGCGCCCCTATGACGTGGCGCTGCGCGAGGCGCGGGTGCTGAACGTCGAGCGCGCCGGGGCGGTATTCCGCGTGGCGCTCGAAGGGGGCGACGTGGTGGAGGCGCGCCGGGTGCTGCTGGCCACGGGGATGGTGGACGTGATGCGCGAGCTGCCCGGCTACGGCGACCTGTGGGGCAAGGCCATCTTCCAGTGCCCGTACTGCCACGGCTGGGAGATTCAGGACCGGGCCTGGGGCGTGCTGGCCGCGAGCGAGATGACGCTCGACTTCGCGGTGATGTTGACGGGGTGGACCCGCGACCTGGTGGTGTTCGCGCTGGACGGCTTCGAGGTGCCCGCCGACAAGCGCGCGCTGCTGGAGAAGGCGGGGGTCCGGCTCGAGACGCGGCGCATTCGTGGCCTCATCGCGGCCGGGGAGAAGCTGGAGGCGGTGGAGCTGGAGGATGGCACCCGGGTGCCTCGGGAGTTCCTCTTCGACCGTCCCGCTCAGCGGCAGTCTCCGCTGGTGCTGCGGCTGGGGCTGGAGCTGGACGAGGACGGCTTCGTGAAGCTGAAGGGGCCGGGCGAGACGTCGGTGCCGGGCATCTACGCGGCGGGGGACCTCGGCACCCGGATGCAGGCGGCCATCGCGGCGGCGTCCGCGGGGATGATGGCGGCGGGCATGGTGAACCATGAGCTGAACCTGGAACGGGCGGGCGCCGCGCATGGACCTGCTCAGGGTTGAGCCCGGGCGCTTCGCTCGCTACGAAGGGGCGATGCCGTCCGAGCCACAAGCGCCGTCCTGTGGGCCCGATTCGTCGTCGTCGCGCCTGGACTTCGAACAGGGGCGGCTGCCGATATGGGCGGGGCGCCTCCACGTCCACCACCGGGCCGGGCGCGCCACCTCCGTGCACGCCTACGCGGTCGTGATGCTGGTGACGCGAGGCGAGTCGAAGATGCGGCACGCGGGGGACCTGGTCGTCAGGGCGGGAGACGTCCACTTGATTCCGCCTGGGGACGCGCACGGGGCCGGTGGTTCGAACGCGGAAGGGTGGGGCGTGGCCTTCCATCCGGATGCCCTGGGCGAGGACGGCGGGGGCGCGAATCGCCTGGGGCCCTTGCTGCGGGTGCGCCAGGGCTGTCACCCCGTGCTGCGGCCCACGGTGCCGCAGCGCCGGCGGCTGGCGCGGTGGATGCGGCTGCTGTCGGAGGAGGTGGCGCGCGACGAGCCCGGGCATGAGGAGGCCGCGCGCTCCCTGCTGCGGCTGGTCCTCATCGAACTGGAGCGGATGACGGCACAGACGGGCGCGAGCGAGCCACCCTCCCTGGGCTTGAGCCGCAAGGCGCTCACGTACATCGAGACGCACTGCCTGGAGCCGCTGTCGCTCGCGCAGGTGGCGAAGGCGCTGGGGCGCTCCTCCGCGCACGTCGCGGGCGTGGTGCGGCAGGAGACGGGCCGCACGGTGGGCGAGTGGATTCTGGAGTGTCGGATGGCGGAGGCGCGGCGCCGCCTGCGTGGCACGGACGAGCGCGTGGACATCATCGCGGAGCGCGTGGGCTACGCGGACGTGACGCACTTCATCCGCCAGTTCCGCCGCGTCCACGGGGTGACGCCGGCCGCGTGGCGGCGCAAGGCGACGGCGGGGGCGCCATGAGCCGTCCCCGCCGAAAGTCACGGAGGGGGATGCCGGGACGTGCGGGGGTGAAGTAAGGGTTCTCCCTGGGCCCGGAGCCGAGGGAGAGCCATGAAGAAGGCGCTGGTCATCGTCGTTGGCGCAGCCGTGCTGCTGCTCGTGTTCATGTTCGTCGCCGGTGAGCAGCCGCCGGAGCAGCCGGGCGCCAGCGGGGGTGGACGCCAGTTGGACCTGTCGGGCTTCGACCCGGCGCGTGTCACCGGGCTGGAGCTCTCGGGCGTCCGCAGCGCCACGCTGCAGCGGGACGGCGCTGGGTGGACGGTCGCGGAGCCGGGCTCGCCGGAGAGCCGCTACCTGGCGGACGAGGCGATGGTGAAGGGCGCGCTGGAGGCCCTGTCCCGGGTGGCGGGCGCGAAGTTTGTCAGCGGAGAGGCCGACCGGCTGAACGACTTCTGGCTGAATGACGCGCGTGGGCTGAAGGTCCGCATCCTCCAGGAGGACCGCCCTCCGCTGGCGCTGGTGCTGGGGAAGGATGGGGCGTCGAACGGTGGAACCTACGTGCGCAAGGCAGCCAACGCGGACGTCTTCGAGCACCCCACGCGGCTGGGCTGGTTGTGGCGCCGGCGCGTCATGGACTGGCGTGACGCGCGGTTGGTGCGCGGGGCGCCCGAGGACTTCACGCAGCTGGTGTTTCGTGTCGGGGATGATGCGCCGGTGACGGTGACGTCGAGTGGCGCGGCGGGCGGCTGGCGGCTCGCGGAGGGGACGCAGGTGCCGGAGGGCTTCCGGTTCAGCGCGCGCGGGGTCGAGCAGGTCGTGCGGGACTTGTTGGAGGTCGAGGCGCAGGACGTGCTCGCGGGGGAGGCCGCCGCGGAGGCGAAGGCCGCGCTCGCCCAGGCGCATGACACGGTGGAGGCGCGCCTGAAGAGTGGGAAGACGGTGGTGCTGCGGCTGGGCCGCGCGGCGGAGGCCCGGGACACCGTCTTCGTCCAGTTGGAGGGAGATGCGCGGGTGTACGAGGTGTCCGCGGTGTCGGCGGCGCAGATGCGCAAGCGGCTGGTGGACTTCCGTGACCTGCGCCTGCTGCGGTTCGCGTTGGAGAAGGTGAACCAGGTGCGCATCCAGACCGGTGACACGACGGTGGTGGTGGCGAAGGAAGCGCAGGGCTGGGTGCTGCGTGAGCCACAGTCGCCGCCGGAGTCCTTCCGGTTCGACGCGTCACAGGTGGAGGCGCGGCTCGTCTGGCTCCAACAGCTCGAGGCCTCGCGCCTCGTCGATGGAGCGGTGCAGGACGCGCAGGCGGGCCTGTCTCCGCCCGTGGCCTCCGTGGAGGTGCGCGAGGAGGGCGGCGCCGTGCAGACGCTGTGGATCGGGAATGAGGTTCCGGACGCGCCGGCGGGTTCCCAGGAGGTGTATGCCCGCGGCTCGCGTGATGGCTTCACCTATGCCGTGGAGGACAGAGCGCGCGCCTGGGTGGCGCGGGGCCTCGCGCTCTTCAGTGGGCCGTAGCGTCTGCGCGAGTTGCTAGAGCTCGCTCAGAATCCGTCCGTGCCCATCGATGGCATAGGTCGCGCCCGCATCCATGATGGGGGCGGCGAGCTCGATTCCGCATCGGGAAAGCCTGGGCAGGAAGCTGACGAAGTAGAGCTGGTCGTCCTGCTTCAATACCGTCACGTCGTAGGTGCTCCGCTGTGACAGGCACCGTGCCAGTTCCTCGGTGCGGGCCTCCGCCTTGGCGTCCGGGGGAAGGAAGTCGTTCATCGCGACTTCGAGTGCCGCCATCGCTGGGCCATCCAGGTGCGTTCCCTGCTCCATGGAGTCGGGGAACGTCACCTTCGCTGCCTCCTCCGCGGGGGCTCGCTCGGCCTTGGGGAGCTTGTAGTAGCCAAACCGGGCGCAGCCGTGCAGCAGGCTTGAGCAGGCAAGGAGCGCGACCAGCGGGAACGTTTTCATGAGGTGATTCCCATCATTCGACGTGCCAGCCCATGCCTTCAAACATCCGGATGTTGCCTCTATCGTCGTACACGTGGCCAATGGGGACCCATTGGCCGTCACGGAGTGCAGCAACAATCCGCGTCGCGTAGTTGAAGCTGTACGCGGTACAGGGGGCGTCGCCTCGCTTATGGAAGACGTAGAGCTCGCGCTGAAGCACTCGGCCTGAGCGCGGGGACACGGCACGGGTGGGATGCCAGTTGCCACTCAGGTCCGCGGCGGAGAAGCGGGGATTGTGTGGATGCGTGTGGTCGCCGCCCGTGATGATGGCATTCACGCGTTCCGGGTCGTTGAGGAGCTCGGGCATCGAGCAGGTCTTTGCCTCGCGAGTGTCCGCCCGGTCTCTGAAGTCGGAGAGGTAGCTCAAGTAGAACGCATCCTCGTCAGGTGCGTAGTAGTTGAGCGCGCAGTATTCGGAGCCTGCGGGGCCTGCCGAAGCGCCACCCTGTCGGGTCATGAGCTCGCAGCCTGTGGCGGCGAGTTCCTCTGTCGTCTTGAACGGCCCGGCAAGGGGACCGTCAACCTGGAGCCGACCGTTCTCCAGCCGCCTGACCCGAACGTTGGGGTTGGTTCCGCACCCCAGTGCGCCTGTCGAAAGGGCCAGCACGACAGTCCATGCCACCGTCGCGGATAGGGGACCCTGGGGTGTCATCTGTGGCCTACGCCGCCCGCTCGGACGTCCGAGCCCGCCACGCGGCGACGAAGTCCGCGAGCCCATTCAGCTGCCGGTCATTCAGCGTGGACTGCCACCGCGCCTGCCGCAGCTCGCGGTACGCGGCCGGGGCCTCCCAGCCACGCGCCACCATCACCGCCAGCCCCACCAGCGGGCCCCGGCCCACGCCGTGCTCACAGTGGGTATACAGCGTGCCGCCCTGCTCCAGCCGGGGCAGGGCCCACTCCACGCCCCGCATCACCTGCTCCACCGACGGCGGATAGCGGTCCGTCACCGGCAGATTCAGCAGCTCGATGCCCAGCGCCTTCAGCGCCTCCGCGTCGTCACAGCGCTCACCCCGCACGTCAATCACCGCGGTGATGCCACGCGCCTTCAGCTCCGCGTACCGCGAGCGAGGCACCGCGCCACCCACGTACAGCCAGTCATTCACCCGCGACACGTTCAGCCCGCGCCCCGGCAGCTTCGTGGTCCACTCCACGCAGCGCGCCACCGAGCGCAGCACCTGCTTGCGCACCCAGCCGCGCACACCCGGCACGTGGTGCACTTCCCGCAGCAGCGCAAGGCTCACAGGTCGCCCTCGAGCGTCACTTCCATCAGCCCCGTCACCGGCGCCTTGCCCTCGCGCTCCAGCACCGCCCGGTGCAGGTACGTCACCGGCGAGCCCACCACCGTGCGCACCAGCCCGCCCAGCACCGCGCCCAGCTCCTCCACCGGCGCGCTGCGCTGCAGCAGCGACGTGGAGCGCAGCACCATGGCGGAGGCGCCGTCCGCGAACAGCTCCACCTTCCACGAGCTCCGCTCCTTCACGCCTTCCCGCGCCAGCGTGAAGTGCTCCAGCGAGCGGGCCTTGGCGCCTTCCTCCCACGCGTACACGGGGCCGTATTCACCGTCCTGCCCCTCACGCGCCAGCAGCACCAGCTTCTCGCCGCCGCGCAGCGCCCGGAAGCGCACCCACCGCTTCGCCAGCTTCGCCGGAGCGATGGTGGAGCGCGTGTGGTCCGCGTACCCGCCACCCGTGTAGACGACGTCCTCGCCCTTGGGCCGCCTCACCGTCGCCTTCAACGCGCTGAAGGCCAGCGTCACCTCGTGGTGGTAGCGGTCCTTGCCCACCTCCACCGCCGTGCCTTCCTGGCCCTGGGGCGTCATGGGCGCGGCGTACTCCAGCAGCACCCGTCCGCCCTCCAGCGGCACCTCCACGCGCGTGGCCCCTTCGGCGGAGCGGGCCGAGCACGGCCCCATCTTCAGCGTCGACGTCTTGGCGTCATGGCTCCAGTCGCGCGCCTTGACCTTCGCCTGCGCGGACCAGGCCTTCTGTCCCGGCGTGAGCACCGTGGTCCGGCACAGGCCGATGCGCGAGCCGGGACCAATGTTCGTCACCGTCAACTGCACGAAGATGAAGGCGCCGCCGTCCAGGTCGCCGATGAAGGTGAAGTTCTCCCCGTAGTTGTCACTGGGGGACACCTTCGGCTCCAGCACCGCGCCCGCCGCCGCCACCGAGGGCAGCACGAGCGCGGTGGCCACCGCCAGGCCCTTCAGCACCTGGAAGCGCCCTTCAGGCCGCATGGGGGCGCTGCTCCATGAGCGGGTCCTCGGCGGCCGTCGTCTCATTGTTGAAGACGTAGTCACGCTGCAGCGGCAGGTTCCACGCGAAGTACACCACGCCGCGCACCAGCCACCACCCCAGCGCGTAGGCCAGCTGCGGGTGCAGCGTCAGCAGCGCCACGCCGCCCGCGTTGAGCAGCGCGCTGGTGCCACTCACCACCGAGTAGCGCGCCAGCTGCCGCGCCACCGCGCCGGTGCTCTTGAAGGTGAGCACCCGGTTGATGGAGTAGTTCACCACCGCGCCCAGGCCGCAGCCCAGCACCGTGGCCCAGGCGGGCAGCATGCCCACCCACTCCACCAACGCCAGCACCAGCGCGAAGTCCACCGCGGTGGCCAGCGCGCCCGCCACGGCGTTGAGGCCGATGATGGCCTTGCCAGAGCGCGCCTCCTGCCGCTGGGGCGCCAGCGCCTTCACCAGGTTGCGGAAGCGGGAGAGCGCCGTGACGTTGCTCATGACGGCGACGAACACCAGCCCCACCACCGCCAGCCAGTGCATGGGGTGCTTCTCCTCGGGCCAGAAGACGGCCTCCAGGATGGGCGACAGCGCCGTGCCCGCGCCCATGAAGAGCACCCGCTCCAGCCGCTGCATGGCGCCGTCGCGCACGTTGACGCCCAGGCCCTCACCCTTGGCGCGCACATAGGGCACCAGCGAGGAGCCGAGCAGCGCCATCAGCGCGGGCAGCAGCACCCAGGTGTCCCGGTAGTACCAGGCCAGACCCATGAGCATCGCCGAGTCCACGTACCGGTCCAGCACCGAGTCCAGCGCCGCGCCCGCGGGGTTGGCCTCCTTGCGCGTGCGGGCGATGCGCCCGTCCATGACGTCCAGGATGCCCGCGAACAGGAAGAGCCAGCCGCCCAGCGCGAAGCGGCCCGCCGCCACCGCCACGCCGGACGACACGCCCAGCAGGCCCGACAGCATGGACAGCGCGTTGGCCGGCAGGCCCGAGCGCAGAATCACCGCCCACAGCGGCTGGATGATCCAGAAGAAGTAGTGCCGCAGGAAGAAGCCCACCAGCACGGTGCTGCCGCGCTTGAGCGTCTCTTCGTCGCGGGGGATGCCCTTGAAGGCGCAGCGGATACAGAAGACGAGCAGCCCACCCAGGAAGTAGGTGCAGGCGACGATGGCCGGAGCCAGCGCCGTCCAGATGCGGGCGGACGGAGACATGTTTCCGGTCAACCACGCCATCAGGTTCTCAAGCACGGGTGTCTCCTCTTGTAGTCAACGACACGGCCCAGGGTGCGGAGGCCGTCACGCGGGCGTAGACGCTTTCGACCGCCAGAAATGCAACCGCCGCCACACCCAGGCCCGCGAGCACGTCCAGGATGTAGTGGTGCGTCAGGTATACGGCGGAGAAGGCGACGAGCAACGCGAACAGCCCGGTGGCGATGCGCCAGGCCCAGCCGCGCGACCACACGAACATCATCACCAGGAACGGGTACGCCGCGTGCAGGGAAGGCATGGCCCCGAACACGTTGGTGCTGCGCGAGTAGAAGCCCGCAAAATAACGGATCCCCAGCAGCGCGTCGAAGCGGGCCGTGCCCGCGGGGTTGGGGGCCGCGGCCAGGTCGGCCGGTCCCGGCCCGTACTGGAGCACGTACCAGGGCGGCGCCGCGGGGTAGAGCACGTAGATGACGACGCCTATCGCGTTCGCCGCCAGGAAGCCCCAGCACAGCCGTTCGAAGAGCGAGTCCTTCTTCACGAAGAAGAAGAGGGCCAGGATGAAGACCTCGTACAGGTACGCCGCGTAGGCGAAGCCGCACAGCAGGTCCAAGGCCGGGGTGAAGCGCGTGGCCCACCAGTCGGGCCAGTGGGTGCCGCCGGGCGCCGGGAACCACTGGCGCTCCAGCTCCCACAGGTCGCCCGTGTGGATGGGGCCCCGCAGGAACAGCCAGAGGCCCTGGCTGTCCAGCAGCATCCCGGTTAGCCACAACGCGAGCCCACCGCGGAGGAAGCGCTGAAGGCGGGGGCCCGCCCAGGCCACCCCCAGAATCAGCGCGTCCGCCGCGACGTGGTCCCACCGCAGCCGGCCGGTGGCGTACACCAGCGCCAGGTGGCTCAACCCCAGGACGGTGGAGAGCCACGTGAGCGCGGTGACCCTATTTGGAGAGCGGGAGGTCATCTCCGTAATAGTCGAGCCCGAGGTGGGTGATGGGGTCCTCGCCCGCGACGACGCGCAGCGTGTTCTTCAGCTTGGTGAGCTGGATGAAGAGGTCGTGCTCCACCGGCAGGCCCGGCTGCGCCATGGGGCTCTTGAAGTAGAAGGACATCCACTCCTGGATGCCGCGCCACTCCAGCCGCTTGGCCAGGTCCAGGAACAGCGCGATGTCCAGCACCAGCGGGGCCGCCAGGATGGAGTCGCGGCAGAGGAAGTTGACCTTGATCTGCATCGGGTAGCCGAGCCACCCGGTGATGTCGATGTTGTCCCAACCCTCCTTCGCGTCGCCGCGGGGCGGGTAGTAGTGGATGGACACCTTGTGCGCGTACTTCTTGTACAGCTCCGGGTACAGGTCGGGCTGCAGGATGGTGTCCAGCACGCTCGACTTGGTGACTTCCTTGGCCTTGAAGGCCGCGGGGTCGTCCAGCACCTCGCCGTCGCGGTTGCCCAGGATGTTGGTGGAGAACCAGCCGTCCAGACCCAGCATGCGGGCCTTGAGCGCGGGCGCGATGACCGTCTTCATCATCGTCTGGCCGCTCTTGAGGTCACGGCCAGCGACGGCCACCGCCTCCTGCTTGGCCAGCTCCTGGAGCGCCGGCGTGTCCACGCTGGCGTTGGGCGTGGCGTTCGCGAAGGGCACGCCCTCCTTGATGGCCGCGTAGGTGTAGAGCGCGGTGGGGTTGATGTCCGGGCTGTTCTCGTCCAGCGCCTTCTCGAAGGCGGCCAGCGTCTTGAAGGACTCGGGCAGCGGACGGAAGGTCTCCACGCTGCTGCACACCACCATCACGGCGCGCGTCGCGTTGAGCTCCTTCTTGAAGTCGCGGATGTCCTGGCGCAGCGCCTCGATGCTCTCGCGGTGCGTCTTGGTGGCCTTGATGTGGTTGGCTTCGATGCGGCGGACGAACTCCGCGTCGTGCACGCCCTGCTTCGGCTTGATGCCCTGGAGGAACGGCTTCACCTCCTCCAGGTGCTTGTCGCTGAGCACGCCCGAGCGCACGGCCACTTCGTACGCGTCCTCACGGATGATGTCCCAGGCGCCGAAGGCGATGTCCTTCAGCTCCGCCAGGGGAACCAGCTCGTTGAGCTTCACGGTGCGCCCGTCGGTGCGCTTCCCCAGGCGGGCCGTGCCCATCTGCGTGAGCGACCCAATGGGGTGACCCTTGCCCTGCCGCGCCAGCTCGACACCCGCCATCAGCGTGGTGGACACAGCGCCCAGACCCGGAATCAAGACCGCGAGCTTGCCGTCCGGCTTCGCGACCGACCTCTTGTTTTCCATCGTGATGTTCCTTCGTTAGACGTATTCGAGTCGGCCGTATGCGGGTCGGTACGATACCGGTCGTGCATGCGGAAAATCTCGAAAGCGGATGGTTGATACTCTAAAGCGTTCGTCACTTCAACGTCATGAGCGTGGCGGCTCTTACCACCCGAAGGCGCCGCACTCATGGATCAGCCCAGCCGGAGGTACAAGGCGAGGAGATCGACGCTGTCAGAGAAACACCAGGTCGTCAGAAGGACGACATCCACGGCACACTCCTCGGACAGGTTCGCCATGGGTTCATGGTGACCCATCCTGCGTAAAGGATGAAGAAGGTGTGAGTGGGACAGGAGGGGGCGGAGCCGTCGCGAGGCGCCGTCCCTCCTTTATATGGGCCCATTCCGGTGGGCCCGGTCCGGCTCAGTGGGGCAGCGGGGCGCTGTCATCCAGGTCGAGCTTCTGGTGGTCGCCCGGTGCGTAGGGCTGTCCGGTGATGGCGGCCTTCGCCATGCCGGCGAGCTGGACCATGCGGCTGTTGGGCGTGTCCCAGTACTCGGCCTTCTCCACGCGGACGCAGAGCAGGGCGAGCTCGGGGTCATCCAAGCCGTTGGGGAACCAGGCCTTGAGGGTGGGGTTCCACAGCTCGCGGGCCTTCTCCTTGTCGAGCACCAACTGGCAGCGGCCGCTCACGGAGACGTAGCGGTCCCGGGTCGGGTCCGAGTACGCGAGGTTGACGTGGTGGTCGTGCGTCACCTCGTCCACCTTGGGTGAGTGCTCGCGGGTGAAGAACCAGAGCTCGCCGTCGAAGTCCCGCGCGTGGGTCCACATGGGGCGGCTGCGCAGGCTGCCGTCCGCTTCCACGGTGGTCATCATCGCGACCTTGATGCCCTGGATGAGGTCATCGAAGTGCTCGGTGACGTCTTGGGTGTCCTTTTTCTTCCTGGCCATCGCTGCCTCCCTTGGGAGCACAAGGTAGGCAGCGCGGAGGTCGGCGGGCACAGGGCGGTGGGTTGGCCGCCGCCAGGGCAGGCGGGCGTGTGGTAGGTGGCCGGACAGGAAAGCGAGGGTTCGGATGCTGAAGACGGCGTGGAACGAGTGGAGCCTCAAGGCGCTGCAACTGGAGACGGCGGTGCTGGCGCTGGAGGAGATTGACCTGCCCGAGGAGATGCACGCGCTCCAGGAGGCGGCGGAGGAGAAGCTGCTGGCGCTGGCGCGCGCGTGGAAGGCCCGTCAGCCACAGCGCGAGCCGCGCACGTGGGAGCGTCAGGCGCTGCCCGACGGCGCGCCTCGCGACGCCGAGCTCAAGGAACTGGTGGAGGGCTTCAAGGAGGACGGCAAGTCGTGGACGCTGCTGCGCGCCACCAGCGACCTCAAGGAAGTGGTGGAGACGGTGGTGTCGGAGGGCCGCGCCTGCATGGCCGCGGGCGGCGAGTACTACCTGGGCCAGTGGGACGCGAAGGAGTCCGTGCTGGAGGTGGGCCGCGACGACGACGCGGACGAGCCCGGCACGGGCCTGGTGCTGGAGCCCACGGGGGAGCTCCAGTACACGCCGGACCCGGAGCTGTAGTCGCCGCTCAGCCCTCCAGCGCCTTCACGATGCGGGCGCGGAGCTTCTCGTCGGGCATCCGGCCGAAGCCCGCGCGCACGTTGTCGGCGGCGTGCGAGGGCTTGCGGGTGGCGGGCAGCGGGCAGTGCACCGCCGGGTGTCCCAGGATGAACTTGAGGAACACCTGGGCCCAGCTGGTGCAGTCGATGTCCGCGGCCCAGCCGGGCAGGGGACGGCCGCGCACGCGCTCGAAGAGGGTGCCGCTGGAGAAGGGCTGCATGACGAGCACCGCCACGCCGTGCTCGGCGGCGGCGGGCAGCAGGCGCTTCTCCGCGTCGCGCTCCAGCACCGAGTAGGGCAGCTGGACGAAGTCCGGCTTCTCCTCGCGGATGATGCGCTCCAAGTCATTGAAGGCGCCGCGGGCGTAGTGGGTGATTCCGAGGTAGCGGATGGCGCCACGGGCCTTCCAGTCGCGCAGGACGGGCAGGTGCGTGCGCCAGTCCACGAGGTTGTGAACCTGCATCAGGTCCATGCGGCCCTGGCCCATGCGCCGGAGGGACTCACGCATCTGCGCGATGCCTTCGCTCTTGCCGGTGGTCCACACCTTGGTGGCCAGGAAGGGCGTCTTCGTCGCGTCGAGCTTCCGCAGCAGCTCGCCCACCACGGACTCCGCGCGGCCGTACATGGGCGAGGAGTCGATGAGGCGCGCGCCCGAGTCGAGGAAGGTGCGGAGCACTTCGACCAGGGGCGCTCGCGCGTCCGGGGTGGCGTCGAACGTCTGCCAGGTGCCAAGGCCGATGACGGGCAGCGCTTCACCCGTGCTGGGGATGGGGCGTGTGAGCATGGCGGCGCCTCGGCCGCGCGAGGGCGCGGCGGTCTTCTCCGGGGGCTTCACGGTGGAGCGGGGCTGCGCGGGCTGTGAGGCGGCGGCGCCGGGCAGGAGCAGGCCACCCAGGGTCGCGGTGAGCACGTCGCGGCGGGACGGGGCACGGGAGGACATGGCGCGCGATGTTAGCGGCTGGGCGGAGGGCGCTCGTGGGCGGTGGCTGCGCTGAAGCGGACAGGTGACAGTTCCGCGCGGCGCCGGTGTTCCCTTGCACGAGCGGGGCGGTGACGCCTCCCGATGACTCCTCCTGGCCCGGGTGCTCGCGCGATGCGGGCCGGGCCGCATTCACAACAGTCCAGGGAAGGTCCAGGCGATGAATCGCAAGGTCTCGGTGTGCGCGGGGATGATGGTGGCGGTGGTGGCGTGCTCGGCCTCGGCCGAGGAGACGGCGGGCGGGCCGTCCTCGAGCCCCGCGTCCTCCGCGCGCGGGGCGGCGTTTGTCGATTGGCAGGGCGTGGCGCGCGAGCTGTCCGCACCGCCGCTGGTGGCCGCGGCGGAGCAGCCGGTGATTCACACCTCTGCGGACGGGGCGCCCTCGGCGGAAGCGACCGTCGTGCCCGCCACGCCGGACGCCGTGGGAAACACGTCTCGGCCGGATGCGAAGCCGCTGGCCTCCACGGAGGACGCGGCCGTGGGTGGTGAGGTGCGCGCCTCCGCGCCTGGGGAGGCCTCGGCGGAGAAGCAGGCGGAGACGGACGCGAACGAAGTGCACATCCCGTTCAGCCTCTCCCTGTTGCCGGGCCTGAGCACGTCGGGCTTCCACACCGGCAACGTGGTCAACAACGTGTCCATCGGCCTGGTGGCGACGCACGCGAAGCGGGTGGACGGCCTGGCGATGTCGATTGCTGGCAACTGGGTCGGGGAAGGCGGACTGAGCGGCGCGCAGCTCGCGGTGGGCGCCAACCTGGTCCGAGGGCCGGTGACGGGCGCGCAGTTCTCCGTGGGCGCCAACGTGGCCGGCGCGGACCTGCTGGGCCTGCAGTCCACGGTGGGCGTCAACGTGGTGCGCGGGAATGCGGAAGGTGCGCAGCTCGCGGTGGGCGGCAACATCGCGTCGGGCGCGGTGAATGGCGCGCAGTTGGGCGTGGGCGTCAACATCGCGGGGAAGGGCCTGTTGGGGGCGCAGTTGGGCGTGGGCGCCAACATCGCGGCGGGGCGGGTCCACGGCCTCCAGGCCTCCGCGGGCCTCAACGTGGCGGGGCAGATGACGGGGCTCCAGATGTCCTCGGGGGTCAGCTACGCGCGGAGCCTCTCCGGCGCCCAGCTCTCCATCATCAACGTGGGCGGCGACGTGGACGGCGCGCAGGTGGGCATCATCAACATCGCCAGCAACGTGGCGGGCGCGCAGGTGGGCATCCTCAACGTGGCCCGCGAGCTGGACGGCGAGGCGGTGGGCATCCTCAGCCTCGTTGGCGGCGGCCAGGCCCGTGTGCAGGCCTGGGCCAGCGACGTGGCGCTCACCAACGTCGGCGTGAAGCTGGGCGGCCGTCACATCTACTCGCTGTTCACGGTGGGCTACAGCCCCTCCCTCGACGAGGACCGTCGTCGCTATGTCCTGGGCGCGGGCCTGGGCGGCCACATCCCCGCGGGCCGCTTCTTCGTCGACATCGACCTGGTGGGCAGCTCCGTCCACACGAAGCGGCTCTTCGATGACACGGACCATGTCCTGGGGCAGCTGCGGCTGATGGCGGGCTGGCAGGTGGCGCGGCACTTCGCGGTGTTCGGTGGCGTCAGCGCCAACACGCTCGTCACCTGGGAGGACAGCGACCGCTGGAATGAGCTGGGCATCGGGCCGCAGTGGCGCCACGTCGCGGACGAGGGCCGCACCACCGTGCGCATGTGGCCGGGCCTGCTCGCGGGTGTCCAGATTTGAGGCGCCCCTCCATCTTCATCCCGGGCGCCCTGCCCTGGAGCGCACGGCGCCAGGGGGTGAAGCATGGAAGGAAGCATGCGCGCGATGGTGCTGCGCGAGGTCGGGCAGCCCCTGCGCGAGACGCGGCTGCCCATTCCCCGTCCCGGCCCGGAGGAGCTGCTGCTCCGGGTGCGCGCCTGCGCGGTCTGCCGCACCGACCTGCACGTCGTGGACGGGGAGCTGCCGAAGCCCAGGCTGCCGCTAATCCCCGGCCATGAAATCGTGGCCACGGTGGAGGCGGCGGGCGAGCGGGCGACGGCCATTC
Source organism: Myxococcus vastator (assembly GCF_010894475.1). Classification (GTDB taxonomy): domain Bacteria; phylum Myxococcota; class Myxococcia; order Myxococcales; family Myxococcaceae; genus Myxococcus; species Myxococcus vastator. The sequence continues at coordinate 44,018 of NZ_JAAIYB010000002.1, forward strand.
CCGTGGGCATGCGAGTGGGCGTCCCCTGGCTCGGCTGGAGCTGTGGCCGCTGCCGCTTCTGTCTCGCTGGACAGGAGAACCTCTGCGAGCAGGCCCGCTTCACCGGGTACCAGTTGGATGGGGGCTACGCGGAGTTCACGGTGGCCCACCAGCGCTTCTGCTTCCCCCTGCCGCCCGAGTACCCCGACGTCCACGCCGCGCCGTTGATGTGCGCGGGCCTCATCGGCTTTCGCAGCCTCCGCATGGCGGGGAGGGAGCGGCGCCTGCTGGGCCTCTACGGCTTCGGCGCGGCGGCGCACCTGCTCATCCAGGTCTTGCGCCATCAAGGCCGGCGCGTCTTCGCCTTCACCCGGCCGGGGGACGTGGAGGGCCAGCGGTTCGCGCGGGAGCTGGGCGCGGAGTGGGCGGGGGATTCGGACACCGTGCCTCCAGAGCGGCTGGACGCGGCCATCCTCTTCGCGCCCGTGGGCGCCCTGGTGCCCGCCGCGCTCCGGGCGGTGGACAGGGCCGGTGTGGTGGTGTGCGGCGGCATCCACATGAGCGACATCCCCTCGTTCCCCTACGCGCTGCTGTGGGAGGAGCGCGTGGTGCGTTCGGTGGCGAACCTCACCCGGGCGGATGCGCTGGACTTCCTCGCGCTCGCGCCCACGGTGCCGGTGCGCACACAGGTGCAGACCTTCCCACTGTCCGCCGCCAACGAGGCCCTCACCGCGCTGCGGCGGGGCCAGGTCCATGGCGCGGCGGTGCTCGAGGTGGCCGCCGGGGGTTGAGCGTGGCGCCGGGCGAGCCCACGCCCGCCTCCCAGGGGTGGTGGGGCAAATCGCCACGCAGGGACTGCGGCGGTGTCCCATTTCGCCGCAAACGCAGCGTGTGGCTTTCGCGGCGCTGATGGAATTTCGCGGACCTGGCGCGCTGGCCGCGCAAATGCATCCGGAAGGGAGGCAACCCGATGCCCCCTTCTTGGGGGGCACCACCACGCGAGGCGGACGATGAACCGAGCGCTGCAAATCACCTATCGGGGCATGGAGACGAGCGAGGCCCTGAGCGAGTACATCCGTGACCACGCCGGCAAGCTGGAGCAGTTCTACGACGGCATCGTGGGGTGCCATGTGGTGGTGGAGGAGCCGCACCGGCACAAGCAGCACGGCCGGCATTTCCACGTGCGTGTGGATGTGAGTGTGCCGGGAAGGAACATCGTCGCCACCCGGGACCCCCAGGCGCGCACCGGCCACGAGGATGCCTATCAAGCGGTGACGGACGCGTTCGACGCCGCCAGGCGCCAGCTCCAACACTACGCGGACGCGCTCCACACGCACCACCGGTGACGGTGTCCCTCGCGCGGCGCTTCATTCTCATTACAGACATCCAGCTGGGCGGTCGCGCGGCGCACCTTCCGAACATTTGCCATTCAAACCCATGACAGGCCTGGGGTGCTGAGCGCTATCGTGGGGCTTGTCACGCCATGAAAGCCCAGCGCCTCCAGGTGCTGCGGGTCGACGCCGAGGCTCCCCACCTCGTCACCACCGCCGCCGTCCACTCGACAGCCTCACTTGCCAAGTTCGCCACGGCTCCGTGCGCGGGGCGCCTGCGTGGGTCGCGGGCGAGTCCGGGGGCTGAGCGATGAGGGGCCCCGTGGGAAGGCGTGGGTGGTGGGTGGTGTCCGGCGTCGTCTGGCTCGGCGGCGTCGTGGCGGGCTCGCTGGCCATGGCTCGCTACTCCCTCACGCCCGGCGAGTCCCTGGCGGCGCCCGCGCGCTGGCCCGGGGATTCCACCGTGCCACGCGTGGAGGGCCGCCCCACGCTGGTGATGCTGGCGCACCCGCGCTGCCCCTGTACGCGCGCGAGCCTGGGCGAGCTCTCGTGGGTGATGGCGAAGGCGCGGGGGCGGCTGGACGCCTTCGTGCTCTTCCTCAAGCCCGAGGGCACCGGCGAGGCTTGGGAGCAGGGCGAGCTGTGGCGCTCCGCGGCGGCGATTCCGGGCGTCACCGCGCTGCGCGACGAGGGCGGCGTCCAGGCGGAGCGCTTCGGCGCCGTCACCTCCGGTCAGGTGCTCTTCTACGACGCGGGTGGGGCGCTGCGCTTCAGCGGCGGCATCACCACGGCCCGGGGCCACGCGGGCGACAACGCCGGGCGCGCCGCGGTGGAGGCCCTGCTGGAGGACGCGCCGGCGGAAGCGCTGGCCGGACACGCCGTCTACGGCTGTGAGCTGGAAGACCCCCGCGGGAGCACGCCATGAGCCCGGCGCGGGATGAGACGTCCAGCCCGCCCCTGGCGCTCAAGGAGCGCGCCGCGCGGCTGTTCCGCGAGCACCTGTCCGCGGTGCAGGTCCGCACGGACCGGCTCTTCGCGGGGCTGATGCTGGGCCAGTGGGGGGTGGGCATCGTCATCGCCCTGTTCGGTCCGCGGAGCAGCGGCGCGCAGCTCCAGGCGGCCCTGCTGGTGGGCACGCTGCTCAGCGCCTTCCCGATGTTGATGGCCCGCTGGCGCCCGGGCTCCACGCCCACCCGTCACGTGGTGGCCGTATGCCAGGCGCTCTGGTCCTCGCTGCTCATCTACCTGACGGACGGCCGGGTGGAGACGCACTTCCACATCTTCGGCTCGCTGGCCTTCCTGGCGCTGTACCGCGACCCGTGGGTGCTGCTCACCGCGAGCATCACCACCGTCGTGGACCACGTGCTGCGCGGCACCATGTGGTCGCACTCGCTCTACGGCGGTTTTCCGCCGGAGCTGTGGCGCTTCGTGGAGCACGCCTTCTGGGTGGCCTTCATCGACGTGGTGCTGGTGTATTCGTGCCGGGGCATGCTGCGCGAGCTGCGCGAGGTGGCGGTGCGCCGGGCGGAGCTGGAGCTGGCCCGCGAGCGTGAGTACGCGAAGGCGCGCGAGCTGGACCGCGCCCTGCGCGAGCTCAGCGGCTTCCAGGAGCACCTCATCCGCGTGGAGAAGCTGGCCGCGGTGGGACAGCTGGCCGCCAGCGTGGGGCACGAGCTGCGAAACCCGCTGGCCGCCGTGCGCAACTCCCACGCCTACCTCTCCCGGAAGCTCACGAAGGACCCGGCGGGGGCCGCGAATGACCCACGGGTGCCCCAGTTCCTGGGGCTGATGGAGCGCGAGCTGAACGCCTGCGCGAAAATCATCTCCGACCTGCTCGACTTCGCCCGCGAGCGTCCGCCCGCGCTCCAGCCGTGTCCGCTGCGTCCGCTGGTGGACGAGGCCATTGGCGTGGTGCCGCAGCGGGAAGGGGTGCGAATCATCAATGACGTGCCGGAGTCGCTGCCGGTGCCACACCTGGACAAGGAGCAGTTCCGCCAGGTCCTGGTGAACCTGGTGCAGAACGCGGTGGAGGCCATGCCCGTGGGGCGCACGGGGGAGGTTTCAGTCGTGGCGGAAGGTGGAGACGCGAGCCCCTGGCGCGTCCGGGTCGTGGATGACGGCGCGGGGATTCCTCCGGAGGTGCTGCCCAAGATTTTCGAACCGCTCTTCACCACGAAGACGCGTGGCACCGGCTTGGGGCTGGCCATTGTCGCCAACATGGTGCAACGTCATGGCGGCACAATCTCTGTGCGCAGCGAAGCGGAGCGGGGTAGTGAGTTCCTGATTGAGCTCCCCGCGGCAGCGGCGGCCCAGGCCGCATGATGGAGGACGTCGCAGTGGCCCCCGCGCGCATCCTGCTGGTCGACGACGAGGAGTCGCTTCGCATCACCTTGGCCGCGAACCTGGAGCTGGAGGGCCACACGGTCCTCGAGGCGGCCAATGGTGAGGAGGCCTTGCGCCTCCTGGAGAAGCAGTCCGTGGACGTGGTGCTCACGGACATCCGCATGCCCGGCCTGCACGGCGTGGAGCTCTTGCGCCGCATCAAGCAGGAGCGCCCCGACATGCCGGTGGTGCTGATGACGGCCTTCACGGCGGAGGAGCTGGTGGATGACGCGCTCGCCGAGGGCGCCTTCACCGTGCTGCCCAAGCCCTTCGACGTGGCGCACGCGCTGGACACGGTGCTGCGCGCGGCGGCGGCGCCCCAGGTCCTGGTGGTGGACGACACCGAACAGGTGGCGCGCGGCATGGTGCGCGCCCTGAGCACGGTGGGGCTGCGCGCGCGCGCCGTGTACAGCGGCGAGGAGGCGCTGTCCTCGCTGCGTTCGGGGGAGTACGACGTCTGCGTGCTGGACCTGGTGATGCCGGAGATGAGCGGGCCGGAGCTGGTGTCCAAGGTGCGCGCGGCGAACCTGTCCGTCGCCATCATCGCCGTGTCCGGCCACGTGGTGCCGGAGATGCTGCGCAGGGTGGCGGCGCAGGGCGCGGTGGTGTGCATGACCAAGCCGGTACCGTTGCGCGAGCTGGTACAGGCGATTGCACGGGTGCGAGGCCGGCCTCAGCAAGGGCCGCAAGGCGCGAGGATTTGACCCATGGCAGGCAGAGACCTCCAGGCGCGTGAGCGAGCGGCGGTGGCGGACGTGGTGGCCTCCACCCTGCGGCACGACCTGCGCAACAAGCTGGCCAGCATCCGCAACGCCTCGTTCTACTTGATGCGGCAGGTGAAGAAGACGGACCTCTGGAGCGCGGACCCACGCGTGGAGACGTTCTTCCAGCTCATCGAGAAGGAGCTGACGTCCGCCGAGGACGTGCTCTCCAAGCGCGCGCCGCCGCCTACGGGTGGCACGCGCCCCCGGTGCAGCGCCCGCGTCGGCGTGGAGCACGCGCTCGCCGAGGCCCAGGTGCCGCCGTCCGTGGAGGTGGTGCGCGACCTGAAGGAGCAGGGCGGCGTCCCGCTGGAGGCGGAGGACCTGGCGCTGCTGGTGCGCTGCCTCGTGGACAACGCGCTGGAGGCCATGCCGCGCGGTGGCACGCTCACGGTGCACACGCGCGACACCGAGAGCGGCGTGTGCCTGCGCGTGGAGGACACCGGAGAGGGCCTGGCGCCGGAGGCGTACTCCCGCGCGCTGGAGCCCTTCTTCACCACGCGGTCCCACCACGCCGGCCTGGGGCTGAGCATCGTCCACCGGACGGCCGTGCGGCATGGCTGGCAGCTGGACCTGGGCGCGGGCCCCTCCGGGGGCACCTACGTGGAGATTCAATTCACGGGCGCGGAGGCCGGGGCGCATGACCGAAGTGACGTGACTCGGGGGAGCAAGTGATGGAGACGAACTGGACGTTCGGGCGTTGCCTGCTGCTCGTGGAGGACGACCCCTCCAACCGGATGACGCTGTCCGCGTTGCTGGAGGATGCGGGCTTCGCGGTCGTCACCGCTGGTTCCTATTCGGAGGCCGCGGGATTATTGAACCGGCCTCGTGCGTATGACGCCGTGCTGTTGGACCAGAGCCTGGGTGACGGCTTTGGGACGGGGCTGATTCCGCTGGTGCGCCACCACATGCCGAAGACCAAGGTCGTCTTCGTCACCGGTCATGACGGGAAAATCGACATGCCGGTGGACGCCGTCTTCCGCAAGGGCGGCCACTTCGACGACCTGCTGGCCTTCCTCTTCAAGTTGTTGCCCCAGCGCCCGCTGGGGGCCTGAACGCGAGGTTCCAGAATGCTGCTCCCTTCCGTTTCCGAGCGCTCCGCTCTCACCCGGCGGCGGGAGCAGCTGGCGAAAGTCCTGGGGAGCGCGCCCGCGCTGCTGGCGTCGAGCCGCCCCCGCCCGCGCAACTACGCCGCCGACCAGTTCCCCTTTCGCGCGTCGAGCCACTTCCTCTACCTCTTCGGGCTCGCGACGCCGGACGGCGTGGGCTTCCATGACGGCCAGGGCTGGACGCTGTACCTGCCCGAGCCCGGCCCCGACGACGCGCTGTGGGACGGCGCGGTGCCCGGCTTCGCTGAAATCGCGGAGCGCACGGGCTGCACCGTGCGCTCGCGCGCCGAGCTACCCGCGGCGCTGAAGGGCCGCGACGTGGCGACGCTGCCCACTCCAGATTGGGAGACGTGCCTGGACGTGGCCGCGCTGCTGGGCCGCGAGGTGCGCCCCGGCCACCTGGCGGCGGTGGACGTGCCGCTGGCGGACGCGATGATTGCGCTGCGGCTCCGCCATGACGACGCCGCGCAGGCGCAGCTGCGTCAGGCCGCGGAAGTCACGGCGCCGGCCCATGTGGCGGGCATGCGCGCCACGCGGCCGGGCATCCTGGAGGCCGCGGTGCGCGCCGCGATGGAGGCGGAGTTCGTCTCGCGCGACGTGCGGCCGGCGTATCAGCCCATCGTCACCGTGCACGGCGAGGTGCTGCACAACCTGCGCTATGACCACACGCTGCGCGAGGGAGACCTGCTGCTGGCGGACGTGGGCGGTGAGAGCCCCGCTGGCTTCGCCTGTGACGTGACGCGCACGTGGCCGGTGACGGGGCGCTTCAGCACCACGCAGCGCGAGCTGTACGACGTCGTGCTGCGCATGCAGCAGGCCAGCATCGACGCCGTCCGTCCGGGGACGCGCTACCGCGACGTGCACCTGGCCGCGCACCGGGAGCTGGCACGAGGCCTGGTGGCGCTGGGCATCCTCCGGGGAGACGCGGAGGAGCTGGTGGTGGACGGCGTCACCGCGCTCTTCTTCCCGCACGGCGTGGGCCACCTGCTGGGCCTGGACGTGCATGACATGGAGGATTTGGGGGACCGGGCGGGCTATGCGCCGGGCCGCGCGCGCTCGCCGGAGTTCGGCCACCGCTCACTCCGGCTGGACCGGGACCTGGAGCCCGGCATGGCGGTGACGATTGAGCCGGGCCTGTACCAGGTGCCCGCCATCCTGTCGGACGCGCGGCTCATGGCGCGCGCGGGGGACAGGCTGCGGCGCGACGTGCTGGCGCGCTACGCGGACGTGCGCGGCATCCGCATCGAAGACGACGTGCTCGTCACGCCGGGTGGCAACGAGGTGCTCACCGCCGCCATCCCCAAGGAGGCCTCGGACATCGAGGCCGTCATGACCAGCTCTGCCCGTCCAGCTCCGGGAAGGTGACCTGGCACTGGCCGGGATTCACGCCGTCCACGCGCGCATAGCCATTCTTGTTGAGCGTGCCTTCGCGCGTGCTTCCATCCGGGAGCGTCACCCGGTAGCGCGCGTGGGGGATGGGGCTGCCCTCTTCGTCCTTCAGCTCGATGGCCAGCCACGTCTGTTCCTCGACGGGGGCTTCCTCGGACGTCTGTGGCGGTGGCTCCGGCCAGGGCGTGGGCAGGAGCACCGGCCGCGCCATGGGGAGGGCCACCAGCTCGCGGTGCGTGAAGGCCTCGGTGAGCCGCTGCTGGAGGCGCTGCTCGTACCGGCCGCGCTCCAGGCCGGACAGGCCCAGCGGGCGGCTGCCTCCGAGCGCTTCGTACATCGCATACAGCGTGTGCGCGGCGGGGGTGGCCAGCCAGCGCTTCAAGGCGGCGCTGACGAAGACGTCGGGGACGGGCGCGTGTGGATGTTTCAGGCGCTCCAGGTCGACGGACGGTACGACGAGCCAGTCTTCCCCCTGGGCCGGCAGCCTCCACCGGCGCTCACCGTGCAAGCGCTGCATCATGACGGCCTCCCGCTGCTCGGAGGGTATCAAGCTGCGTGCGCTGCGCAGGCGGCGCCGCGGTGCGGAGTGCGCGGCGCCTGACGCCGCGTATCGGAGGTGTGGGGTGTGGAACGTCCCGGTGGGACGCCAGGGCAGGACCTGCTGCTGCTGTGGTGCGGCTTCGGGCGCCTGCTGCGCCTCGGCGGGCGCGGCCGGCCTGCTGAACGCGAACCCCCTCTTCCACTGCCCGTCCACTGCCCGTCGCGGCGCTGCCACACGTCGGTGAAGGACACGGCGTCGGTGCCATCCGTCATCTTCAGGTCGGAGCGCTGGAGGCCCGCAGGGCGGATGCGAGGCGTGCTCGATACATGGGGGGTGTCAGCACAACGCGCGTGCACGCGTGCGGAATGAATCTCCGAAACGCGAAGTTGCGGGTCCGCGTGCGCCATCCGCCGTGAGTTGATCCGGTGAAGCAGTGGACAGGCGTGGTGCCTCCAGGAGGCACAGCGTTCTAGGACGAACAGTGGGGGGTGGCGCGACGAGGACTGGTTCCTACGTTGCACGCCCTGTCGAAGTCAGGGCCGGTGAGTGCAGCGCGGGCGAGGGAGGGCGTGTGGACGAGCTTCTTTCCGGAGCTGAAGGGCAGTTCCGTACTCAGGGCAAAAGCACTCCAGGTGCGTTGGCGCCGCGCGGCGTGGTGCCCGTGAGCGAGGTGCTGGAGGGAGACCTCGACGCGTATCTCGACCGTGAGCTCCTCGAGGCGGGAGAAGACGACGCGGCCGTGGAGGCCACCGCACCCGTGGCGGAGGTTTCCGCGAGCATGCGCGCGCTGCTCGCGCTCGCGGAGGAGGAGACGGCGTGGCTGGCGCGCCTGCCGCCGTCCACCTCGCACGCGCTGGACGTGTTGCCCGAGCCCACGGTGGAGATTCCCGAGTGGATGCGCACTTCGCCTGGAGCGAAGCAGGTGACGTCCCTGGGTGCCTTGTTGCCGCCGCGTGCGGAGAATGTGCTGGCGCGTGCGCCGGCTGCGCCCATGTGGGGTGATGCGCCGACGCATGCGCCCCCGGAGTCCGCGCGGTGGCGTCGTGCGCGCGCGACCAAGACAGGCCGTGTCCTGGGCCTTCGTCCCGGGGCGTTGATGGGCGCGGCGGCCGTGGGCGCGCTGACGGCGGGCCTGCTGCTGGTCGCGGGACTCTCCGTGCGCGGAGCTTCCACGGGGACGCGGGCGAGCGTCGATGATGCCCTCCGGCGCACGGCGCACGGCGCTGTCCTCGGCGCGAGCGGTGACGCCCAGGCTGGCGCCGCGATGCGCACCGCCGCCCCGTCGGGGCACGTCAGCGGAGCAAGCACGTCCGCGGAGGCCGCCGTGAGCGGCTCATCGTCGGACGCGGCACTCGAGGCCCCGTCGCACGTCTCCGGTGCTGTGTCGTCCGTGGCGGTCTCCAGCACGCAGCCGGGCATGGGCTCGGCGCTGCTTCAGGACGCGGCGAAGGGACTGCGCGCGTCCACGCCTGCTTCGGAGCCGGCGCGAAACCCGGGCACGCCCGTGGCGGAGTCGCTCGCGGTGGTGCGCCCCGCGCCCATCCAGCGCAAGGCCCCCACGAAGACGGACGCAGCGTCGGCCCTGCCTCCCGCGCCCGTCGAGCTCGACTTCGGAGCCCCTGAGGCGGAAGGCGCGGCGTCTCAGGACGGCATCGCGACTTCCCCGGGCGACGTCGCCGCGGAGGCCGTGGAGGAGGACACGTCGGAGCAGGGGCCGTACGCGGACCTCGACGAGGCCTTCGCGCGCGAATTGGGCTTCACCGAAGACGCGGACGCGGAGGGCGCGAAGGCGGAGGAGCCCGCGCGCACCGTCTACGTGCCGCCCGCGGTGGACGTGAAGGCGCACCTCACGCCGGAGGACGTGAAGCAGGTGGTGCTGACGAACCAGCCCGCCATCACCGCATGCCTGCGCTCACACGCGCAGGGCACGCCGATGGAGGCCGGTGGCCGCTTCATGGTGCAGTGGTCGGTGCTCCCCAGCGGTGAGACGCTCAACGTGTCCATGGACACCGCCGCGCTGCGCGCCACGCCGCTGTCGCGCTGCATCGAGGACGTGGTGCGCCGCTGGACCTTCCCGGTGCATCAGGTGCGGATGCGGGAGCCCATCCGCTTCCCCTTCATTTTCTGAGGCGGGGTCGGCCCGCTGGCTTCTATGCTCCCTCCTGGAATGTCAGCGCTCGAACCCCCGGAGCCCACCGAGTTGCACGTCTGCCACTGCTGCCTCATGCGGCTGGAGGTCAGCGCCGGTGGCGTGGACCTGCCGAGCCGGCTGCAGGAGGCCCTGGCGGGACGGGGGCTCGCGGAGCGGACGCGGGTGATGGAGTCAGGGTGTCTGGGGGAGTGCCCCGAAGGCCTCGTGACGGTGATGGTGCTCCCGGACAGTGGCTCCGGGGCGCACGTCCAGCTCATCGACCCCGCGAAGGACGGAGCGGACCTGGCCGAGCACGTCGCCGCGTTGTCCGGTGCGAAAGACGGGCCCCCGTGAGCTGAGCGGCCTTGAGCAGCGCTTCCACCATGGGCACGCAGCTCGCCTCACCCTTGCCAGCGATGGCGTACGCCGTGCCGTGGTCGGGAGACGTGCGCGGCACGGGCAGGCCCAGCGTCACATTCACGGTGCGCTCGAAGTCCAGCGCCTTGGCCGGGATGAGCCCCTGGTCGTGGTACATGGCCAGCACCGCGTCGTAGCGCGCGCCCACCGCGTCGGGCTTCGCGAAGAGGCCGTCCGCGGGGATGGGCCCATGCGCGTCCACCCGGGCCGCGCGGGCCTTGCGGATGGCGGGGCCAATCACCTCCACCTCTTCGCGTCCCAGGAGCCCGCCTTCGCCCGCGTGCGGATTGAGCCCCAGCACGGCGATGCGCGGCTTGTGGCCCACCACCGGCTCCAGGCTGCGCGACAGCAGCTTGAGCTGCGCCGTCAGCCCGTCCACGGTGAGCAGGCGCGGCAGGTCCGCCAGGGGAACGTGGTTGGTGGCCAGCGCCACGCGCACGCGAGGCCCGTCCATCAACATCATCACGTCCACGCCGAAGGCCTCCGCCAGCACCTCGGTGTGGCCCATGAAGGGGATGCCCGCGCGGGAAATCTGCTCCTTCGACACGGGCGCGGTGCACAGCGCGTCCACGTGTCCGGCCCGCATCGCGTCGATGGCCGCCGTCACGAAGGCGTACTGCGCACGGCCGCCCTCGCGCGAGGGCCTCCCGGGCGCGCGGTCCTTCTCCGGCAGCCGCGTCACCTCCACCACGGTGGGGCCTTCCACGCGGCCCAGGGCGGAGGGCTCCACGCGGGCGTAGCGGCGGAAGACGGGGAAGCGCGCCAGCGTGGGCCCGTCCCCGAAGATGACGGGGACGAGCACCTTGCGCACGGCGGGCTTCGTCAGGGCCGCGGCCGTCACCTCCGGCCCGATGCCCGACACGTCCCCCAGGGAGATGCCGACGAGCGGAAGTCCCATGGCGGCTACATCTTCACGTCGATGCTGGCCTTCTGCCGCAGCTCCTGCACGTACTGGTCGAGGAACTTCTCCGTCTTCTCCTGGAGCAGCTTGCCCTCCAGCTTGGAGCGCATCTCCTCGTAGGACGCGGCGGCCACCGAGCGGCGCTCCTCCACCTTCAGCACGTGCCAGCCGAAGTTGGTGCGCACCGGCGCGCTGACGCCGCCCTCGGGGAGACCGAAGGCGGCCTTCTCGAAGGCCGCGACCATGACGCCGCGCTTGAACCAGCCCAAGTCGCCCCCGTCCGCGGCGCTGGGGCCTTCGCTGCGGGCGCGGGCCAGCGAAGCGAAGTCCATGCCCGGCCGGCGCGCCTCCGTGGCGATGGCCTCCGCCCGCTGCCTGGCGGCCTCCACCTGCTCCGCCGTGGCCTTGGCGTCCACCTGCACCAGGATGTGGCGCGCGTGGACCTCCGAGTCACCGCTCTCCAGGCGCGTGTACTGCGTGTAGGCGGCCTTGAGGTCCTCCTCGGTGATTTTCACCTGGGGGCCCACCTTCATGCGCAGCAGGCGGTCTCTCAGGATGCGCTTGCGCATCATGTCCCGGTAGGTGGCCATGGTGAGGCCTTCCCCCATCAGGAGCTGCTCGAACTGCGCGGGGTCGGTGATGTTGTTCTGCTGGCGCACGTCCGCCACCAGCTCATCCACCTCCGCCTCGGTGGCGGTGATGCCCAGCTGCGCGATTTCGGACTCCATCAGCTTCTCGCCGATGAGGGTGTCCAGCGCCGTCTTCATCAGCGCCAGCCGCTGCTCGCCGCGCTTGCGCGGGTCCGGGTCGTTGACGCGGGCCATCTCCGGCGCCGCGCGCTGCTGCACCTCGGACAGCGCGATGATGTCGCGGTTCACCACCGCGGCCACCTTGTCCACCAGCTCCGCGTGCGCCGCCCCGCCGCTCCCCAGGAGCGCCACCGCCGCGATTGCCGCCACCAGCTTCTTCATTCCTGCCATCCTTCCGTACCACCCCGGGCGCGTCCAACCGCCGCCCCGGTCTTCGATTCCGTCGTCACTCCGCCGTCGCCTGCTGGGGCGCCACCCGCCCGCGGATGGCCTGCAACGTGGCCTCGTTCACCTGGACCTGCGCCTTCTTCCGCAGCTCCTTCTCGAACGTCTCCTGCGCCTGCGACCGCTTCTGCTCCAGCAGCTTGCCCTCCACCAGCGCACGCACCTCCGCGAACTCCCGCTTGCGCGCCGGCTTGCGCTCCAGCACGCGGAACAGGTGGAAGCCGTACTCGGTGGACACCACGTCCGAAACCTGCCCCACCCCCAGCTTGAATACCACCTCGTCGAAGGCGGGCGGCATCTGCCCCCGGGGGAAGAACCCCAGGTCGCCCCCCAGCTTGGCGTCCGCGCTGAGCGAATACCTGCGCGCCAGGTCCGCGAACTTCTTGCCGGACTTGAGCTGGGATTGCAGCCGCCGTGCCTCGTCCAGGCCCTTCACCACGATTTGCGCGGCGTGGACCTGCTCGGGCTCGTGGAAGTCCTGCTCGTGCGCGGCGTACCAGGCCCGCAGCTCTTCTTCCGTCACCGCCACGCGCGAATAGACGTGGCTGGCGAACAGCTTTTCGATGGTCAGCCGGCTTGCTTCCCGCGAGCGCAGCTCCGCCATGGACAGCTGGCCCTGGGCGAGGACTTCGTTGAAGTTGCCCGCCGGATAATCCCCCGACAGCCGCAGCACCCCCCGGTCCACCTCCTCCGGGGTGACGGTGATGTTGTGCTTTCGCGCCTCCTGGAGGAGCAGCATCCGGTGGATGTACGTGTCGAGCAGCGCGTGCTTGAAGGGCTCCACGTCCTCGGAGGTGCGCTGGGACACGTCCGACAGCGCCAGCTCGCGCCACAGCTCCTGTTCGAAGTCCGCCCGGCTGAGCACCTCGCCGTTGACGCTGGCGACCACCAGGGCCTCCGGCGTCTCCTTCACGGGCTTGGTGCAGGCGGGCAGGCCCAGCCCCGCCGCCAGCGCGAGGGCGAGTGGGACCAGGAAGGCGCGAGTAGGAGAGAAGCGCATGCGCGGGGCCTCGTGAGGGGGAGGGCTCCAGGGTGGCAAGCCGTCAGTCATGGCGCGAGGCCCGTTCCGGTAGCACGCCGGGCAGGGCCGGACAACCTCACCGGGCCTACGGCCGCGTCGCGTGTGCGGAGAGGAACGCCTCAATCAGCGGGAAGATTTCGTCCGGGGCCCGGCGGCCCAGGATCAGGTCCGCGTGCCCGTAGTCCGCCCCGAAGCCGTGGGCCTTGCCCGCCACGAGCATCTTCACCGGCCCGCCCAGGTACTCCTTGGCGCGCGCCACCGCCATGGGCGGGGCCAGCAAATCCTTGCTGCCCGCCAGCAGCAGGAAGGGGATGGTCACCCGGGACAGGGACTCCCGGTAGTCGAACTCGCCGTTGTAGGACGTGAAGCGGTTGGTGGTAATCCACCGCGCGAACTGGCGCCCCACGCCGCCGGCGATGTCGGCGGGCACGTTGGCCAGCGCGCGCCGCACCACCTCCGTCTCCATGTTCTCCGCCAGCATCATGTAGCGGCTCATGGGCCCCGGCGGCGCGCCGAACAGGGCGATGCTGGTGACGCGGCTGGTGGGGATGACCCGCAGCTTCAGCACCGGCTCCACCCTCTGGATGAAGGTGCGCAGGCCCGGCTGCACCGCGAAGGTGAAGGGGCTGCCCAGGGCCACGGCCGCCCGCACGGGCGCCTGCGGTGTCTTCGCCAGGTGGGCGTAGAGCATCAACCCTCCCTTGGAATGACCAACCCAGAGCACTTCCTTCGCACCTGTGGACAAGACGGTTCGCACCGCCGTGCGCACGTCGTGCTCGGCCTGGTCGTCGAAGTTGAAGTCCGGGCAGTCGCCCGCCAGCCCCCGGCCCCGCAGCTCCAGCACCCACGTCTCGAAGCCGGCGCGGGCCAGGTAGCGAGCCAGGCTGTACTGCTCGTCGAAGTCCAGGTGGAAGCGGTTGGCCCCCAGCCCGTGGCAGAGGATGACGGGCTGGGCGAAGCGCTTCTCGCCTCGGGCGTGGTAGCGGCCCAGGGCAATGGAGGCCCCGTCGTCCGTGGGCACCCGGTACAGCTCATCCGGGCGGAAGCTGAGCGTCAGCAACCCCTCCTTCCCGCGCGTCATCGTCCGCGAAAAGAGGTCCGCCATCCGGCCCAGCCGTGCCACCTGTCGACGAGTCACGTCACCAGTCTAAGCCGGACCGCGGGGCCATGCCGTGTTCATTGGTGAGCAGGCTCCTGCCCGGCAGGACTGTTGCAGGGAGATGTAGGCAACGACTCGGAGGACGTGGCAATGCGGCGGAAACAGGCTTTGAAGGAAATGTGGTCCTCCCTTATCGCCACCGTTTTTCCCACGGATACCATTCTGGCGGCCCTCCGGAAGATGGAGCGGCACCAGGTGCGGTTGTTGGGCGTGGTGGGGGATGTC